>JBIIWM010000239.1:0-4423 GCA_044338875.1 Pseudohongiellaceae bacterium | reverse complement strand
AGAACCTGCAGCTCTGTACGTGACTGTGCAGCAGTGAAGCGGCGCTGGATGTCGGCGATATAAAGAGAGAAGCGGTTATTGAAATCGTCGCTCAACTGGTAATTCTTTTCCCAATGCCCGCTCAAGTCAGGTTGGGTGGCTGCACGCAGGGGTGCTTCCGCTGGCGCTGGCTCGGGTCTGGAGCTGCACGCCGTCAGCAGTACTGCGGATAGCAGGGCTAAGGCGCAGGAAAAGGCGCGGGAAAAGGCAAAAAATTCAGGCATCAGGAAGTGCTTATGGGTACAAATGACAAGTTAAACGCAGGAGCGGACTTGGCGCTGACAGGATCGTCGGACGCCTGGTTCCAAGGCTGGCCTATGGTAGCGTTCCGGTGTTTTAATGGCACTCGCTTTTCGAAAAACAACAAACTCCAATGAATTTATGCACATAGGGTAATTTCGTAAAGTCCCTGATTAAGAATGTGTCATAAGCTTCAGGTTTGCTGGCGGCGATTTTGTAATAGTTTGAAAATAAACAATAAATTAAAAGCCAGGCGGGAAGCAGGGCCAAGAGCCAGCATATGCTGGTGCCTTGGATGGGGAGGCAGGGGGTTAGGTTACACACACACTTATCCACAGATTTGCCTATTGGATAGCGGAGCAAACATGAGCGAACAACACAGTGTCCGGATGGCAGTCAGGGACTATGAATGTGACATGCAGGGCGTCGTCAACAATGCGGTCTACCAGAACTACCTGGAACATGCCCGCCATGAATGCCTGAAGGCCTTTGGTATCGATTTTGCCGCGCTGACCCGCAGCGGCGTGCATCTGGTGGTTGTGCGTGCCGAACTGGACTACAAGGGTTCATTGACCAGTGGCGACACTTTCACCGTATATACCCGGATGGAGCAGGTGTCGCGGCTGCGCTTTGCGTTTCTCCAGCAGATCATTCGCGAGGGTGACGGCAAATTGATGATCTCTGCCATCATTACCGGCGCTGGACTCAACCCGCAGGGGCGTCCTTTCTTGCCTGAGGAATTGCTGCATATCCTGGCGGTACCGGCCCCATAAAATCGATTTACTTCATTCTGGACTTTGCTAATTTGAGGACTATTCATGAGCCTGCCTAAAATCGGAAATCTTGCCCCGGCTTTCAGCCTGCACGATCAGCAAGATAAAAAACACAGCCTGAAGGATTACCGCGGCCAGATCGTGGTGGTGTACTTTTATCCCAAGGCCATGACGCCTGGCTGCACAGTGCAGGCCTGCGGTCTGCGTGACAGCAGCAAGGAGCTCGCCAAAAAAGGCATTGTGGCATTGGGTATCAGTAACGATCCTGTCTCCCGCCTGACCAGGTTTGCCGAGAAGGAAAAACTGAACTTCACACTGCTGTCCGACGAGGATCACTCGGTATCGGAGAAATACGGCGTATGGGGCCTGAAGAAGTTCATGGGGCGCGAATACGTGGGACTGCACCGCATGACGTTCATCATTGATGCAGAAGGCAAGCTGCGCCACATCATGGAAAAAGTGAATACCAAGACCCATCACACGGATGTACTCCAGTGGATCAGTGACAACCTGTGATCCTGCATTACCGGCACTATAGCTCTGCGTTGGGCGCAACGGCTGAACCCCTGCTGATCCTGCATGGCATGTACGGCAACCAGGGCAACTGGGCCTGGCATGCCAAAGCCCTGGCCAGTGACTTCGACGTTTACGCACTGGATGTTCGCAACCATGGACAGTCAGCGCATGCAGAATCCATGACATTGCCCGAGATGGCGCAGGATGTGGCCGATACCATGGACGTGCTGGGACTCCGGAGCGCGCATCTGCTCGGGCACTCCATGGGTGGCAAGATTGCGATGCTGCTCGCACTGCAGCAGCCAGCGCGTGTGCGCAGTTTGATCGTGGTCGATATCGCGCCGGTTGCTTATCCACGTGGCGACATTCAGGTGCTGGAAGCATTGTGTGCGCTGGATCTTGCATCCTTGCAGTCACGGGCAGCGGCGGATGCAGCACTCTCTGCCCAAGTCGTGTCCAAAGGGGTGCGGGATTTTTTGCTGGCCAATCTGCAGAAAGCGGAGGGCGGCGGGTTCAGCTGGCGTTTCAATTTGCCAGTGCTCAAGCAGTTTTTCCCCGAAATCATCAGTTGGCCGCAAACTGGCCGCACTTATTCGGGACCAGTGTTGTTCATCAAAGGCGCCAATTCGGATTACATCCTGCCAGAACATCAGGCAAGCACGCTCAGTCAGTTTCCGGCAGCCAAAATCAAAATTGTGGCAGGGGCAGGACATTGGGTGCACAGTGAAAAACCGGAAACTTTCCAGAAGCTGGTTGGCAATTTTTTGCCTGGTTTGGGCGGGAGGGCGAGCGGGGGGCCGGACTAGCGGGCAGACTGCAAAGTCTGCCCGCAACTTTTCATACCGGTGTTACACCACTGACATTACGTAGTGGCTGTCCATGTATTCGCGAATGGCATACACCAGGCCATCCTTGATTTCGATGACCCAGCAATAGAGGTTGTTGTACTCGTTGCCGTTGCGCAATTTGCCACGACCGTTGGTCTCCGCACAGACCATATTGCCCTTGGCAAATACATTGTTCACATAGGATTTCGGATCTCCATCCTCAAAGATGCCGCGGACCGGCGCGAGGAACTCGTCGACGATGACATCGCGCGGAGCATGGACACCAGCACCTGGCACACCTTTGACCATCGGGGTCCAGCTCGCATCAGGATGCAGGGTAGCGCGGATTATCTCCAGATCTCCTGTGCTGAGGGCTGCAAAGAAATCTCTCACAATTTGTTCGTTGGTTGCTTCTACGGACATGAAACCTGTCTCCTGTTTTCTTTGTTATTGAGGCCGCTGCATCATACAGGCCACCCCTCGACAATTGCCAGAGTGCCCCGGGCCTGCATGCCCAGTGCAGCCCTCCCACAATGGGAGGCGCAGAGCATATCGGTCGCTCGTTTGTAACAAAACATGAACTGGCTCACAAAACAGGGTCGGGAAAAACTCCTTTTTTCGTTTCTGTGAGTTTGATGCATTACACTGGTAAGGGTATTCATGTAGAGCCAAGCGCATATTCGTGGCTCAAATTGGTTGCAGCGACAATGCTTTTATTTTTAATTATTGATGTAAAACAAGTAGTTGGGTGGATATCTGAGTGTTGGTGACCCACTCCGGGCCTGATGCATCAATACCCCAGGTTACAAAAAGCAACACTCATCTCAAGAGCAGTACTTCAGAGTTGGCACAATGAAAAAAATAAATTTACGCAGTGCGCTCACTATTATTCTGCTATTGGCGCTCTTGTCGCCGCTCTCTGGACTCTCCCCGGTTTTGGCCCAGAGTGACGCTCCTGTCGGGAAAGTGCTTGCTGTAAGAGGCGATGTCCAGGCCCGGGCCAGTGATGGCAGCTTGCGTGCACTGATGCGTAAATCCGATATCTTCGTTAGCGACACGATCCTGGTCGGGGCCAACGGCCAAGCCCAGGTGCGGATGGTGGATGACGCCCAGTTTGCCTTCAAGTCCAATACTGAATTTGCCTTCAACTCCTACGCCTTCGATGGCGATAAAGCGACCCCGGATGAAGCCGTCATGACCATGCTCAGAGGTGGTTTCAGAACCATTTCTGGCACCATTGGCGATGAGGATCAGGATGACTACAGGCTGGACACGCCTTTTGCCAGCATGGGTATCCGCGGCACGGTGCATGAGGGTCTGATCGTAGGCAACGTGCTTTACACGGCTGTGTATGAAGGGGGAACTACAGTCAGTAACAATCAAGGCAGTATCGATACAGGTATCGGTGCTCCTTACGATTTTGCCATCACCCGCGAGGGCCAGGCGCCGGAAGGCTTGCTGGAGGCACCTCCTATATTGGGTTTGCTGCAGTATCTGGCTGAGCTGGATGAAGCGGACGATGACGATAGTGATCCAGAGGATAGTGATGCTGCTGGAACCACTACGGAAACAACGGCGGCTGCAGATGCAGATGAGCCTGAAGATGAGTCGGCCAGAGTCGTACCACAAAATACGCTTGCAGAAGTACGCAATGCCAATGGTGACAATCCTGGCGTAGACAATCGCTCGGCAACAGCTGCAAACACCATCTCACAGCAGGATGTTGACGTAAGAACTACCGCAGAAATTGAAAGTGCCGGTCAGGGCTTGGGCAACACCCAGGTTGCAGATACAAGCCCTGAAATCAATCCTGCGTTGTTCTCGCGCACGACCAGTGATCTCACTACGGGAAATTCTGGTGGTTCCAGTAATGGTAATGGTTCAGGCACCCCAACGGGCAACGGCAGCAGTGGCAGCAGTGGCGCCGGTACTGGCGGCACGGACACCACGACAGGCAACGGCAATAGTGGTAATTCTGGTAGCAGCGGGAATAGCGGCAACAGTGGCAGCAGTGGTACCGGTACTGGT
>JBIIWM010000238.1:0-4437 GCA_044338875.1 Pseudohongiellaceae bacterium | reverse complement strand
CATCACCGATGTCGGCCAGGCTCCTGACGGTCACTACTCCAGCCGCCTGCAATGCAGCAAATTTTTCCTCTGCCGTGCCCTTGCCGCCCGCGATGATGGCACCTGCGTGCCCCATGCGCTTGCCGGAGGGTGCGGTGACACCAGCGATATAGGAAACCACCGGCTTGGTCACATGGGCCTTGATATAGGCCGCAGCCTCTTCCTCGGCACTGCCGCCAATCTCGCCAATCATCACGATGGCTTCGGTCTGGGCGTCGTCCTGCAGCAGTTTCAGGATATCGATGAAACTGGAACCCGGAATCGGGTCGCCACCGATGCCGACGCAAGTCGACTGGCCGAAGCCATAATCGGTGGTCTGCTTCACGGCTTCATAGGTCAAGGTGCCGGAACGCGACACGATGCCTACCTTGCCCGGCTTGTGGATATGGCCCGGCATGATGCCGATCTTGGATTCACCCGGTGTGATCACACCCGGACAATTAGGTCCGATCAGGCGTACGCCCAGCTCGTCGCATTTGACCTTCACGACCAGCATGTCGAGCGTCGGGATACCTTCAGTAATACATACGATCAGCTTGATGCCGGCATTCGCCGCTTCCAGGATGGAGTCTTTGCAGAACGGAGCCGGTACATAAATCACCGAGGCTTCTGCGCCAGTGTCGTTGACCGCTTCTTCCACCGTGTTGAATACCGGCAGCCCCAGATGTTTCTGGCCGCCCTTGCCCGGGGTAACACCACCGACCATCAGCGTGCCATACGCAATCGCCTGTTCGGAGTGGTAGGTGCCCTGCGAGCCTGTGAAGCCCTGGCAAATTACGCGAGTGTTCTTGTTCAACAAAATGCTCATGCCTGTTCTCCTGCTGCCTTGACCACTTGCTGCGCAGCATCGGTGAGACTCTTGGCTGCAATGATGTTGAGTCCGCTTTCTGCCAGGATCTTGCTGCCCAGCTCGGCATTGTTGCCTTCCAGCCGCACGACCACCGGAACCTTCACGCCGACTTCAGCAACGGCACCAATGATGCCTTCTGCAATCAGGTCGCAACGCACGATACCGCCAAAGATGTTGACCAATACCGCTTTTACCGCGGCATCGGACAGGATGATCTTGAACGCCGCGCTGACACGCTCGCGCGTCGCTCCGCCGCCCACATCCAGGAAGTTGGCCGGTTGGCCACCATGCAGCTTGACGATGTCCATGGTGCCCATGGCCAGGCCAGCACCATTCACCATGCAACCGATGTTGCCTTCGAGCGCTACGTAGTTCAGTTCCCACTTCGTGGCCAGAGCTTCGCGCTCGTCTTCCTGCGAAGGATCATGCATCGCGCGAATTTTGGGCTGGCGATACAGCGCATTGCCGTCGATATTCAGTTTGGCATCGAGGCAGTGCAGATTGCCTTCCTTGGTAATCACCAGCGGATTGATTTCGAGCAACGCCAGGTCGCACTCCACAAACAGCTTGGCCAAGCCGAGGAAAATCTGCGTGAATTGCTTGATCTGTTCGTTGTTCAAGCCCAGCTTGAAACCCAGTTCCCGGCCCTGATAAGGCAGCGCTCCGGTCAAGGGATCAATCGTGGCCTTGAGGATTTTTTCCGGCGTGTCATGCGCCACTTTCTCGATTTCGACTCCACCTTCGGTGGACGCCATGAACACGATACGACGTGAGGCACGATCCACCACCGCACCCAGATAAAGTTCCTGGGCGATGTCGGTGCAGGACTCGACCAATATCTTGTTGACCGGCTGGCCGTTCTTGTCGGTTTGGTAAGTGACGAGATTCTTGCCAAGCCACTGTTTGGCGAAAGCCTGGATTTCGTCCTTGCTCTTCACGAGCTTGACGCCGCCCGCCTTGCCGCGACCGCCAGCATGCACTTGTGCTTTCACTACCCATTGATTGCCACCAATCTTGTCGGCTGCAGCAGCAGCCTCCTCGGGCGTGGAACAGGCATAACCGGTGGAAACCGGCAGGCCGTATTCGGCAAACAACTGCTTGCCCTGGTATTCATGTAGATTCATGTTTCAGATTCCTTCAAAAACTCAACGTTTTTTGCGGTTGGCAATGTGGATCGCATGGCCATTTACGGCCAGTGCCGCTTCATGTACCGCTTCGCTCAAGGCGGGGTGCGAGAACACCGTCATGCCGATGTCTTCGGCGCTGCTGCTGAACTCCATTGCGACGACCACGGTCTGCAACAAATCTGCGGCGGAAGGCCCGATGATATGACAACCAAGAACACGGTCGGTCTTTGCATCAGCCAGCATTTTTACCATGCCATCGGAGTCATTGGCGGCCAAGGCACGACCGCTTGCGGCAAACGGGAACACACCGGTTTTGTATTCGATGCCAGCTGCTTTCAGCTGTTCTTCAGTTTTGCCGACCTGGGCGATTTCCGGGTGGGTATAGATGACCCCGGGGATCAGGTCGTAATTCATGTTGGCTTTGTGGCCGGCAATGCGCTCAACGACCATAATCCCCTCTTCCGAGGCCTTATGTGCCAGCATCGGGCCACGTACCAGATCACCAATGGCAAATACACCACTTACGGCAGTGCCACAATTCTCATCCACTTTGATGAAGCCACGCTCATCTTTCTGGACGCCGCAATCGTCACTCAACAGGTTCACGGTATAAGGTTTGCGGCCGACACACACGATCAGTTTGTCGAATACTTCTTCCTTGTTGCCTTCCTTGTCGGTGAACTGCACGGTGACTTTCGGATTCTTGCCCTTGGATACCGAGCTTCCGGTTACCTTCGCGCCCAGGCGAATGTCGAGACCCTGCTTGCCCAGCAATTTCTGGGCTTCCTTGGCAATCTGCTGGTCCACTGCAACCAAAAATGACTCTGAGGCTTCCAGTACCACCACTTCAGAACCGAGCCTGGACCAAACTGAGCCGAGTTCAAGTCCGATGACACCGGCACCGATGACACCCAGGCGCTTAGGAACTTCCTGGAACTCAAGGGCCCCGGTGGAATCCACGATCACACCATCCTGCAAAGGCGTTGGCGGAATTTCGATCGGCACTGAACCAGCTGCAAGAATAATGTTGTTGGCGCTAATGATCTGCTTGCTGCCATCCAGTGCGGTCACTTCGACTTTTTTGTCTTTCAGCAAGCGGCCTGTGCCGGAAATGCTGCTGACGCCATTGGCCTTGAACAAACCCGCAATACCGCCAGTCAGCTGCTTCACCACTTTGGTTTTGCGGGCAATCATCGTGGGGACGTCGATAGCCACTTTGCCGACGTTGATGCCGTGCACATCAAAATGTTTGCTGGCTTCGACAAACTTGTGCGAAGAATCCAGCAGAGCCTTCGATGGGATACAGCCGGTATTCAGGCAGGTGCCACCCAGAACAGGCTTGCTGTTCTCGTCAATCCATTTCTCGATGCAAACGGTTTTGAGGCCGAGCTGGGCAGCCTTGATTGCGGCTACATAGCCACCAGGGCCGGCACCTATCACAATGACGTCGTAATCAGCTGACATAATCTTTGATTCCTGTTTTGACTTTTTTCAAACTTCCAGAAAAATACGTGCCGGATCTTCCAGCAAATCCTTGATGGTCACCAGGAACTGTACCGCTTCCTTGCCATCGATCATGCGGTGGTCATAAGACAGGGCCAGATACATCATCGGCAGTATCTTGACTTCACCGTTGACCGCCATCGGACGCTCCTGGATCTTGTGCATGCCCAATATCGCAGTTTGTGGCGGATTCAGGATCGGAGTGGACAGCAAGGAACCAAACACACCGCCATTGGATATGGTAAAGGTACCGCCGGACATCTCTTCAATACTGAGCTTGCCGTCACGCGCCTTGGTGCCGTAGTCACTGATGCTCTTCTCGATACCAGCAAAGCTCAGCGAATCGGCATCACGCAGGACCGGCACTACCAGACCGCGTGGCGAGGATACCGCGACGCCGATGTCCTGATAGCCGTGATAAATGATGTCGCTTTCATCAATGGAAGCGTTGACTGCAGGGAAGCGCTTGAGAGCCTCGACGCTGGCACGCACGAAGAATGACATGAAGCCAAGACGCACACCTTCATGTTTCTTCTCGAACATGTCCTTGTATTTGTTGCGCAGTGCCATCACTGCCGACATGTCCACTTCGTTGAAGGTGGTCAGCATCGCCGCGGACTGGGTTGCCTGCAGCAATCGCTCGGCGATTTTCGCGCGCAGCCTGGTCATCGGGACTCGTTGTTCAGGTCTGGCCTGGTTCATCACGGTCGCTGCTCCGCCATCGGCTGGTTTACCGGTTGTTTTGGCTGTATTGGCTGGGGAGGCACTCATGGTGCCAAGATAATTCACCACATCTTCCTTGGTGATGCGACCGTCCTTGCCAGTGCTGGGCAGCGTGTTGGGGTTCAGCGCATTTTCCTCGATGAGCTTGCGGGCAGCAGGACTCATTAGTACTTCTATACCGCTCTTGTCATCGTC
>JBIIWM010000237.1:0-4441 GCA_044338875.1 Pseudohongiellaceae bacterium | reverse complement strand
ATTCTGGAACGCTGCGGGATTGTGAATATCCAGCGTGACCACTTGGTTGACACCTACCGCCTCCAGCAACTGAGCCATGTATTTCATCGTTACCGGATCGTAGGGTTTGGTTCGGCGATCCTTGCGTGCATAGGCGAAATATGGCACCACGGTACTGACACGCATCGCACCCGCATCCCGCAAGGCAGCGGTAAAGAACAGCAGTTTACAAAGCTTGTCATTGACACTTTGTCCTGCTTCGCCGTACAGCGAATGCAGCACGAAGACGTCCTTGCCACGCACGTTTTCAAGGGGCCTTATCTTGTGCTCGCCGTCCTCGAAATCCCGTTCTTCATGCCGGGACAGTGGAACGTGTAGCTGGGTAGAGATGGCTTGTCCAAGGCTGCGACTGGTATTGAGGGCAAAAAACAGCATGGATCGACCTCTATGTTGAAACCCGGAGATCGCAAGATAAGGGAAAGTGAGAATGGAATGTTGATCATGATCAACAACGGCACAAGGAAACCATGGGACTCTGCATAACCAAACGCGCCAAATTCCAGATGACCTGAAGGCATCCAGGGAAAGAAAAGACATCATGCAACAGCAAGGCTGGGAACTCTTTGCACATGACGCCGACATCGGCATTCGTGGGTGTGGACATACAGTAGCCCAAGCCTTTGAGCAGGCCGCATTGGCACTCACTGGTGTGATCACGGGAAACCCGGTACGCACCACCATCGGTCCCTTCACTGTTCACTGCCAAGCGCCGGATTACTGCATTCTGCTTGCAGACTGGCTAAATGCGCTGATCTATGAAATGGCAGTCAGGCACATGCTGTTTGCCCGCTTTGACATCGCAATCTCTGACCATGTGCTTGATGCCAGCATCTGGGGCGAACATATTGAAGTGTCCAGGCATCAACCATCAGTAGAGATCAAGGGCGCGACTTACACGGGAATCAGTGTCGAGCGTGAAAATGAACTGTGGGTAGCTTCCTGCATAGTGGATGTATGAGCGATGGATATCACGCAGTTCAAACGTCGCAGTGAATACGAATGGCAGCTGGAACCCAGCGGCAAGATGCGGGTACCGGCAGTAGTTTATGCGGATGAAACCCTGCTCATGCAAATGGACGAGAAAGTCGGCTGGCAATTGCGCAATGTTGCTGCGTTGCCTGGCATCGTCAAGGCAGCCTATGCGATGCCGGATGCGCACTGGGGCTATGGCTTCCCGATTGGAGGCGTGGCGGCCTTCGATGCGAACGCCGGCGGTGTGGTCTCTGGCGGCGGCGTTGGCTTCGATATTTCCTGTGGAGTGCGCAGCATGCTCACCGGCTTGAAACGCGCTGACATACTGCCTCTGCAAACAAGACTCGCCAATAGCCTTTTCAAGTCGATTCCAGCCGGGCTCGGCAGCGAAGGTGCGATCCGTCTCAATGAGCAGGACATGACGGCCATGCTCGCAGGTGGAGCGAAATGGGCACTGCGCCGTGGCTGGGGAGAAGCGGACGATTTGCTGCGAATTGAAGAAGGCGGCAGTGTTCAGGATGCCCGTCCCGAACAGATTTCGGAACAAGCACGGCGTCGGCAGCGTGGCGAGATGGGCACGCTGGGTTCCGGCAATCATTACTGTGAAGTACAGGTAGTGGATGAAATTTTCAACCCGGAACTGGCCCGGGGCTTTGGCATTGCAAACGACGATGTACTGGTGACCGTACATTGTGGATCACGCGGTTTGGGACATCAGGTGGGCACGGAATTCCTGCGCTCGATGGCACTGACCGCCCATAGTCATGGCATTGATTTGCCTGATCGTGAACTGGCGTGTGCTCCAATCCTTTCTGACCTGGGACAATGCTATCTGGGCGCGATGCGTGCCGCGATCAACTGCGCATTGGCGAATCGCCAGATCCTGGGTCACCTGCTGCGCGAAACCTTTGCCGAGTTGTTCCCTGAAGCCAGGCTTACTCTGCTCTTCGATGTTTCCCACAATACCTGCAAGCTGGAAAAGCATGTGATCGAGCACAAGTCCAGGGAACTCTATATCCACCGCAAGGGTGCGACACGTGCGTTTTGTCCGGGACATCCGCAATTGCCTGACTCGCTGCGTCCGTTCGGGCAACCTGTGCTGATCGGTGGTTCGATGGGCACCGAATCCTGGATACTCGCCGGCATGTCAGGCAGTGAAGCACGCTCGTTCTCGTCAGCCTGCCACGGTGCCGGTCGCAGCATGAGCCGCATAGCGGCAAGCAAGCATTGGTCAGGACGCAAGCTGGTGGATGACTTGGCAACGCGCGGAATCCTGATCCGGTCACCGTCATTGCGCGGGGTGGCAGAAGAAGCACCGGGGGCTTACAAAGACGCCCGTGCCGTGGTCGACATTACCGAAAAGGCCGGCCTTGCGCGCAAGGTTGCCCGCCTGAAACCTCTTATCTGCATCAAGGGATGAATGCGTATCACATTGACCACGCGTAAAACCTGAACCGAACCGCTCGGTACTGCGCAGGCTGTGATATTGGCTATGGCTGATATTCGCATGGCAAACCTGGGTTCGATCATCCCCCATGAACTCCCGGCAACATTGACAAGCAAGTGCCATATGCATGATTCTCGCTGCTGTAGTGCCCAATAAAAAGTTAATAATCGCAACCGGATTTGCATCTTCAGGGGAATACACATGTACCATCGCAAGGTTCCATCGTTTATTGTCAGCAATTCGAGTCCGACCCGTTCTGCCTTCAACCGCAAAGCCCTGTTTATCGGCGTTGCCAGTGTATTGGCCGGCCTGAGCCAGAACGTGGCAGCGCAGCAACTGGAAGAAATCATTGTTACCGCCGAACGGCGTGAACTGCTGCTGCAGGATACGCCGCTCTCGGTGCTGGCCTTTAGCGGAGAAAAGCTCGAAGCGCGCGGTGTGCGTGACATGTTCGATCTTGCCACCATCTCCCCCAACCTCGACATCAAGGGCTCGCGCGGGACCGGCAATACCTCACCTGCGTTCCAGATCCGCGGGATCGGAGCCGGCGCAGGCGCTACCGGTGAACGCAGTGTCGGCTTTTATGTCGACAACGTGTACATGCCACGCACCACCGGTCCGGTGATGCGCGTGCTGGATGTGGAACGTGTCGAAGTTTTGCGGGGACCGCAAGGTACCCTGTTCGGACGCAACAGTACCGGTGGTGCCATTCGGGTGTTCTCCAAGCAGGCAGGACCTGACAAGGACGCCTATTTGCGTGTAACCGGCGGCAATTTCGACCATTTCGATATTTCCGGCATGGTGAATGTTCCGTTGAGCGACACCCTGTTCCTGCGCGCCCAAGCCGCCAAACTGGAACAGGACGGTTTTGTCAAACGGGGCCCACAGATGCTGGGCAGCTCGGAGGACGAGCTGCTGCGTCTTCAACTTGGCTGGCATCCAACTGATGATCTGACCATCAATTTCGGTGGCATGTATACCGACTCCTGGTCGGACGGCAGCCCTACCGACATGACCCAGTTCAACATGAACCCGGTTTGTCCGACGAACCCGTCACAAACCACTTTTTGCTTGCAAGGCAACTATGCAGACTGGGTGTCTGACTTCCTGGAACAGTCGGGCCAGCCGCGCCTGAGCAACAACGATCCACGTCTGGTGCGTGACGATTTCAGCATGCCCGACTGGTGTTTCCTCGACGGCGCCGACCCGGACTGGGACGACCAGTGCAAGCAGTGGAATACTGCCCGTTATACCCAACTGGACATGAACATTGAATGGGCCATCAATGACAACCTGTCGTTGACCTCCACCACCGGTTACTCTGATTTTACCAGCGCCAGCGTCAGCGACTGGCAACTGCTCGGCATGGAATTCCGTCCTTCCGGGGTTGAGTCGGAAGTGTTCTATCAGGAAATGCAATTCAATTTTGCGCTGTTTGACGACAGGATCGACCTGATTGCCGGTGCCAACTATTTCAGCGAGGATTCCGGCACGCCGCGAGAAGCGCTGTACCAGGCCATCGGCTCGAGCGTGTTCAATGCCACGACTGGCGGCACTGCCTTCGGCAACCTGTGGGGCTGTGCCGGCTCCGGCACCACCCCACCGTTGTGCAGTAGCACGGCACGGCGTTTGCGTGTGACCGGCGATGGTTCCAGTGCACAGGAAGCCACGGCCTACGGCATCTTTGCCAATGGCACTATCCATTTCACCGACCAGTGGAATTTAACACTGGGAGTGCGGCAGTCCTGGGATGAAAAGGACTTCAGCAGCACGCTGTTCGCGTCCGACAACTTCATCCCGCAAAACGGCGTTGCCACTACCCTCAATGAAAATGATGACTGGAGCGAAATTGATTGGCGCGCCACCCTCGACTACCACATCACCGAAGATGTCATGCTGTTTGCGACGACCTCCAAAGCCTTCCGCTCTGGCACCTTCACGGTGCCGGCAGCGCTGGCCCCCAGTGGCACCCGTACTTACTCA
>JBIIWM010000236.1:0-4443 GCA_044338875.1 Pseudohongiellaceae bacterium | reverse complement strand
ATTGCGCAGCAATAGCCACTGGCCGGCAAAGTTGTCGGATAGCGCTTGTGCCTTTTCGTCCTTCAGCATGCGTTCAACTTGTTGTCCGAGAATTTCCGGGTCTGCAAGTTGGCCTTCTGTAGCGAGCATCAGAAGCTCCTCATCCGGAATGCTGCTCCATAAAAAGAACGACAGGCGCGAGGCCAGTTGCAGATCGGGCAACGCATACGTCGCACCGATGGCAACCTGTTCAGCCTCGGGTTCGAAGCGGAAGATAAAGGAAGGGTTGGCGAGAATAAGCCGCAGCGCTTGTTCGATACCGCTATCGAACGAGCCGGCTTCCCGGCCGCGGGTAAAGCTGCGCAGCAGCGGCTCAATATCGGCATCCGTTACTGGCCTGCGGTAGGCGCGCGTGGCCAGCCTGGCCACAATTTCAGTAGCACAGGCTGTTTCACCGGTGGTCGCCGCATCACAACTGAAGATGCGTTGGCGGCTGCGGCTGTTGCCCGGGCCACTCACTGCAAGCGGTCCGGTAATGATCAGGCTGTCCAGATGCGGCAAACCGACTTCGTCGACCGGATCCACCGTGGTGCGAATGAAGGGCTGCAATTGCCGGTCGTTGCGCGCGAGGTTGCGTTCCACAAAGGTAACACCAATGGCGTGGGCACCGGCATCGACAGTGACAGTGAGTTGTAGCCGGGTGCCGATGATGGCGCGCGTGGTATCGGGATTGTCGATCAACAATTTCGTGTCTTCCATGCCACCTACCTTGGTTCGCCGCTGCGATATGCCATCGATGAGGAAATCCATTTCGTGGGTTTCTTCAAGACCGCGGATGATGTCGGCAGTGTTGCGTGCGAGTACTGCGGAAATCTGGTATTCACCAGCTACCGGAAAGTTGTGTTCCAGCAGGATGCCGCCACGTGTGCCAAGCGGCAATCCGTTGATGTGCGTGTCCTGGGAAAAGTCTGGTCGCACGCGGTAGGTGCGGTCAATCAATGGTGTGGCGGTGTTGCCTATCGCCTGGCTGGCGATCTTCGCGGACGCTACCAGGTACTGTTCCAGCAACAGCGGCGAGAGACTCAATACATCGGCGATATTGTCGAAGCCGTAGCTTTCATTGTCGGGTGGCAGCAAGGTGCCGACATCTATTTCCATGTCCAGCAGATCACGGACGGCGTTGGCATATTCAGCGCGGTTGAGGCGGCTGAGTGGTGCGCGTCCGGCATTGGTGTCGAGGGCGGCGACCTGATCCAGCTCCTGTGCCAGCTCTTGCAACACAGTGGCAAGTTGGCCTGGATCCGGACGTGGCGCAGTGGCGGGTGGCATTGCACCGGTTTGCAATTTACGCAGCACCTTCTCCCACAGCTCCCGGTTGGCGTGGGCCGCGTCCAGATCAACACTCCAGAAATCCAGCCGGCCGCTGTAGTCATCGGGATTGTGGCAGTCGACGCAAAAGGACTGCACGAGTTCGGTACGGGGGGAAGCCTGTGCGTTCAAGGAAGACGCAGGAAGCAAGCACAGCAGGGACAAGGCCAGGCTACTGACCGCAGCAGAGAGAGGTCCAGGATGTAGCGCCTCTCTTGCGCCTTTCCAGCGAAAGACCACAAGCAATCCTCTTGTTGTTGTACGTGCCCATGTTCACCTGAAGTGATCCGGTCAGAATGCTGACTTAACCGGTGAACTGACCCATGACTTCGTACAACCAGGATCAATGGAGATGAGGCTAACCAAAAGGCAGGGGCAAAGCAAGGAGGGGCATGACAGATACAACAACGCCGGCATCAGCCGGCGTTGTTGGGGGGTAACCGCAAGGGTTTCAGTTCAGACTCGCAGCCTGGCTGCTCAGCTTGGCGGCAATCCCGGCCACATGCTTGCCCTGGAAACGGGCGATGTTCAGTTCTTTTACCGACGGTTGACGGCTGCCATCCCCTGCCATGGTGCTGGCACCATAAGGACTACCACCACAGATCTCACCCATTTCCTGCAATTCCGGAATGATGTAAGGCGTACCGACGATCACCATGCCGTGGTGCAGCAGCGTGGTATGGAAGGAGGTGATGGTAGTTTCCTGGCCGCCGTGCTGGGACGCGGTGGACGTGAACACGCTGCCTACCTTGCCTACCAGTTTGCCGGTGAACCAGAGACCACCAGTCTGGTCGAGGAAATTGCGCATCTGGGCACACATGTTGCCGAAGCGGGTGGGGGTGCCAAAGATAATGGCATCGTAGTGGGTCAATTCATCTACCGTGCAGACCGGAGCGCTCTGGTCCAGTTTGGCGCCGGCTTTGCGGGCTACTTCCTCGGGCATGATTTCAGGCACGCGCTTGATATCCACGGTAGTGCCCGGCACGCTGGCGGCGCCCTCGGCAATCGTCTTCGCCATGGTTTCGATATGTCCATACATGCTGTAGTAAAGCACTAGTACTTTTGCCATTGAATGATCCTCTCTCTGATTCAGGAAATTGTTGTCGTCAGGTTACTGCTTTCTGTATTGATCATGTGTCAATTATTGCGCAGGCTGGGCAGGCACTGGTTGGGCAGGCGCGGGCTGTGTCGGTTGCGCAGGTGCTGGCTGAACCGGCGCCGGCAGTGCGGGCTGAGCCGACACTGGCTGGGCCGTTGCAGGCGAAGCTGGTTGAGCAGGAGCCGGTTGAACAGGCGCTGGTTGAACAAGTGCTGGTTGAACAGGAGCTGCCGGTGCCGGCTCTGGCTGGGGAGCCAGGCTGCCAGGTCCTGCCTGCGCGCCCAGTTCTGCCAAAAGTGCAGCCATCTCCTCGTTTACTTCGGTATTGAAGCGACCACCGGCGGCAGCGCGGCCCAGCGCGTGATCCAGTACGGTGAAGCCGCGAAGATCCTCGGCATTGATGTCCGCACCGTTTTCCACGGCAAATTTCACAAACTCCGGCCAGTTCCACTGCACTGCGCCGTTAAGCGTGGTGCGACCCTGGGCATCTTTCGCGTTGATGTCGGCACCAGCGGCCAGCAGCAGCTTGCTGGTTTCAATGGCGCGCTGTTCGTCACGAAACTTGGCGCGGATGTCGACGTTGGCAGAGCCGAGTCCGGATACCGCCATGATGGGCGTGTAGCCAGGCTGGTTCTTCAGGTTAGGCTTGGCCTTGAACTCCAGCAGCAGTTGCACCATCTCGATGTCACCGGCTTTAGCGGCACGCAGCAGCGGCGTGGTGCCTGTGGTCAGCATCGAGTCGCCGCCACGGTCGTTGCCCAGGGAGCGGTAGGGTGGGAATACTTTCAGCATCATGTCGGGATTGGCGCCATTTTCCAGTAGCAGCCTTGCTACTTGCAGCGGCGTGGTGCCATCCAGGGAGGGACGATCAGGACGGCCACCACGTGGCACCGTGTTGTAGTCCACCGTGGAGTACAGCGGTGCACGGCCCCAGGTATCCCAGCGGTTTACATCGGCACCGGCTTCAATCAGGTAAGCAGCAACATCCCAGCGTGCATTCAGCGTTGCCATCAGCAAGGGAGTGATGCCATTCGGATCCACCTTGTTGATATTTGCGCCAGCTTCTACCAGGGCTTCGGCGCAAGCGGTGCAGCCTTCACGTGCGGCAAACAGCAAGGCAGTGAAGGCACCAAAGGGACGGCTCTGCGGACGCGGTTCATTGGTCACCTGGCGCGGCCAGTCTTCCATTCTGGAAACGGCATCGGGCTCTGCGCCATTCTTCAACAACAACTTCACCATCGCAGGTTGGCTCTGGGTAGCCGCAAACATCAGGGCAGTCTGCCCGCGCCAGGTTTCAGTAGCATTGGGATCGGCACCACGGCGCAGCAATAGTTCGGCTGTCTTGACGTTGGGTGTTCTCACCACGCTCATCAGCACTGTCTGGCCTTCCAGCGTGGGTGACTCCAGATCGGCACCGGAATTGATCAAGGCTCTCATGATGTCGATATTGGCGGTAACGCCAGCTTCCGACATTGGAGTAGACCCGTAGTCATTGCGTGCGTTCACATCCGCACCGGCATCGATCAACTCTTCCACCAGATCGAGATTGTTGTTGTACACAGCCCAATGCAGCGCAGTGGTGCCATCGCTCATGCGCAGGTTCACGTCATTGCGGACATCGGACAGTATCGACAGTGCCCCTTCGATATTGTTGGAGCGCACATCGGAAATCAGGTCTGCAGCTGCGGCCACTGGCAGCAGCAAAGCCAGGGCTGTCACTAATGAAAAGCGGAGCAGGGAGGAAGAGTGCCACCGTGAAACAGGGGGAGTGTGGGCAAATGTGCTGAAGGGCATTAAGCGATTCTTTTATCCGGGTTGATGATAGAGAGTACCAGTACAGGTGAAGGTGTGACCGGCTGGGCTGCTCTTGTCTTTCGTTGTTCGAAGTATAACCGGGTTTAAGCATGCCAGGCCAAGGCTGCATGCAAGGTAGCGTGCTGCGCGCACATTTTTTTCGCATAGTGAAAAAATTTTCGAAAATAGTCCGTAACCTGTTG
>JBIIWM010000041.1:0-14807 GCA_044338875.1 Pseudohongiellaceae bacterium | reverse complement strand
TTGATCGCTTGCGACAGTGACCAATAGGGCAGCTTGAGTAAACGGCGCACACGCGACAGCCAATTGTTGGACCATAGCAGGAAGTTGTAGCCGGCATCGCCCAGTACAGCCACCCAGCGATGATGCCGGGTGACGCCGTCATAATAATCACCATGGACTATCCAGAGTTTCTGGCCGGCAGCAGTGGTGTAATACGCCTCATCTACGACACTGATATTTCCCAGCGAAATATCGTGCTCTGAAATGTATTCGCGGAGGAACTCGTCGTGGTTGCCGGTGATATAGAAAACCTTGGTATTTTCCTTCTCCGACTTGCGCAGGATCTGCCGCACCACGCGATTGTGTTCCGATGGCCAGTACCATTTGGTTGTTGATATGCGCCAGCCATCTATGATGTCGCCCACGAGAAAAAGGGTTTCGCAGCGATTGGCTTTGAGAAATGAGTGTAGCAAACTGGCCTTGCAGCCACCGGTACCCAGATGTACATCCGAAATCCAGATCGCACGCCAGTTTTTCTTGATCATCAGTCTGGCACCCTCACCAAGGTTTAACGTTGCATATTTTAGGAACCGGGGGTTAATTGATCATTAAACCAAACCGCAAGGATCATTAAGAATGCAAGCCATCCTCACTGCCGAAGGTTTGTATAAACGCTATCCGCGGCCAGATCGCAAAGGGGAATGGTTTGCTGCGGTGGACGGCATTTCACTGAGCGTCCGTGAAGGTGAAATCTTCGGACTCCTCGGCCCCAACGGCGCCGGCAAAACCACCACGCTGGAAATGCTGGAAGGTTTGACCGATATCGATGCCGGTGACGCCACCATTGCCGGCCTGGATGTTAAAAAGGACCCTTACCGTGTCAAACAGCTGATCGGCGTACAACTGCAGGCCAATGAATATTTCGACCATCTCAGCCTGCGCGAACTGCTGCAACTGTTCACAGCCCTGTATGGCCGCACGGCTGATCCCGATGTCCTTTTGTCCAAGGTTAACCTGCTCGAAAAAGCCAACGCCAAACCTGCCCGGCTTTCCGGCGGACAAAAGCAGCGCTTTTCCATTGCATGCGCGCTGGTCAACGAACCGCGCCTGCTGTTCCTCGATGAACCCACCACTGGGCTCGATCCGCAAGCCAAACGCAATCTGTGGGAACTGGTGCGCAGCCTCAATGCAGCGGGCATGACCATTGTGCTGACCACCCACAACATGGAGGAAGCCGAATTTCTCTGCGACCGGCTTGCGATCATGGATCACGGCAAGGTCATTGCCCAAGGCACTCCATACGAATTGATCCAGACCCATGCGCCAGAACCTCCAATCATGCCAAGACACGGCAATCTGGAAGATGTGTTCCTGCACCTGACCGGTTCCGCCCTGAGGGAATAAGAATGCATTTGACGCGTGTCATGACACTGACCTTTCTGCGTATTTTTTCGCGCGACCGCCAGGCCATCTTCTTCTCGGTTTTTTTCCCGCTGGTATTCATGTCGGTATTCGGGCTGGTTGGCAGCGGCGCGCAAGATCCGTTTGCGCTGGGAATCGTGGATCAGGCTGGCAACTCCCTGTCCTCCGAATTCATCAGTACGCTGGAGCAGAATTCACTGTTTGAAGTGACCAAAGGTGATGAAGCGGTTTTGCGTGCGCAAGTGCTCAGTGGCGATCTCAAGATGCTGCTGATCGTGCCCGCCGGCTTTGAGGACAACGGCACCCCGGCTGCGCTCAAAGTGGTCGTGGATGCAGCACAAGTGCGCGAACTGGGCTTGATCATGCCGCTGCTGGAACAAACACTGGTGGAGATCGAACGCAGCTTGCGCGACGAAGCTGCCCTGTTCAGTCTTTCCATTGAAGATGTGAAGGCGCGTTCACAAAACTATCTGGGTTTTCTGGTGCCGGGCTTGCTGGCCTTCACTATCATGCAGATCAGTATTGCCGGAAGTGGTTACAACATCGTCGAATACCGCCGCAAGGGCATTCTCAAGCGTCTGTTTGTCACTCCGGTTACGCCGCGGGACTTTATCAGCGGTTTGGTGCTGTCGCGCTCGTTGATCTGCCTGGTTCAACTGGTCGTGTTGCTGGGCATCGCGGTGTTTTTGTTTGATGTCAGCATAGCGGGCAACCCCCTGATATTGCTGCTGGTCGTGCTACTGGGAACGACGCTCTTTCTCAGCATGGGCTTTTGCATGGGCAGCATTGCCAAAAGCCAGCCGGCCATCATGGCCATCGGCAATGTGGTCACCTTTCCACAAATGTTCCTGTCGGGAATTTTCTATCCCATCGACATTTTGCCGAAGCTGATTCAGCCGGTAGCGGAAGTGCTGCCGCTGAGCTTCCTGGTCACCGCGTTGCGCGAGCTTATGGTGAGTGGTGCCACAGTGACGGGCATTCTGACTGACCTGATCGGTCTGGCGGTATGGGCGGTGCTGTCCCTGTTCCTGGCTATCAAACTGTTCGTCTGGAAAGAAGTGGCGGCCTGAACGGCAGTCAAGGGCTCACAACATGTGCTGGCGTTTCAAACCGCGTCCGGTGCTGCAGCGAGTCTGTATTCCCAATGCACATTCATGCCTCGTCCTGCTCCGCCGTATTGGTCAGATCCTCTACTTCTTGCACCATTTTGCGTGAGCTTTATTTACCCTGCCACTGCCAGTATTTTCAGTAGCGGCGCCAGATGCAGGGAGAACAGGAGGCAAGGGCTCTGGAGGCCCTCAATTGGTGATTTTTTCTACTACCGGGAACACAACAACCTGGCCTACCCTGACCAGCGAAGCATCTACGTTGGGGTTGTACTGACGGAACAACCACATGGGAATGGAACGTTTCTGGACCAGACTCATCAGCAGATCGCTGCGCTTGATACTGTAGTTGACGGTGTCACGAATACGCCAAGCCGCAAAATAACGTGCCTGCAGTTCATTATGATGCTGCGTGCGTTTCGTGGCGAAGCTGCCCTTGTCTACTTTGCTCAAATCAAGCTTCAGGCGATCACCAACCTTCACATTGGCGTTATTGCCAAACTTGTTCACTTTCCGCAAATCAGCAACCGACACTTTCAGCCAGTCGGCATAATGACCCAGCGTCTCATCGGCCAATATCTCGATGCTGCCATCGGCAGAGACCGCAAACTCGCCTGGATCAGTGGCTTGTTGTGCAGGTTCTGGCTGCGTTTTCGCTGCTGCGAATTGCTGTTGGGTCTGATCAAGTGCGTTGGTCAATTGGGAGTTGAGGGTGTTTTCAGACGCAGCACGAACCAGCGCAGGGCTGCTACCTTCCGGTTTCAGCCGCAATTCCTGACCGGGCTGGATCACGCCATCATCACCCAGCCCGTTGAGGGCCAGCAGAGTCGTCGGCGATAATTTGAAACGTCTGGCGATGGCAGAAATGGTATCGCCTCTCCTGACTTCATAGCGGCCAGTGTCCGGCAATGCCTGTGGGGGATCGTTGTTGACCACCAGGGTAGGCACAGCACCGTTCTTCTGCGGCAACACCAGGGTCTGGCCAACACGGATACGGTTGCGGTCACGCAACTGGTTGATTGCCACCAGCTCAGACACTGATGTATCGAACCGATTCGCTATAGACGACATGGAATCGCCACTGCGGACCACATAGCTCACATCAGGTATCTGGGCGTTATGGAAATTACTGGCTGCAATCTGGTTGATCTGTTCACGCAGGTTGCCCTGGAAGGCAGACTTGTCAATTTTGAGGGTGTAACCCTTCGGAATGCGCTTGTTGCCGGACCACACCACGGACAGGAGAGCCGGGTTGTATTTCTTCAAGGTATCCAGACTGATGCCCAGGCTCTGCGCCATGACTGCAGCATCGACATAGCTGGTCATTTCGTAGGTGGCAAAATCCGGTGCAGGATCCATGTTCACCTTGCCATAATATTTCTCGGCATTGCGCTCCACTTCCAGTGCCGCCAGGAACTGGGGATAAAAGTTGCGGGAAGCGAATCCGAAACGAGGCCCCTTGTATTCGGTGATGATGCGACCGATGTCGCGGGTACCGGTATCACGGACTGCGCGTGCCATGCCATTGGTACCATGATTGTACGCGGTAAGCGCCAGCGGCCAGTTTCCAAGTGCCCTGTGATTGTTCTTCAGCAGTTCCATCGCGGCATTGGTTGCAGTGTAGGGGTCCAACCGCTCATCAACGATCAGATCCACCCGCATGAACCGCGTGGCAGTTTCACGCATGAACTGCCACATGCCGGAGGCAGCGACACTGGAAAAAGCACCGGGATGGAAGGAGGACTCGACATGCGGTAGCGCGGCCAGTTCCTCTGGCAGCCCCATTTCCCGCACTACGTTCCTGATATGTTGGCGATAGGCACCTGAACGGACCAGGCCTTCGCGGTAACGGTCTGACTGGCCAAGTTGCCAGCGTATGTTCTGCGCGGCCACGCCAAAGCGGGCATTGCTGGTGTTTCCCCCCCACAAGGACAAGATCTCCTGCTGAGCGGAACTCAGCCCCGTGCGCTTGCCGGAGGCCAGGACTTTCAGGTCTGCGATGATTTCCTTGCGACGCGCTTCAATCAGAACACGATCGCGCGGCAGTTTCTGGTAAATGATGGAGAGTGTTTCGGCGTCGTGCAGAAAGCCGCTTTCAGTATCGGCCTCGGTGTAAACCTTGATCCAGAAACCAATCGCCGGGCGTATGGAATCGGGAACAGGGAATTCGGCATCTTGCGCCAGCGCCGTGAAGGCGGGTAACAACAGAACGAGAAATGTGAGCAGCAGCCTTGCCGGTTTTGTCAGAAACGCCATAAGTAGCCGGACTACGCCCCCGTGAATTCGGGCTAGATTAATCCACTGAATAAACAATGACAAGCGCGATAATCTTTCAATTTTTGTTTAAGTCCTGTGCGTCCAGCAAGGCTGACAGCGCGGCGTCGATATCGCTGAAGGTATAGTTGATGTTTACCTCGGCGCCATGAGGGTGATAGACGTTGCCGCGGAAGGGTTCGGCCAGGATCTCCCCTGCGTCCGACACCAGCCAGAACCCTGGCACGCCATAGAACTGGGTTTCATTCGCCGCCCTGAACGCACCATGCCAGTCGGCAAGCTCACCGTAGCCAGCACCTGGCAACTGGTTCTCGCTGCGATTGAGCATCAGCGCAAAGCGCAAATCAAAATACGGATCGAGCGGAAGAATGCCATCGGTGCGGGCAGCCTGTGTGCTTTCAATGAATGCCTTGCTCGCTGCCAGGAAGGCATCGCTATCAGCCGGCTCATCCAGAAATACCCTGGCTGGCGCCTTCATCACCTGCGAGTGATACACCGGAGCAGAAGCCACTGCCACGAAATCCACGCCCTTGCCGGCATACTTGCCCACTAAAGTACGCAGGATGCTGGTGTCTTCAAAAGAATCGGGGCACCACAAGTGTCCCGGCATGCCAAAACCCAGATCGCCCCCGCCAAAAACAAAGAGCACATTCACCTTGCTGTCTTGTTGCGCCAGCAGGGTGCGCAGACTGACCGCACTGCCGGCACTGTCGGAGACTACCGCTTCAGGTGCAATGACAGAACCCTGCGCATAATGCAGCGGCTCGGCCTGTATCGATGCCGACGCACACAGCACAAACAACAGGGGCAATACAGGTTTCAGGAGCATGGTGGGCACCTCTTGGTTCTTAATGCGTCATTGCATAAATCAGATAGTTGATGCCGAAGCGATAAGCCAGCGCTGTCATCGGTTCGGGGTAATGCGCGTCATCTGCATGTTCCCAGGCATCGCCCATGTCCATGTTGAAATTGATCATCACCATCAGGCGACCTGCATCATCATAAATGCCGGCCCACTTCTGCGTGCCTTCGAGTTGCGCCTGGATGCTGCCGTCGCCGGCACGGTACAAGTGGCGCTCGCCTGGTATCTGGGTCAGCACATCAAGATCATAGAGCGCATGGAAGATTTCATCACGCTCCGCTGACAACTCGACCACCGGATGCTCCGGCAGGACCTTGCGCATCGCGTTGATCATCACCTGCCATTGATAGTCGTTATGGAAGTCGTCAATCACGAGGAAGCCACCCTTGAGCAGATAGTCGCGCAACTTGGCCGCTTCTTCATCGGAAGGATTCCATTCACCCTGCCCGATTTGCTGGGCGAACAGCCAGGGGTGGTCGAACAGGGAGTCATCCAGCAACTGGATGTGGTGGCTGTCTTCAGCCATGCGCACGTTGGTGAGACGGGAAACGCCACCATGAAAATGAATCTCGGCATCAGGATAGTCGATGGCCCACCAGCCGCGCCGAAAACCATAGCGACCGCGACTATTGGCGCCACCATCGGCATAGATCATGCGCGCCATGTGGAATTCGGCTTCCGGTGCCATGCTCACGACCGCATCTTCATCCTGCGCCTGTGCACGAGGAATGATCAACAGCCCCATTGTTGCAAGCAACCAGGCCGCCAGGCGGGTCTTACCATCGCTTTTGAATAATGCCATGCTGCGTCGACCAATACGGTTGTCGAAGGTACTGACTGCTCTCGACTATAGAGAAGTTTGGCCGGCCTGACCATGCGCAACCCGGGAAAAAGCGTGCATTAGGCACATACAGGATTTATCAAACAGCCTCGAGCCTGACCACGTCATAAGCCGGCTCTTCGTAGGGATGGCTGGCTTTCAAAGCCGCAAGCACCTGCGCGATGAGGCGGTCTTCGCAGACCAGCTCTACCCGGTATTCTGCCACGGTCTCCACGTGTCCCTGCTGGCCCAGCGCCGGCGTGCTGCCAGCCAGAGGGCGAAACTGGCCCTGCCCCAGAGTCTGCCAGCAGCAATGGTCATAGTTGCCGATACGTCCTGCCCCCGCCGCGAATAGCGCCAGCTTTACTTGCTCCAGTTGGCCCGCAGGCACATAAAAACCAAGTTTGTACATAGAAGTCCCCTGTAACTGCGCTGCCCGGTATTGTCGGTCGACAAGCCGCCAGCCGCAAATCCGGTGGGCATTACCGCAAGACGAGTGCTTGTCAGTCCCTCCCTATGTGTATTATTGTATTAATACACATAGGTAAAATATCCATGTTTACACTGAATCCAAATTCCGGCATTCCCATTTACCGGCAGGTCGTTGAACAAATCCGGCGCATGATTTCCAGCAGCCAGCTCAAACCCGGCGCGGCCTTGCCTTCCGTGCGTGAAGTCGCACTAACCCACGCAGTCAATCCGATGACCATCTCCAAAGCCTACAGCCTGCTCGAAGCCGAAGGCTTGCTGGAACGCCAGCGTGGCAAGGCCATGACGGTTGCAAGCGGCGCGAGCGTACGTGAAAGCAAGACTGAGCGGCTACAGCGACTTGCACCGGCCATCGAACAACTGGTGATAGCGGCAACACAACTGGAACTGGGCATTGATGATGTCCTCAAAACCGTTCGCTCACAGATGGAGCGGCAACAACATCAACACGGAGACAAGCAATGAGTACTGAAACCATCAACATCAGCAAGCTGGGCAAGAGCTTTGATGGCAACAGTGTGCTCAAGGGTGTTTCTGCTGCTGTGCACGCGGGAGAAGTCATCGGTGTGCTTGGTCTCAACGGCGCCGGCAAAACCACCTTGCTGGAAACCCTGTTGGGTTTTTGTGTACCCGACAGCGGCTGCGTCCGCCTGTTTGGTCGCAACAGCGTGCATGCGCTGGATACAGCCACCAAAGCGCGCATCGGCTTTGTGCCGCAATGCGATGAGCTGGTGGAGTCCATGCACGGCCAGCAGTACCTCGACCTGATCGCGGGCTTTTACCCGACCTGGAACCTGGCCCTGATCAAACGGCTTACCGATGAATGGACAGTACCCCTCAATCTGAAGATCAACAAATTGTCAGTAGGGCAACGCCAGAAACTTTCCATCCTGGCAGCCCTGGGGCATGAACCGGAGTTGCTGGTGCTGGACGAGCCGGTCGCCAGCCTGGATCCACTGGCACGAAGGCAGTTTCTGAAGGAACTGATCAACATCAGTGCCGCCCGTGACCGCACCATCCTGTTTTCCACGCACATTGTCAGCGATCTCGAGCGCATTGCGTCCAGGGTCTGGCTCATCAAGGATGGAGATATCGCCATTGATACCGAATTGGACTCGATCAAAGAACACTATGTGCGTGTACACCTGCCCCCTGGTGTCAGCGCTCCTGCGTCCCTGCCAGGCTTGTTGAGCCGACGTCAGGAACAGTCGAGCACCATACTCGTCTTCAACCACTGGTCTGAAGCAACCTGCACGGCTGTTGAAAAAACATGCGGTCCCGGCTTCAACGTTGAAGTGCTGGCGCTGGAAGAAATTTTCCTGGAGTTGCATGCATGAAGACGCCGGATCTTCCCCAGACAGCAACAGTCCCGTCGCAAGCGGTAACTGCAAGTAGCAGCGGCACATTGGCACCACCACGCGCACTGCTCTACCTGCTGCATTTCCTTTTCACCAGCCATCCGATCATCAAGTTCGTCTGCTATACCGGAGTATTCCTGTTGCCGGTGTCGCTGTTTGGCTATTTCTGGTCACCCACTTTCGCCTTCGGGATGGGCATCTATAGTTACCTGGCCATCCTGGTCTTGCCATTTCTGGTGGCTGTCGTGCAGCAACGCATACTGCTGGGCAATCGCCGCTTGTGTCTGATACCTGGCTTTCCGCTGGCCAGTGGGCTGACGTTGCTGGTGATGACTACGCTACTGGCAGCCTTCCTCCCGCTGCTGGGCTCACTGTATGGCATACAGCATCTCAGCAGCTTGCTCGGCATTCATGTTTTTGTCTGTGCCAGTTTGTATGTTGCAGTGCTGCAATTCTGTCTGATTTCGCGCCATGCGCTGGCACTTCTGTCGTTTCTGCCATTCTTGCTGATCCTGCTGATCTTCCAGCTCTCGCCGTATATGGATCTGGTGTGGAGGAATCCCGCTTTGATGCTGCTTGCGTTTCTGCTCTGCCTGGCCGTTTGGGGACTGGCGCTGCGCAGCCTGCATGCCGGCTCCAGTTTCAAGGCACCCTTCCAGCAAACAGGTGCGCTGCTACTTGGCTACGACTACAACCAGCAATTTGCACCCTTGAGCTGGCAGCCCCGGCATAGCGCTATTCCGTCAACGCCGTCGTTGCTGCTGGGCTTTCCCGCTGCATTGACAGGACGCATGTTGAATATGGCTGCCAACGTGCTGGTCTCCCCGCTTCTTTGCGGCGTCCTCATGCTTTTCATGTGGAACAGCAGCGGCAAGGACACGCCTTATCCCTTGCGCTTATTTTTTCTGCTGCATTTGTTCATTGTGGCGATCTACCCCTGGGCCTGGGGCGAACTGGCCGCGCGCAGTCGCCTGTTATGGCTGCGCCTGGATACTGATCGGACCCAACTTTGGCAAACTCTTGAACGCCAATTGTGGACACAATATGCCGTGATGTTCAGCTACACACTGGCCTTCCTGCTCACCCCACTGTTGCTGGAACAGGGACCGGGCACTCTGGGCTGGTACATGCTGTTGCTGGCACTCTCGGCCAGCCTTCATAACGGCTATTTGAATATGCTGGCGCGTCTGGAGCACTGGAACTCCTGGGTACAGGTGCTCAGCATTATTTCTTTCCTGTGCGCAATTTGCGTTGGGCTGGGCTATGTTGCCTTCAGCGACAACTATGGGCCTTTGACAGGAATCAGCCTTGGCTTGCTGCCCCTTGCCCTTTGGTACCGGCAACGCTGCAAGTCAAGTTTCGCCTCGGTAGACTGGGTCAAACTGAAACCGTCTGCGTACAAGCGTGGTGCCAGCGGGGCGACTTGAAGATGGTGAAACTCACCAGTTTGTGCTGAGCAAACTGGTGAGTTTGCCCACAGAAGGAACCTGGAAATAATAATTATTCATTGCCGGTCAACAAGATGCGGAATTCTGCCAAACTGGCATAGATCCTGCTTTATTATCAAAACAGAAAACTGGAAAATGAAATACATAAAAATAAAAAAGGGAGGCTCCAATGTTCCAGAACTTCATCGACATCCTCGCTGCGCCGACCGCCGCGTTTGAACGCCTGAAAACTGCCCCCAGCTTCTGGTTTCCGCTGGTGCTGGTAATGGTGTGCATCGCTTCGATCCAGGTGGGCTATTTGTTGCTGACCGATTTCAATTTCCTGCTTGACCAGATGGTGGATCAGGCGCTGGCCAGCAATCCCAATGCGCGTGAAAGTGAGGTGCGCGCAGCCATGGAGAATGTGAGTCCGACCATGCTGGCTACCTCGGCCAGTGTTGCCTCAATGATCATCGTCCCGCTTATCAGTGCCCTATATGCCACCTACCTGAATTTCGTGTCGAAATTCGGCAACCCTGAGTACAGCTTCAAACACTGGTTTTCATTGTCCTGCTGGACCGGCATTCCCACCCTGTTTGTCGCGGCGGCTGCGTGGGCAGTAATCCTGGGCTCAGCCAATGGCCAGGTGCCACAAGCTGCATTGCAACCCTTGAGTCTGGATTCCCTGCTTGCCCTCAATTCAGGCAAGAACATCTGGCAGAGCCTGAACCTCCCCGCATTCTGGTCCTTTGCCTTGCTCACCCTCGGGTACCGGCATTTCACCGGCAAGAGTCTCTCCAAATCAGCCACCATCACATTGGCTCCCTATGCGCTTGTCTATGGCATCTGGGCGCTGGCAAGCCTGCTGTAAGCAGAAGAAAACAAGGAACTCACCTATCATGAAAAAGATATTTCTTATCATCGCCCTTCTGCTGGCCGTGGTTGCGATTTCAGTATTTCGCAGTCGTGATGCCAACCAGGCACAGGCTGTCAATACGGAAGCATTCAAGGAGCAACCGATCCGGGCCTCGATTCTGGCTTCCGGCAAACTCAGCCATGAAGAAGAGGTACTACTGAGTACAGAAGTCATCGGCAAGGTAAGTGGACTTTTCGTTCAGGAAGGCGATGCGGTCACTGAAGGTCAATTGTTGTTGCAGATAGACGACGAGGCTCCTCTCGCCATGGTGCAACAGCAGAAGGCGTCTACGCTCATGCAGGAAATCGCTATCGAATCTTCCCGGCTGCGCCTGGCCAATCTGGAGCTGCAGTGGGAACGCAAGAAAATGTTGCACGAACGTGGCCTGCTGGAGGGCGGCGACGACGCCTTCGAAGCCGCGACCAATGAACTGGAGCTGGCCAAACTGGATGTAGAAACCCGTGAAGCCTCGCTGGAGCAGGCCAAGGCCATCCTGGAAGAGTCGGAAAAGAACCTGAGCAAGACCCGCGTGTATTCACCGTTGACCGGCATCGTCACCTCGCTCGACATCAAGGTAGGGGAAATGGCTATTTCCAGCACCACCAACGTTCCGGGTTCCAGCCTGATGACCATCGCCAACCCCGACAGCATCCATACCGAAGTGAACGTGGATGAAGCCGATATTGCCAATGTCGAAATCGGCCAGGAAGCCGAGATTGTCGCGATCGCCTATCCCGATCAACCGATGAAGGGCAGCGTGAGTTCCATTGCCATCTCGGCAAAACTGCCTGCCGGCAGCCAGTCCCTGAGTTTTGAAGTGGATATCGCCTTTACGGATACCGGGACCGTAGTCCTGCGTCCTGGCATGTCGAGTCGTGCGGAAATCTTCACCAGCAACAGCGAACCGAAACCTGCCGTGCCCTTGCAGGCCGTATTGGTGGAAGAAGACCGCAGTGATGAAGTAAAGGAATACAGTGTATTCGTGCTTGATGACGGTATCGCCCACAAGAAAAGCGTAAAAACAGGCATTTCCGATGACAACTATCAGGAAATCAAATCCGGCCTCGAACCCGGTGAGCTTGTCATCGTTGGTCCCGACCGTATTCTGCGCAACCTCGAAGATGGCGATGAAGTGCAGCAAGCCACTGCAGACGAAACCGTTGCAGAAACCACTTCTGACGCCACGACTAGACAGGATTAAGCACCATGGCCTTGTTGGAAATACAGCAATTGAGCAAGGAATACCTGATGGGGCAGCAGCTGCTGCGTGCGCTCGATAACGTGACCTTGAGCATCGAGCAGAGTGACTATGTCGCGATCACCGGAACCTCGGGCTCCGGCAAATCCACGATGCTCAACATCCTGGGTTGCCTCGACCGTCCTACCGCTGGCAAATACGTCCTCAACAACAAGGATGTGAGCCTGCTGAATCCGGATGAACTTGCCGACATCCGCAACCACGAAATCGGATTCATCTTCCAGAGCTTCAACCTGCTGCCACGCGCCACTGCTCTGGACAATGTAATGCAACCGTTGATCTATCGCGGCATGCGTCGCGCCGAGCGCAAACGCGTGGCTACCGAAGCCCTCGAACACGTCGGATTGGGCAGCCGCATGGATCATCTCCCCAATCAATTGTCAGGTGGCCAACGTCAGCGCGTGGCTATTGCGAGAGCGCTCGTGACCAATCCCTCTATCCTGCTGGCGGATGAACCTACTGGCAACCTTGACTCGCACACCACCATCGAAATCATGAAGCTGTTCGATGAGCTGCATGCGCAGAAACAAACCATCATCATCGTCACTCACGAGCCGGAAATTGCCAATCACTGCCACCGCATCGTGCGCCTGGCTGACGGTCAAATCGCGGACGATCACCGCACCAGGGAGCTGCGCTGATGTTACTTTTTGATTTCACGGAAAGTCTCGGGGCAGCCCTGCGTTCAATTCGCGCCCATGGCTTGCGCAGCTTCCTGACCACGCTCGGCATCATCATCGGGGTGGCTGCGGTCATTGCGATGGTGTCGATCATCCAGGGCTTCAGCTACATGATCAATCAGCAGTTTGAGGGTCTGGGCACCAACAGCGTGAACGTCCAGTCCTTTACGACGCGTGAAAACCGCCTGCAGGGACGCATTGCGCGTATCACACCGGAAGATGTGGAATTGCTGTCCAGGCGCGTGGAAGGTATCGCCTCCATTTCACCCATCATGTATCCGACAGCCGGCATGAACCAGGTGCGCTTTGGTTCTGAAGTCACCAATACCCAGGTGACCGGCTCCACCTACTCCTACCAGGATGTGGGGCTGCTCTACATGAAATTCGGACGGTTCATTTCCGAAGCCGATTCGACCACGCGCCGCCGTGTCGCGATTATCGGTGAAGATGTGCGCGAGGATTTGTCACTGCCGGAGAACCCGGTCGGTCAGTTCATCAAGATCGGTGAAGAGTGGGTGCGCATCATCGGCTTGACGGAACCACGGGGCCAGATCTTTGGCCAGAGCCAGGACAACTTTGTGATTCTGCCCTTCAACACCATGCGCACCCTGGTCGGCAACCAGAACCGCCCTGATATTTTCGTGCAGATCGCGTTAAGTGAAGTCGGCACTATTGAATCGGTCACCGAACGCATCACTACCCTCCTGCGCAATGCCCACGGTCTCGACAGCACTGACGAGGATGACTTCCAGGTGCAGACCTCGGAGCAATTGACCGACACCTTCAATACGATCATCAACTCGGTGACCCTGGTGATGAGCGGCATCGTCGGCATTTCGCTGCTCGTGGGTGGTATCGGCATCATGAACATCATGCTGGTATCGGTAACGGAGCGCACCAAGGAAATTGGTATCTGCAAGGCGATCGGCGCGAAACGCCACCAGATCCTGTTGCAGTTCCTGTTTGAGGCGCTGCTGCTGTGTCTGCTGGGAGGTTTGGTCGGGCTGGTGATCGGTTACGGCATTGGCGTGCTGGTAGCATCGGTCATCCCGGATTTCCCGGGTGCGGTGGTACCTTTGTGGGCAGTGTTTCTCGCATTTGGTTTCTCGGCAATGGTCGGACTTGTGTTCGGCATCATGCCGGCAGCGAAAGCAGCAAATCTCGATCCTATCGATGCCTTGCGTTACGAATGACTTCTTGAGAATAACTTCTTGAGAATAGGTAGTTGCGGAGGACATGGATGTCCTCCACTCCACTAGTTTGCTATCCAGCGAAATAAAACGCGTACGCGTTTTCACCCATGATTTTCCGGCGCACCGCCACATCACTCACCTGTGCCTCCAGCCAGCGCAGCGTATCCGCATAAGTCAGTTCACCTTCATGCCCGACAAAGGGACAATCACTGGCCCAGAACAGTCGCTCCGGTCCCAGCTCCTGCAGAAAACCCTGCAAGTGTTCTGCCGCACGCGCACCAATGCGATACGCACAGGATGCCTTGATCCAGCTATGCCCGCGCTGCACTGAACTCACGATAGCCTTGAACGCGGGTGAACCCACGCCCTCATCAGGTGCCGGACGCCCCAGGTGATCAATGACGATACGCGGTCCGGATTTTTCCAGGATAGGCAACAAGTGCGGAATATGCTTGCCTTCCACATGCAGATGCACATGCCAATCCTGGTCGGCGATATCCCTGAGCAGTTTCTGGTATTCAGGGGTCGTGAGATCAGGCAGTTGCGCCAGACCGATGTAGGGCAGGCGTACGCCAACGATGCCCTGTTGCTTAAGCGCAGCAAGATCATAGCGTTTGCCCGGATACAGAATCACCGTGCCACGCAGACGTGGCGAGACTGCGACAGACTGCACGGTGTAGTCGTTGAAATCGCCCCAAGGGCTGGCAGCAGCGATCACACCATACTGCACGCCGTTCAAATCAAGCTGCTGCAGATAATCCTGCAAGGTAAAATCATATTTTGGGGTATGACGCGGATTGGTAATCAGTGGCATCTGCCGATGAAAGATATGGGCGTGTGCATCAACGATCATCAGTTGCTTCCTTCAGGGGCAAGTCCGGCGTCCAGCATCACCTCGTGCCACTTCGTGATATCGGCCAACAGCCGCTCTTGCATCGCCGTTGCAGTGTTGGCGCGTGCTTCCACTCCCAGTTCGGTAAAACGGGCCTGCAACGCCGGCAGCGCTGTCACTTCAAGCAACGC
>JBIIWM010000040.1:0-14821 GCA_044338875.1 Pseudohongiellaceae bacterium | reverse complement strand
CATGGATGGTGATGGCCAAATGTTCGCTGATGCCGGGCACCCGCTGCAGCTCATCAATGCTGGCGCGCTCGATTTCCTGCTGGCCGCCGAAATGCTGCAGAAGTTCTTTGCGCTTGCGGGGGCCGATGCCGGGGATTTCCTCAAGGCGTGATTTGTTACGCGCCTTGCCGCGGCGCTGGCGGTGCGCGGTAATGGCGAAACGGTGTGCTTCATCGCGGATATGCTGCAGCAGATGGAGCGCTGGGGATTCACCTGGCAAAGCCAGTTCCTTGTGGGAGCCACCCAGAATAAGGGTCTCCTGCCCGGCCTTGCGGCTGATACCCTTGGCGATACCCAGCAGCAACACGCCTTCCACCTTTAGTTCTGCCATCACCGCTTCTGCTTGCGTGAGCTGGCCCTTGCCACCGTCAATCAATAACAGCTCAGGCAACCTGCCTTCCCCCTTCTGCAGGCGCGTGAAGCGTCGCTTCAAGGCCTGATGCATCGCTGCGTAATCATCCCCTGGTGTGATGCCCTCAATATTGAAACGACGGTAATCGGATTTAAGCGGGCCATTGGCATCAAAGACTACGCAGGACGCAACGGTGGCTTCTCCTGAACTGTGGCTGATATCGAAACATTCGAGACGTGACACCGGTCTTGGAAGTGCCAAGGCTTCCTGTAACGCTGAAAGTCGCTTCTGCATGTTCTGTTTACTGTTCAGGCGGGTTTGCAAACCATGGGAGGCATTCATCGCCGCCAGATCCAGCCATTTCTGGCGATGTCCGCGGACCTTGTGACTTATGCTGATGCGGCGTTTGGCCAGAAACGCCAGGCCCTCTTCCAGTGCATCCAGTTCGGTGGGCGCGTGACTGCAGATAAGTTCCTTCGGCAGGGCAAAGCTGTTTTCTGCGCTCAGGTAATAGCGTGCGATGAAAGCATGCATACGCTCTTCTGGCGATGCTTCCAGGGCAAATTTCGGATGGAAATTGCGCGAGCCCAGAATACGGCCATTTCGTATCATCACCAGGTGCAGGCACACCACGCCGGCATTTTCAGCCAGTGCAAGTACATCCACGTCGCCCTTGTCGGCTGACACAAACTGCTGCTCCAGGATGCGGCGCAGATCCTTGATCTGGTCGCGCAGAACCGACGCCTCTTCGAAACGCAGTTCGCCTGAAAGTTTCTCCATCTTCCCGGCCAGCTCACTGGTGACTCGATCATTATTGCCTTCCAGAAACATCACTGAATGCCGGACATCCTCGGCATACGCTTCCTTGCTGACCAGCTTTACGCAGGGACCCGAGCAGCGCTTGATCTGGTACTGCAAGCACGGCCTGGTGCGATTCCTGTATGTTGCATCTTCACACTGCCGTACGCGGAAGACCTTCTGCAGGAGCGCCAGGGTTTCCCGTACTGCGCCAGCACTGGGATAAGGGCCGAAATAGGTTCCCGGATCTTTCTTGCTGCCACGATGCAAGGCAAAGCGGGGAAATTCTTCGGTCGAAGACAGGTAGATGTATGGATAGGACTTGTCGTCCCGCAACATGATGTTGTAGGGCGGCCGCCGGTCCTTGATGAGATTCTGTTCCAGCAGCAGAGCTTCGGTTTCACTGTTGGTGATGGTGGTTACGATACTGTGGATGCGATTGACCAGTGCAATGGTCTTGTTGTCGAGCCCGCTGCCGCGGAAATAATTCGACAGGCGTTTCTTAAGGTTGCGCGCCTTGCCCACATACAGGGTTTCCCCCTGCTCATCCAGCATGCAATACACACCAGGACGGGTGCTGGCATGTTGCAAAAAGACAGCATGATTGAAACGGGATTCATCCTGCGTCACGGCCTGTCCCCTCAGACGATGCGTACTTCGGGCAGTATGCGGATACCAAATTGGGTGGCGACCGAATCCTGTATCTGCTGTGAGAGCGCGACCAACTCGGCTCCCGTGGCACTGCCATGATTCACCAGTACCAGAGCATGCTCCTTGTGGACTCCCACGTCACCCGCCCGGTAGCCCTTCCAGCCCGCTTGTTCAATCAGCCAGGCGGCAGGTATCTTGACCCCTTCCTTGTCCGGATAGCCGGGGATTTGCGGCCAGCGCTGGCGCAGAATCTTGTACTCAGCCGCGCTGACATGTGGATTCCAGAAGAAGGAACCGGCATTGCCCAGAGTGCGATGATCAGGCAGCTTGCTGCTACGAATCCTGCACACGGTTTCGCTAACCAGACGCGGCGTCAAGGTAGCTTGATCACGATCGGCAAGCGCCTGTTGCAACGCTGGATAGCCCAGATTGAGCCTGGGTTGCTTGTGCAGCCTGAAGGTGACACTGCAAATCACATACTGGCCCTGCAATTCCTGTTTGAATACGGATGAGCGGTAAGCGAAGGCACATTCTGCATTACTGAAAGTGCGGATGTTGCCAGTGGCAATTTCAAGCGCATCCAGTGTCAGCAGCGTGTCCTTGATCTCGGCACCATAGGCCCCGATGTTTTGCACCGGTGCTGCACCTACCGTACCGGGAATCAGGGACAGGTTTTCCAACCCGAATAGTTCGTTATCAAGGCAATACAGCACGAAGTCGTGCCAGATCTCACCGCCCATGACGCGAACATCGACCTGCACTCCGTTATCAGCAAGTATCTCGATGCCGCAGATATGCAATTCGATGACAAGCCCGGGGTAGTCCTGTTTGAACAGAATGTTGCTGCCCTGCCCCAGCAGCATGAAAGGCACTTGTTGAGCTCTGGCCCACAAGACTGTTTCGCGCAATTCTTCGGCACTGCACACTTCGGCAAAGTAACGTGCCTTTGCCGATACATGGAAAGTGTTCAGATGGCGCAGGTCGGCATATTCCTGGATTAGCATGAAATCTCTTGGCTGTGTTCAGCGAGGCAGGCGGTGGTGTGCCAATGCGGTGATTGTCATATCGACTCGAGCAGTTGCCTGACAACAGCGAGATCTTCGGCGGTATCTACCCCGGCAGGAATTGGCGTACAGCAGAGTTCGGCATGAATACCGATGCCATTGCTCATGGCACGCAGCTGTTCCAGTTTCTCGGTCTCTTCCAGTGGACTTACCGGCCACGACACAAATTTCTGCAATACGTCGACCCGATAGGCATACAAGCCAATATGACGCTTGGCCAGGGCAAGGCTTGCATGAGTGCCTCCCTCACGCGGGAACGGAATTGGAGCCCGCGAGAAATACAGCACGTTGCCTTGATTGTCCGTGACCAGTTTTACGGCATTGGGATTCAGGAACTCGGCTTCATGGGCAATGGAGGAATACAGGGTGCAAATACCGGTATTCGGCCGGTTCGCCAAATTGGAGGCGACCTGGTTGATCACCGCAGGTGGAATCAGGGGTTCATCGCCTTGCACGTTGACCACGATGGCCGCTCGTTCGAGTCCGAGCTGGCGTGTGACTTCTTCGATCCGGTCAGTGCCTGTGCTGTGTGCGGTAGATGTCATGCAAAAGGGCACCCCTTCCCGCTCACAGAGATGAGCAATTCGGGGGTCGTCCGTTGCCACATATACTGCTGATGCATGACTCGCGCGTGCACGTTCAACCACATGCAGCAGCATGGGTTTGCCTGCTATATCAAGCAGGGGTTTGCCAGGGAGCCGGGTCGATTGATACCGGGCTGGAATGACGACGATGAAGTCATGTGCCCCGCTGCTGTTACTCATTGTTGTTTCCGGTTGGCCTTTTCTTCAGGTGTCAACGTCCTCGCATCGGTATCAAGCATCACTGGAATTTCATCCCGTACCGGATACGCCAGTGCACAGGGGTAGCAGATCAGTTCTGCAGCGACTGCTTCAGAGGCTGCTTGATCAGAGCCCGATTGTTCAGTGCCGGGTCGATAGTACAGGGGGCTCTTGCACAAGGGACACACCAGCATACTTAAAAGTTTCTTGTCCAGCATGGTAAAGACTGCCTCGTTATGAGTGTTGAGTTGCATTGGCTGACGATGACGCCTGATGCCGTTCGACCAGCTTGTCCAGCAACAAGGGCATCAAGCCTTCAGGCAACACGGCATCGACACAAAGATACCACTGCCTGGCAGTAGCAAAGGCGCGGCATTTCACTGCATCTTTTTCCGTCATCACTATCGGCAGGTCATCCGGCAAGTCCAGCTCGGCAGCCAGATATCGGTGATGATCGGGGAAAACATGCGTAATGATAGCAAAACCCTCGGTCGTCAACGTGCTGAAAAATCGCTCAGGATTGCCAATGCCGGCCAGCGCGTGCACTTTGCCAGGATGGCGTTGCAGGAAATCCGCGCAGTCCAGGGTTTCGCCAGTCACAAGATTGTGCAAGCGACCTGGCTGCAGCAACAGCGTGAAGGTGGGTATTGCCAACTCCGGCAAGTCGGCAGTGGCTTTGCCGTTGATCACGAGCATATCCACGTCATGGAGACGTGCGGCAGGTTCGCGCAAGGGACCACAGGGCAACAGTCTTCCATTACCCAGTCCGCGTTTGCCGTCGATCACGGCTATTTCCAGATCACGCTCCAGTGCGTAATGCTGCAAGCCGTCGTCGCACAGGATGAGCAAAGGCTGATAGTGCTGTTCCAGGTATTGCACGGCACGCACACGCTGCGGATCCACTACCACCGGACAGCCGGCACGTGCAGCATAGATCAGGGCTTCGTCACCACACTCGACCGGGTCGCTGTCCACCGTTACTTCCAGTGGATAGCGTTTGGAAGTGCCGCCATGGCCACGGCTGACGATGGCCAGTTTCACGCCATGTCTGCCCAGTATCTGGGCCAGCGCGAGCGTCAACGGCGTTTTTCCGGTGCCTCCCACTGATATGTTGCCAACGACAACAACCGTCGCAGAGGAGCGATAGCGCAAGGCTGGATTGGCCAGATAACGTGCGCGTCGCCAGGACGCGATAGCGGCAAACAAGCGGCTCAGGGGCTGTAATAAACGCAAGCCGGCAGCGTCCCGGTACCAGGCTTGGGTCAGCCAGAGGGTGAATGCCGCTTTCATGCTGCTACTCTGTAGTTTGCCATGCAATCTGACAACATCATGCTTCCGTCACATCAGTGAACTGCATGCGGTGCAGGCGCTGGTACGCACCCTCCCTGGCGAGCAATTCCTGATGGGTGCCACTTTCGACAACGCGACCCTTGTCCAGCACCACGATGAGGTCGGCATTTTCAATGGTGGAAAGCCGATGCGCGATGACCAGCGTGGTGCGGCCTTGCATCAGGCGTTCCAGCGCCGATTGGATATAACGCTCAGAGGCACTGTCGAGTGCAGAGGTGGCTTCATCCAGAATCAGGATGGGTGCATTCTTCAGCAAGGCGCGGGCAATAGCCAGGCGCTGGCGTTGGCCACCGGACAGCAGCAGGCCATCGTCACCTACCATGGTGTCGAGTCCCAGGGGGAGCTCGTTGACGAATTCATGGGCGTTGGCGTTGGTCAGAGCGGCTTCAATCGCGGCATCACTGACACCCGCCAGCTCGCCATAGGCAATATTGTCGCGGATGCTGCCGTTGAACAGCACCACTTGCTGACTCACCAATGCAATCTGGTGACGCAGGCTCTGCAGGGTATATTCCTTGTGTGGGACGTCATCGATCAGGATCTGTCCCAGGCCCAATTCATAGAAACGCGGCAACAGATTCACGAGGGTGGATTTGCCACTGCCGGAATGTCCGACTATCGCTACTGTCTTGCCGGGTGGACACGTCAGGCTGACTTGTTTAAGCACTGGTTCGGCGTCATCGGCGTAGGCGAAGGTCACATCCCGGAATTCAACCTTGCCTTGCACGCGTTCCACAGTGTGGGTGCCGTGGTCAGTTTCGCCAGGGGTATCCAGCATGGCAAAAATGGAAGCGGCGGCGGCCAGTCCTTTCTGGATATCGGCATTGACCTTCGATGTCTGGCGCACCGGTTTCATCAACATTCCGGCGGCGGTAATGTAGGATACGAACTCACCGGGAGTGATACTGCCCAGCGCTTCGGGGGACATTGCCATCCACAGCAGCAAGGCCAGCGCTGATCCCACCAGCGTCTGGATGATGGGCGCACTGATAGCAGCAGTGATCGATAGCTTCATGTTCTGGCGCGTGTTGAGGGCGCTGGAAGTGGTGAATTTATCGCCTATCTGTTTTTCTGCACCGAAGATGCGGATGACTTTCAGGCCTTTGAGGGTTTCATTGAGGATCTGGGTGACATCGCCCATGGATGCCTGGATGCGTTTGCTGTGTTTGCGAAACTTGCCGGAAGCAAACACCACTACCAGCGAAATCAGTGGCGCGATCGCCACGAATACCAGCGTAAGTTTCCAGTTCAGGTACAGCAAATAAGCCACCAGGATAAAAATGGTGAGTCCTTCCCTGATCAACACTGCCAGCGCATCGCTGACGGCGGCGGAAATCTGGGAGACATTGAAGGTGACCGTGGAGATAAGGTGCCCGCTGCTGTTGCGATCGTAGTAAGGAACTGGCAGTCGTAGCAGGCGCCCCAGTATTTCGCAGCGCAACTGGTGAATAATTTTGAAGGCCATTGAAGCCATGCAGTAGGAACCCAGAAAACCACCCAGTCCGCGCATGGCCACAATCGAAATCAATGTTAGTGGAATCAGCAGACGTTGCTCGCCGGCAACACTCGCGCCAGCGCCAATACTGTCGATCATCGTGCCGACGAGGTCAGCGAACCAGATATTCGCTGCGCCAAAAAGGCTGAAGCCCAACACGCTCAGCAACAGCAGGACTCGCAAGGGACCGATATAGGCCAGCAAACGCCTATAGAGCACCAGGCTTGAAGCTGTAGTCGTTGAATCGGTCATTCTGCTGCCGCCTCGGCAGTTTCCCGCGTGGCAATGCTCAGCCGGGAAAAACCCAGTCGCGCCACTGCATCCATCGCAGTCACTACTGACTGATGCGTGGTCTCGGCATCGGCGGTGATGGTAATTGGCACTGTATTGTCACCGGCTGACAACTCCTCAATGGCTTGCAAGAGGGTTTCAACCTGACTATTGGCCAGCGCTTGGCCATTGACACTGTAACTGCCATTGCGGGCAATCAGGACTTCAATGCGAAAGGCCACATCTTCAGCAATCGCGCCATTTGCTTCCGGGAGTTTGACCAGCAAATTGGTTTCCCGGGTGAAAGTGGTACTGACCATGAAGAAAATCAACAAGAGGAATACGACATCGATCAGCGAGGTAAGATCGATATTGACTTCCGACTTCAGGGTGCGCTGGAACTTCATCGGCTACCCTTTATTCCTTATTTCAACAGTGCGACTGCTGTGAAGTGCGTCGACCAGCTTGATCGATTCACGCTCCAGCTCTACCACCAGGCTTTCCACGCGACGCAGGAAGATGCGATGAAACAACAAGGAAGGAATAGCTACACAAAGTCCGGCTGCAGTAGTGATCAGCGCGGTGGAAATGCCGCCGGCGAGAGCCCCGGGATTGCCAGTGCCTTCGGTTACCAGTTGACTGAATACCTGGATCATTCCGAAGACGGTGCCCAGCAGGCCCAGCAAGGGGGAGATGGCAGCGATCGTTCCCAGTGTACTCAAGTAGCGCTCCAGATCGTGCACCACATGGGAAGCAGCCTGCTCGATACTCTCGGTCATGATGGCACGCCCGGATTTTGCATTGACCAGCCCGGCCGCCAGAATCTGCCCGAGCGGGGACGACATGCGTAGCTCCCGCAGTTGCGCCGCATCCAATTGGTTGTAGCGCAGTTTGGCCCACACGTCTGCCAACGCAGAGCGCGGCGCGATGCGGGACGGGTTCAAGGTCCAGAAACGTTCAATGATGATGGCGATCGCCACGATGGAACTCAGAATGATGGGCAGCATCAACCAGCCACCGGCTCGAACTAATTCAAACACGCCTTACTCTCCGTAAAATACCGGCACACTTTACCATACTCCCCCCACCTGAACCGAGACGTACCGGGGCATTCTTGCAGAGTCAGGATTCCGGAAAATGACCCGATGGAATCAGGGCAGCTGATACCAAAACCGGGGGTTTTGGCGCCGGTATTCAGTTATGCGGGGGCTATCCTCCCCGGGTTCAATAGTGATGCTGATGGCACCTGAATAGGCAGTATTGAATGCCTTGACCCCAAGGATCCGGTAGCGTTCTTGCACCACTCTGGCCGGGTGGCCAAAGCGGTTGCGGAAACCGGCGCTATAAATTACCTGCTGGGGCTTGAGCCGCTTGAGGAAGGGCCAGGAGGATGAAGTTTTGCTGCCATGATGCGGGGCTATCAATACATCGGCTTGCAGGTCGGGATAGCGTTGCAGCAAACTGGCTTCCACCTCACGTTCTATGTCGCCAGGCAACAAGAGCTGGATTGAGCCCGTGTCGATCAACAGCACACAGGAGGAATCGTTGGTGCTGTAAGTTCCGTTATCAGGATGCAATACACTGAAGCTGATTCCATCGATATTCCAGTGCTGGCCCCCACAAGATTCAGATTTGATCCCGTCTTTGAAAATACCTGTATCCGAACTCAGGTAGCGTGCCTCTGGATAGGCTAGTTCCATGGCCGGTAAACCACCGGCATGGTCACTGTCGGAATGACTGACGATGACTTGATCAAGGTGCTTGACGCCGGCGCTACGCAGCGCCGGCAACAGCACATCACTCCCGGCATCAAAGCTTATGCTGTAACGTGGTCCGGTGTCATAGAGCAGATGCTGGTGTGGCGTGCTGATCAGGATAGCGAGTCCCTGCCCTACATCAAATACGGTCATATGCAGTTGCCCGGGTTTAAGTGCGGCTCTGGGCACCAGCAGTATGACAGGCAGCAGCACCAGGCTGCCCAGTTTGACCCAGACCTTGCGATGCAATAGCAGCAGCGCGGTGAGTACCAGCAAAATCAGGAACAGGGGCAGAGATGGTAACGGCAGCGTCACCAGGGGTTCTATGTCGAGGTGCGCCAGCCACTGCAGGGCCAGCATGAAACCCTGCAACAACCAATCACAGAGGCTTAGCAGTATTTGTCCGGCTGCTGGCCAGAACGTGAGCAAGACCAGTGCCAGCAAGGCGAGTGGCACCACCAGCAAACCGACATAAGGAATCGCCAACAGGTTTACCAAAGGCGCCAGCACACTGCTCTGCTGGAAGAAAACCAGCATCACCGGCAGCATGCCGAAACACAGCAGGAATTGCAGACGCACGGTCTGCCAAAGCCGTACAGGCAAGGTTCCAGTCTGGGCTTGCGCCTGGCTCAGCAAAATGGCGACGGCAACGAACGAAAGCCAGAAGCTGGGGCTTTGTGGTGCCAACGGATCGAACAGCAAGGCGAGCAACAAGGCGAGGCTTAAAGAATTGAAGGACTGCGTGTGCCGGTCAAGCAAGATGCCCCCAAGATAGACCAGAACCATCACCAGGGAGCGCACGGCGGGCAAGTTGAATCCTGCCAGTCCGGTATAACAAAACGCGGCAGCCAGGGCACACAAGGCAGCAAAGCGTGGTGCGGTCACTCCAAGCAGCAACCAGCAGGAGCCGCGACTGAGCCACAAGCCACAGTGAAACATAAGCGTCGCGACCAGCCCGATGTGAAAGCCTGAAATCACGATCAGGTGGTTAAGACCAAAATCTGTGTAGAGCTGCCATTCGGCAACACCGATACCGTTCATGTCACCGAGGGTCAATGCGATCAGCAAGGAGCGCCAGTGCCACTCGCCAGTGTCCGCCTGGATGACCAGCTGTGACAACCAAAAACGCAGCCGGTTGAACCAGGGACGTGACGTAACGGAAGCCAGGCGTTGATTCAGTCCCGTGCTGCGCACATAGCCCGTAGCCACAATATCCTGTTGCAGCAGCCATATCTCGTAATCGAAAGAGCCGGGATTCGCCATGCCATGCGGCCGCTGCAAGCGCAGCAACAAGCGCCAGTGTTGCCCCGGTTCAAGTACCAAGGCCTCATAGATGGAAAGCAGCACCACCTGACCTGCGCGCGTAGTATCCAGGTCCTCGCAGGAGACAGCCGTATCGGAACTGCAGATACCGGACAGTCTCAATTCAAAGCGCCAGCCTTGCTCGGTGCGCTTGGGCAGACTCCAAATGGACCCCTCCACCAGAATATCCTGCTGGCGTTCTGTTTCCGGCCAGAGCTGATCCAGTGTGCTATGCGCCCAATACAGTCCCCAGCACATGCCCGCCAGCAAGGCAGCAAGCAAGCGCAGATGCAGCAGCTGATGAAGAAGCAGATGAAGTAGCAGGCTGCTGCAGCCCAGCAGCACGATGAATGGGAAGGCGGGTACCGACGGCACAAAACCGGCAACCGCAATACCGATACTGGCTGCGATCATCCATGAACGCATGCTGGGGTTCCGCTAATCAATGTCCAACACTCCCTGTTGGCTTTCCAGTCTAGCAGAGAGTATCAGGGGTGCCCGGAAGGTGCAGGGATTCTCTCGATGGGGGTACTGGCGTAGGTCAGAAAATGCAATTTTGCATTCGCGAGGCTGCGGAACAGGCGTATCTGGCGCTGGTGTGGAAACCAGTCCACCAAAAAGGTCGCCAGTGCCTCCCACAGGCTCACCCAGGCCGCGACGTTTACCCCTTGGGCGAATACGTTGCTCATCACAGTATTGGACGTTGCGAGTTGTTCCAGCATCACGGACGCAGCCAGAATAAGGATGCCGAGCAGAAGGAACATGCCCGAACGAAAATTCATGTTGCGCAGCGTCTGCCGTTTTTTCTCGATCAGGTAGTCAAAGTAGCTGCTGATGCTGTGCTGGATGCGCTGGATGCAGTCTTCATCCACAGTATGGGAAAATGTAAAGCGGATGACAAAAGGCTTGGGATGGATTTCTTCGGCACAGTCGCTCAGGTAATCCACCAGGTCCTGGTCAAGATCACGCCTGAGATGAGGTGAGAAGCGATCAAAATGGCTGTAGAGATCCTCTACTTTTTCGGTTGCGACATCGATGCACAGAGTGCCTTCCTCATTGCGTGAGTAGCGGTCGAGTGGGTGCTGGCCTCTGGTTTTCATCGTGTTCCACCTTGCCCCTGTTATGTATCCCCTGCTGCCCTATTGTTGCTGCCGCTATTCATGTCGCAGGATTTCGGCCGGTCGCGTATGCGCTGCCCGTGAAGAAGGATACAGCGTAGCCAATAGCGTCAGTGCGAGTGCCAGTACACAGACCAGTATCAGATCCGAACTACGCAAATCCGAGGGGAGATAATTGACTGGGTAAATGTCTGCACTCAGCAGCTGGATGCCAAACAGGGTCTCCATCCAGCTCACGAGGCTACCGGCTGAAAGTGACAGCACAATGCCCAGCAGCAGGCCTGCGCCGGTGCCGATCATGCCAATAATGAAACCCTGTACGAGGAAGATACGCCTGATAGTCCTGAGCGAGGTTCCCATGGTCCGCAAAATGGCAATGTCACCCTGCTTGTCACGTACGACCATGATCAGGCTCACAACGATATTGTAGGCTGCTACTGCGACCAGCAGGGTCAACAACAGGCCTACCAGTGTTTTCGACATGCGGATATTTTCGTAGATGTTGCCATAGGTGAAAGTCCAGTCAGCCAATGACAGTTCCTGCGGCAAGGTGGTCTGCAATTCCTGTTCAATGTTGAACACGCCAAAAAGGTCGTTGGTCTGCAGGCGATAACCGTGGATCTTGTCACCCAGGCGGTACAAACGCTGGGCATCCTGCAGATTTACCAGTGCCAGACTGCTGTCGATCTGCGAACCCACACTGAAAATGGCACCTACGGTAAACGTTTTCTGGCGGGTAAACTCTCCCATCGGGGTTATTGGCACCACCGTCGACACCAGCGTGAGCCGGTCGCCTGCGGTTACATCCAGCAGTCTTGCCAGGCCTTGCCCGATGGCAATGCTGAATGCGCCTTCCTGCAAGGCATCCAGGCTGCCAGCGGTGACAAAATCCTCAATGATGGAGACCTGGGTTTCCTGTTCCGGATCAATGCCATTGAGCAGCACGCCCTTGCTGTGGCCCTTGGCCAGCAGCATGCCTTGCAATTGAAGATATGGTGCCGAACCCGTCACCCCGGCCGTGGCATGCATCTGCTCGCGCAATGGTTGCCACTGGCTTTCGTTCATCAGGGCTTCGTTACGGGCAGAGGTCACGGTAATGTGGGGCACCAGTGCGAGAATGCGCTGCTGCAGTTCCCGGTCGAAACCGTTCATCACCGACAGCACGGTAATCAGGATGGCAACGCCCAGCGCAAGGCCCATTACCGACAAAAGCGAGATGAAACTGACCAGTTGGTTGCGCGAGCGCAGCGCAGCATAGCGTCGACCGATGTACAGAGCTGTGCTTCTGAATGGCGCAGTGCTAGGCATGGGTGACTCCGGCCTGCTGCAGCACATGCAGGCGACCATCCCGCAATTCGAGCATGCGATCCATTTGCGCTGCCAGACTGGTGTCGTGCGTCACCAGGATGAAACTGATGCCGAGCTCACGATTCAGCTGGTGGATGAGCGCATGAATGGATTCAGCCGTATGACGATCCAGATTGCCGGTGGGTTCATCCATCAAGACACAGGCCGGCTGATTGACCAGTGCCCTGGCGATGGCCACGCGTTGGCGTTCTCCACCGGAAAGCTGTGCGGGTTTGTGGTGCTGGCGCGACTCAAGTCCAACCTGCTTGAGCAAGGCAGCTGCACGCTGCTGGCAAACAAGCCAAGGCTGTTTGCCGATGATGAGCGGCATTGCCACATTCTCAAGGGCGGTGAACTCGCCGAGCAAGTGGTGAAACTGGTACACGAAGCCGAACTGTTCGTTCCGCGTCTTGTCCTGCTCGGCAGAAGTCAGTTTGGCCAAGTCACGTCCCTTTAACAGCACAGTACCGCGGCTGGGAGTATCAATGCCACCGAGCAGATTCAGCAAGGTGGTTTTGCCGGAGCCGGACACCCCGATGATGGCTATTTTTTCGCCAGCCTGGACCTCCAGATTCAAGCCATCCAGCACATCAAGGCGCAAATCGCCCTGCTGAAATGACTTGCCCAGATCGCGACAGGACAACACAACATTACTCATAACACGTTTTCACTCATAGCGTAGCACCTGTGCCGGCTGGATCCGGGCTGCCTTCCAGGCTGGATACAGGGTGGCAAGAAAACTGATCAACAAGGCAATACTGCAGGTGATCAAGACATCAGACAGTTTCAACTCTGCTGGCAGCGCACTGATCAGATAAAGACTGTCTGGACTTACGATGTTTTGCAGCAGGCTGCCGACCGCTGCGAAATTCACGGTAAGCAAGATGCCCGTCACGGCGCCGAGCAAAACTCCGGCCACTCCCACCAGAGAACCTTGTACCAGGAAAATGCCCATGATGGTGCGCTCACCGGCGCCCATGGTCCTGAGGATGGCGATGTCGGCCTGTTTGTCGGCAACGGCCATGACGAGGGTTGAAACGATGTTGAAGGCACCAATGGCCACAATCATCATCAGCATGAACCAGGTCATGATCTTTTCGAGCTTTAGCGCGTTGAACAGGCTGGCTTCGGTGACACTCCAGTCCTCTCCCAGGTATTCAGGCCCCGGCAGTTCAGCAACGAGTTGCGCCAGGCTGGCGGCAACGGTATCCCCGGCCTTGTCGATATCAGTGGTCAACAAGCGCAAGTGCAGGTCAGTGCCGGCATCGGTTGCGTCCAGCAGCTCCAGGCTGTCGTCCATATGGACATAGGCCAGGTCGGCACCAATATCAAATTGCACATCAAAAATACCGCTTACGGTGAAACGGTGCATCCCCAGTTTGATTTGATTGGATGCCGCATTGCTGCGCGGCACGATGAGGTTGATGGCATCCCCCGGTAACAGCCGCAGATTGTTCGCGAGGGTTCTCCCGATAACGATGCCGTGTTGGCCGGCCTGGAGATCGGAAAGGCTACCTTCGATCATGCTGGCTTCCAGCGGTGAGACGCTTGTTTCCAGCGCCGGCACTATTCCCCTGACCTGGGTAACCTGGTGATAGCCCTGCTGGCTGAGCAATGCCTCCACGGCGATATAAGGCGCCACTGCACTGATGTCTTCCCTGCCCTGCAACATGGTCACGGCCTGCTGCCAGTCACTGAAGGCAGGGTTGGCATGGATATCTCCATGCGGGACGGTGATCAGGGTTCGTTCGCGTTGGACGCCCTGGGATCCATTGAATACGGAAAGCACCAGCACCAGCGCGGTAACGCCAAGCGTAAGCCCGGCCATGGCTATCAGGGAGGTAAATGAAAAGAAACGGTTATCCCGCCTTGAAATCAGGTAGCGCAGGCCAATGAAAAAAACAGGTAATCGTATGAATGTCATACGGACATTAGATCACACTTGCACGGGCAACTTCCGCAGGTAGTAGTGGCAATCTGCTTGTCTGCTATTTTCCGATCATCTCGTTATTCTGCAGTTGGGTGGCCAGATGCTGGTGACGTTTCAGCAGGCGTTGAACGGTTTTGAAGCTGATCGGCATCACAGGCGTGCTCACTTCCGCAGAGATGGTTCGCAGCGATTTGCCCTGCTGGTTCATGCGAATGATCTGGCGCAGCACTTTTTGTTCCATCGGATTTTCGATCAGGCGACCATTGGAATGGATCAGATAGCCGAAGGGACGGCTGCCGCCAAGGAAACGTCCCTTGGTGCGCTGGCGTTGCTTGACGGTTTTTATGCGTTCTGTAGAGCGGCGTTTTTCCAGGCTGTGGAAGACGCGTAATACTTTTTCGAAGGGAGGACAGAACTGCGGACTGGTCAGGTCCCCTTCAAGATCCACAACATACAAGCGCACTCGGCGTTTGCGCAGCAGTTTGACGGTGGCGTACATGTCTTCACAGGTACTGAACATCCGCTCTACGGTGCAGGCAATGATGATATCGCCGCTCTCAAGGCGT
>JBIIWM010000235.1:0-4511 GCA_044338875.1 Pseudohongiellaceae bacterium | reverse complement strand
CCCGATCAGGTTTCCCTGACAAATATGAACGCACCGAACAGCGTCCGTTTATTGCGTCCATTACAGTAACGCTGTCTTCTTTATTCGCACTTGTCATATCGGCTCCTCCACTTTTTACTTAAACCTGTATGGAGAGACTATGACATCCAGGTTGCCAACAGAGGCAAATAGCCTGCGGATTTTGATGAAGATCAACGCAGGTCCGTTTCAAGCGCTATTCGATGCAACATTTACTGCGCCACAAGCACTGCTCCTTGAAAAGAATTGATCCAGCTCAACAACTCCATGGCTGTCAGGGTTAGTCTGTAAGCCTATCTGGAATAAAGGGTTACCCGCAGGCTGCCAAGCAGGAACGAGCAGGTAGAGTCCGCAGAAATAAAGAAACGACAGAACAAGCAAGGCAAGCTGATCACAACAGTCTTTACTACATGCAACCATAACTTTGTACTGCAACAAGGAGAATGCGTATGAAAAACAGCCCAATGATTACCCTCAGGACTTTCCGGCAGTTGGCCCTGGCAGTGCCGCTGGCATTGCCAGTTGCTGTCTTTGCCCAGGAACCTGCATGGTACGCCGGTCTTGGTGGAGGGCGCGCCTACGCCGATATCGACAACAGTGCATTGGCTGGCGCGTTGCGGTCCGGCGGCTACACTGCCAGCGGGGTCAAGGCTGAAGAGGATGACTATACGTTCAAGATGCTGGGTGGATACCACTTCAATCCGAATTTTGCTCTGGAGGCCAGCTACTTCAACCTTGGTACTTTTGATTTCAACGCAAACCTGCTTCCTGCCGCCGTCCAGGGCGGTGAAGTGGATGGGCTGAGTGGCTTTGCGCTGGATTTGGTTGGCACCTTGCCCCTGCAGGAAAAGTTGTCAGTCTTTGCCCGCCTGGGCATCAACAATGCCAAGGTAGAGCAAGACTTCAGTGGCAACAGCATCGGAACGGGGCTTTTGGATCGCTCCGATCGCGGCTGGAATGAAAAATATGGCATTGGGCTGCAATACGCCATGAATGATGCGTTGTCGCTGCGGGCAGAACTGGAGCGCTACGGCATCGAAGGAAACCGGATGCTGAAGGACACGATAGATACCTTTACAATCGGTGCAGTGTTTCACTTTGGCACACGCAAGGCACCAGCGCCGGAAGTACAGCCTGTCGTCACGCCTCCACCCGCGCCAGAACCTGCCCCCAAGCTGCCGATCGAGCTGACCCTGTCCGCAAACACCCTGTTCGATTTCGACAAGTCGGAGTTGAAAACAGAAGGCCGGCAGGCCCTCGACAAGCTGGTGCAGGACATGCGCACCCTGAACTATGAGATCGTTATCGTCACAGGCCACACAGACCGTATCGGGACGCGCAACTATAATATGGGGTTGTCCGAGCGTCGAGCCGACAGCGTCAAGGGCTATCTTGTTTCAACCGGCATTCCGGCGGAGAGGATCACAACCAGGGGCGTGAACAGCGATGAGCCCGTCACCAGACCGGATCAATGCAGGAACACAGGGTCGGCACAAGCGCAGATCGCCTGTTTGCAACCAGACCGTCGCGTGGTGGTGCTGGTGACAGGAACCAATGATCCTGAATGAAGCAACAGCGGGGAGTTTGTGCCCCGCTCAAAACAGGTGAATGTTTCGGAAAATCAGGCCTTTTCCAGAATCAAATGCCCCAGCGCGCAATTCGAGGCCGGCACATGATAGAAACGGTGGCGTTCATTCACCTGTGAACCCAGCGCAGCCCTGGCGATCAGCCACATGATCAGCTCGATACCTTCGGAGCCGGCCTCGCGGATATATTCGCTGTGGGAGATCTTCGTCAGCTCTTCCGGATCCTTGATCAACAGGTCGAGAAACTTCTGGTCCCATTCCCGGTTGATCAGCCCGGCACGCATACCCTGCAGCTGATGGCTCATGCCGCCGGTGCCCCAGATCTGGACGTTGAGGTCTTCATCGAACAATTCCACTGCCTTGCGCAATGCCTTGCCGAGTTCAAAACAGCGCCGGCCGGACGGGGGCGGATACTGCACCACATTGACCATGAACGGGATCACCCGGCACGGCCACTCTTCGGGCTGGCCGAACATCAGTGACATCGGCACAGTCAGGCCATGGTCTACCTTGAAGTCATTGCAGATGGTGAGGTCGAATTCGTCAGTGATAACGGACTGTGCGATATGCCACGCCAGATCCGGATGACCGATTACTGGCGGTACCGGGCGCGGCCCCCAGCCCTCATCGGCACTCTCGAACTGCTCGCTGCAGCCGATCGCAAAAGTGGGCACCACGCGGAGGTCGAATGCACTGGCATGGTCGTTGTACACCAGGATGACGACATCCGGCTTGTTGTCTTTTTCCCATTGCCTGGAGAACTCGAACCCCTTGAACACGGGGGCCCAGTACTCATTTCGGGTGGCACCACGATCAATTGCGGCTCCCACCGCCGGGATGTGCGAAGAAAATACAGCAGAGGTAATTCGCGCCATTATTTTTCTCCAATGTAGCGATTGCCTTCAATGGGACGGCCGCCACCGAGCATCATGCTGCGATAGGCCTCGGGCGTCATGCCTGTCATCGTGGACACACCCCGTTCAAACGGCGTTTCGTCGGTATAGAAGAGTTTGGCCAGAAAATAGATGTTGGCGCCATTGGCGATACATTTGTTGTAGTCGCGCGCCAGCACCGCCTGCTTCTGCACTTCGGTCATCGGCCACTCATCCACATATGCACGTCCATCAGCGAGGAAGCGAACCCGATTCTCGGCCTTCATCAGCGACATGCAGAACTGGTTCAAGTGGTAGCCCTTGCGCGACATCTCGGCATCGAACACGGTGGTACCCGGAATATCCAGGTAGTCTTTTTCAAGTGCCATTAGCGCTTTCTCCAACAAAGGCGAGGTAAGCCATTTTAGCCAAAAAATACTTCCAAGTCGCATGCCAAAGTCGCGCCACAAGGCGAGCGACCTTGTTCTTGCCGACCCAGATCATTGTCTGCCACCGTCAAAAAGCATTAGCATGGCCCTCGCTTCGAACAGCAGCATGGCATGTTCCTGACCATGTTAGTCACATTGATTATTCTTCAGAACGAGGTTGGCACATGGACATCATCAAGGGAACCAGCGCAGATAACCAGCTGTATGTACGCAACTGCTGGTATGTGGCGGCCTGGTGTCATGAGCTGGCAGTCCACCAGCTCTTCAGCATTACCATTATCAATCGGCCGGTGCTGATCTATCGCAAGGCTGACGGCACCCTTGCCGCCATGGCTGACCAGTGCTGCCATCGCCACGCGCCCTTATCGCTGGGGCGTCTTGAGGGTGATGATGTGCGTTGCATGTACCACGGCCTGAAATTCAACTCACAAGGCCGTTGTATTGAAATGCCCGGCAATGATGAAGTGCCTGTGCGTTTTTGTGTTGAGCAGTACCCCGTTGTGGAAAGGCACGGCTGGGTATGGGTTTGGATGGGGGATAAAGACAAGGCAGATACCGCGCTTGTTCCAAAGGCCACGGGGCCGGACGATCCTGACTGGAGCATGAACACCGGGCATATCGACTATGATGCCAATTACCTGCTGGTAAATGACAACCTCACTGATTTTTCCCATATCGGTTTTGTGCACGAAAACAGCTTTGCCGCTGGAAACAGTGGCGCCTATGTGCTGCCGCCCCGGGTACGGCTAATCGACCGGGGAATCCAGATCGTGCGCTGGAACAAGAATATGCCAGCCCGCAAATACCAGCAGCCGGGCACCCTGAACGACCAATTCATGACTTACGATTTCCTCGCACCTGGCGTCCTGGTGATGTTCAGCGCCATGTACCCCGCCGGCAGTGCCGATGCCAGCAATCTTGAACACCCTCCAGCGGAGCTTGAGCCGATTACCGCGAACTTTACCTCACAGGCGGTAACACCGATGAAAGATGGCAGTACCCGCTACTTTTTCTGCTGGGGGCCAAGGGCCGCAGAGCAGGCGGTAAATCCTGCACTAAAATCCCTGATGTGGGAGCTGGCCCACAAAGCATTTGCAGAAGACAAGCGCATGATCGAGGCCCAGCAACACAATATCCGGCTGCAGACAGGCGCACCGATGGTATCGATCACCGATGATCGTGGACCGAACATGATGCGGAAAGTGATTGACCGCTTGATCGCTGACGAAACCTGATCATAGCCTGGTATCTGCGGCACCTTCGTACCTTCCAGGGTGATTGATTCAACAGGACTTCGGGGTATGATGGCCTTTAACGATTCAACCTCCCGCCAGAAGGAGCGTCCGTGAAAAGATCCCGCGCCATCTTGAAACAGGCCCTGTACGTAATCGCCTTGGCTTCCCAGTCCTTCCTCGCACATGGACAGGGCGCGTTCGGCGCAGGGTATGGGCCAGCCCTGCAAGTCAGCCCTCCCGGGCAGGAATTCACTACCTCCGACGCACACTACGCCTGGCTGCTTGAGCAGGCCGGTGGTGGCACCCTTCACACGCTTATGTCCGTCCCGCGCTGGGATGGCTTGTGGGAAA
>JBIIWM010000233.1:0-4528 GCA_044338875.1 Pseudohongiellaceae bacterium | reverse complement strand
GCAAAGTAGCGATGCACCACCTCGGGCCAGGCTTTGTGGACTTCGAACGGCGCATTGGGGTAGTTAGCCTCGGCCTGCGCGATTTGCTCCGGGGTTTCCGGCCACAGCACATGGCCATAACAACCCGGCCAATCAGGACAACCCAGTCCCGCATCGGCGAGGCGAGTGAAGGCACCCAGAATTACCACGCACAGTGCTAGTGCTACGGCAAACAAAACGAGATTGTAGGATGGCTTTGTGTTTTTCATTCAATTCAGCTCTTGTACAAATATCCCGGAGATCTTGTCGAATGGAGCAAACCTTGGCTATGAAGGGTCACCGAAACCAACCACTTGCAATCAACCCAGGCCGCTTTGCTCCAACAGTTTGTCGATATCACGAAAGATTTCATCAACCGTATTTTCCGGCGTGAAATACAGCATGATATTGCCGACCGGATCCGCCAGATAAATGAAATTTTCCTCTATCAGATCGCGCCCGGCGGCAGAAGGCGCCAATTCACGCTTGAGCGTAGCCGCATCACCGTTCAACAAGCGCAGGTCTGGCTGCTGCTCGGCCAGTACATCCAGCGTGGTTTGCGGAATTTTGGCACCTTTTCCATCCACCAGCACCAGTGCGCGCTGCACCCTGGTTGCTTCACTGGCAAGCCGCAAATGCATTTGACGCAGCATATACAGTCTTTCCACACAGGCGTCCCGACACTCTGCCGACGTGACAAACAGAACCTGCCAGGGACGCGGCTCATAGTCTTCCGGATCCACCCCTGCCGTCATCTCTTCGAACGTGAGATAGGCTGGCTCACCGTCTTCATCCCGCAATTCAAGGCGGGCCAGATCCAGTACCGGTGAAATCAATACTCCCTTGCTCGTAGTGCCGTTGCTGCCACTCTCCAGGCTCCATCTGAAATACAGGGTAGCGGCGACGATCGGCACAAGGGAGATGAGCAACAAAAAACTCAGTTTCAATTTGTTGGCGTTCACGGTCATTAACTCAGGTTATTGGTTGTCGGCACTGCTGTCCGTGTCAGCCACCTTATTACGGGCTGGACGGAAGCTGTAATGTAAATATAGCAGTATCAGGGCTATCGCCATCGCAAACCATTGAACGGCATAGCCGCGATGTTTTTCCGGTGTGGTACTGATCACGGACCAGTTGCGCTCCAATACACCTGTGGCTCCCTCACCAAGACGAATACTGTAAGGAAACAAGGTCGTGTTGGCCGTTAACCCGGTCAACTGCGCGAACTCGTCTATCTCCAGGCTTTGAACGATCTTTGGCCACTGTGTTCCAGGCTGGATGTCGCCGAGGATCAGCTGCTCGCCGACAGGCACGTAAACACTGCCGTGCAAGGCAACCTTGCCTTCAATTGCTTCCACTTGGGGCAGCACGCTGCGATCTCCCGCTTGTGCCAGCCAGCCACGATTGACGAATACCACCAGTCCCGAGTCAGTGGTGAAGGGTTGAATGACTTCGAAGCCAACCTGGCCCTGAAAAATTTTGTTATCAAGCAGGAATACATGGGCACTGTCATATTCGCCTACCAGCAACACCTGCAGGTACTGCAGCTCACCGCTGGCATCTAGTGTTTCGAGCGGAACGGCCGGCTGTTGCTGGCGCTCTGTATAGACCGCCTGCAGCTGTTCTTTCTCGGCCTCACGCGCAAGTTGCCAAAATCCCAGCCTGAGCATAATAGGCAACAGGACCAGCACCAGCAGGGTTAGTTTCCAGTCGAACTGAAAATTACGTAAGCGGCGCCAGAGCACCTGACTGCGTCTCCCTAAATTGTGGTGTCAGAGTAGAATGTCACGGTCTGCATCAGGATTGGACTTTGTGGAAACTCTACTCAAGCGCCTGATTCAAAATCTGAAGGGTCTGTTCTCATGCTCAAAGCCATCATCATCATTCTTCTGATAGCCATGATCTTAAGTCTTACCAGTGGCGCCTTTTTCTTCTTCAAGGATCAGGGCAAAAGCAAGAGAACCCTTTATGCCCTGGGAACCAGGGTGACACTGGCGATAATGTTGATCGCTTGCATCACATGGGGCGTGTTGACCGGGCAGCTCACGATTAGTGCGCCCTGGCATCAACCCACAACTGCGCTGCCAGCTTCAGAGTAATACGTTTCAGCCTTACAGCTGGTTCGCATTACCCTGATTTTTGTTTGGGATTTCGTTGGGTCGTCGCTGCGGCGACCTCAGAAAATGTAGACGAAGAGGAAGAGGCAGACCCAGACCACATCAACAAAGTGCCAGTACCAGGAAGCGGCTTCAAAGCCAAAATGATCTTCCGGCTTGAAATGGCCTTTCAATTGACGGAACCACATCACCGCCAGCATGAAGGCGCCCAGGGTTACGTGGAAGCCATGGAAGCCGGTCAACAGGAAGAAGGTTGAACCGTAGATGCCCGAGTTCAGCGTCAAGCCCAGTTCGTGATAGGCGTGGATGTATTCTTCCGCCTGCAGGAACAGGAACGCGATACCCAGCAACACGGAGATCCCCAGCCAGATGCTAAGAGCCTTGCGGTTATTGCTTTTCAGTGCGGTATGCGCAATGTGTACGGTGAAACTGGAGCTGATCAGCAGAATGGTATTCCACAGTGGAAGGTAGCTCAGGGCTTCAGCGAACCCCGGCCAAGCCATGGATTCCTCTGGATTGGTGAACAGTTCTGAATTGGGGTTGCTAACCACCGGCCACACCGCTTCGAAACTTGGCCACAGCAAATTGGCAACACCTTTTGCGCCTTCACCGCCCAGCCAAGGCACGGACATGTTGCGTACGTAGTACAGGGCGCCGAAGAAAGCACAAAAAAACATCACTTCAGAGAAGATGAACCAGTACATGCCCATCACGTAAGAACGTTTCAGCTGTGCACTGGGCAAACCCTGATGGTTTTCACGAATCTGGACCGCAAACCAGTTGTACAGCACGCACGACAGGATGAAAAAGCCGGTAAATGCAAGCCAGCTGGCCAGCGTAGTGCTCTCAGCGGCCTTGATGTCGTTCAGGACATTGCCAAGTCCATAGACCATGAGAAACAACCCGAACGATGCCCAGATCGGGAATTTGGATTGCTCCGGAACGTAATACGCTTCGTAGGTTCCGTTCGCAGTTTCGTTGGAAAGATTCGCCATGATGCTTTGCCTTCTTTTCTGTAAACACCGTAGTTCATGCGAGGCACTTGATTGAGCCTGCATATGTTTTCTGTCACTTCGTTACTTCTGTTTTCTGTTGTTCACTTCGCCGACAGCGCGCTGCCGTTAGTTACAAAATTCGCAGTTACATCAAAAAGGGTATAGGAGAGCGTCAGCTTGCTGATGTCTTCCGGAAGCGCCTTGTCGATGAAAAACAGCAGGGGCATTTCAATTTCTTCACCTGCTGCCAGTACCTGCTGGGTAAAACAAAAACACTCTGTCTTGTGCAGATAGTCTGCCCCCTTGAAAGGAGTAACACTCGGCACCGCTTGCCCAACTATTGCCGTCGCCGAAGGGTTGCGCGCATAAAACTTCACTTCGGTTAACTCACCGGGATGTACTTCCACCTGGTTCTGCATCGGGCGGAACTCCCAGCTCATGTTGGCATTGTTACTCGCCACGAACTGTATCGTTACAACGCGCGAGGTGTCGACTTCCGTCGTTTCAGCCTCGTAGGCATAGGGACCACCAGTCTTGCCGTTTAGCCCGGTCCACTCGCAAAACACGTCATATATCGGAACCAGTGCAAAACCGAAGGCGAACATGCCAACAACGGTCATCAGCAACCTGGCTACAACCTTGCCTGGGCCTGCTTGTGTCTTGTCGTCGGGTTCCATATCGGCTCAGGCCAGTTCAGTTTCCAATACAGTTATTACAAAAACTCACTAACTACAGATTCAAACTATTACTTGATCGGCGGTGGCGTGCTGAAAGTGTGGTACGGGGCGGGTGAGGCCACAGTCCACTCAAGTCCATCTGCACCTTCCCATACCTGGGCTGTCGCTTTCTTGCCGCCCATCACCGTCCTGACGACGATGAAGAGGAACAACAATTGGCTGAAGCCGAAGATAAAGGCGCCAATACTGGAAACCATGTTGAAATCGGCAAACTGCAGCGCGTAATCGGGAATACGGCGCGGCATGCCGGCCAGACCCAGGAAGTGCTGCGGGAAGAACAGGATGTTGATGCCAACGAAAGACAACCAGAAATGCAGTTTGCCCAGGGTTTCGTCATACATGTTGCCGGTCCACTTCGGCAGCCAGTAGTAGGCGGCGGCCATGATGGAGAATATCGCGCCAGGTACCAGCACGTAGTGGAAATGGGCAACGACGAAATAGGTATCGTGGTACTGGAAGTCGGCGGGCGCGATAGCCAGCATCAAGCCGGTAAAGCCGCCCATCGTAAACAACACGACGAAAGCAATGGCGAACAACATCGGGGTTTCAAAGGTAATGGAGCCTTTGAACATCGTAGTGATCCAGTTGAATACTTTTACGCCAGTCGGCACTGCGATCAGCATTGTCGCGTACATGAAGAACAGTTCACCCGCCAGCGGCA
>JBIIWM010000232.1:0-4534 GCA_044338875.1 Pseudohongiellaceae bacterium | reverse complement strand
CGGTTCCAACAACCCAGCCCGAAATACCGGGGGAATCAACTTGTAACGTTCAAATACCTGGTGCTCGGCATAGTGCTCATTCCCGGCGAACATTTCATCGCCGCCATCTCCAGCCAGCAGGTGGTCCATGCCATTAAGAGCAGCCAGTCGTGCGCAACAGTACGTTGGAAGTGCAGACGCATTGCCGAAAGGTTCATCTGAGCCACGGGCAACAAGCGGAAGCAATTCCATGATATCTGCCGCGCTGATTTCATGCTCGCGGGATTCAGCACCGAAGTTCCGGTTCGCGATACGCGCATATTCAAGCTCATCAAACTGCTTGAAACCAAAACCGATTGAGAATGTTTGCGGCGGCTCCTTCCGTACCTTCGCCAGCATGCCGACCACCGTTGAGCTGTCGAGGCCTCCGCTTAAAAACGCGCCGGTTTTGTGTGTGGGTTTCGCATGTTCGACGCCAGCAGTCAACGCAGCATGGAGAGCCTCTTTCAAGGTCGCGAAGGACTCGCTATTCATGCTGGCGAAAGCAGGACGCCAATAGGTGAACTCCCGCAGCGAGCCGATTTTGCCTTGTGCTGCGCTCCATTCAACTGCAGAAGCAGGCGCCAGCTTGCGTACCCCTTCAAAAATTGTCTGCGGGGAAGGAACTACATGAAAATACAAGTAGCTGACAATGGCCTGTTTGCAGATCCTGGGTATGAAGCCCGGAAACCTTGCCACGAACAATGCGGAACTGGAAAACACCAGGCCGCTTGCATGCGGAGAGTAAACCAGCTTTTCGATTCCCATGCGGTCAACAGCCAGTAGTGTCTTGCCAGCGTTGTGGTCGATCACAACGACTGCGAACGCGCCATGCAACAACTCGAGGAATCCGGACCCACAGTATTGATAGGCTTCGATAACTGCAGTTGCCGGATCTGCTGCTGCCAGTACCGGCTTATGAGACGTACGCCAAACTGGTGCGCCGGTTATGGCAACCGTTAACCCGTTGACAGAGGCAACAGAGGGAGCATTAACGCTCCAGCCGGGCCCTGCGGCAGAGCCATGGGCGTGAAGGAGGGTAACCTCGATGCGTTGGGGTTGCTTGTCGACCTCTATGCCAGTCCAGCCTGAAACATCATGCATGACGCAGCCCTATTCAACGAATGCACAGGCCAGAGGAAAGCTTGATCCCCAGGCAGGCATGGGGCCTTGCCGGTACTGGAACGAAGCAATCAATAAAGCATTGAATATCTTTGGTTCTTTTCAAAAAAAAACGATACGTCTTTAGGTACAAGACCCTAAAGGCTCCAGCCAGGCGACTTTCAGTGTAAACCCCCTCCCCAGTATCAGTATAAGACCCTATGGTTTTACACGAGCGCAATATCTAGTTTACACACCTGTAACTTACAAGCAATTTTCCCGTTACGGGACTGTAATTTACGAGGCATACAACTCAACAGCTAACAGACAAATCATATGGAGATTCAAATGAAAAAACTTTTTGAACGTTTCATACAGGAAGACTCGGGCGCAACCATGGTGGAGTACGCCATCCTCGTAGCCTTGATTTCCATTTCGGCAATCGCCGTGCTCATCGTCCTCGGCCCTGAAATCAGTGGCGCCTTCCAGGATGTGGTGGATGCCATTCCCTGATTGAGGGCATTCGTGATGGATGCCTGCAGCACTGTATGGAGCAATGCTGCCGGCGTCCATCAGCTTAATCCCGTATTTGCACTACAGTTTGGATTAAAGGAGTTTCATCGTGGTTTACTGGATAACAATGACACCGCTCTTGCTGGCTACTGCAACGCTGGTTCCCGCTGTAATCGTTGATGTACGCGAACAACGCATTCCCAACACCCTGTGCCTGGCAGGCTTCTTGTCTGCGATCGCCCTGCATTGTGTTCTGGCGGGCTGGGGAGGTTTTATCGTGGCTTTCGCAGCAGGCCTGCTGGCGCTGGTCATCACGTTTCCGCTGTTCGTGCTTGGCTGGATTGGCGCAGGGGATGTAAAGCTGATTGCTGTCGCAGGCGCCACTTCCGGCAACTTGCTCAGTGCACTTGCAGTGCTGGCAGCAATCGCCATCTCTGGCGGAATCATGGTGGTGCTCTTCTTTCTGGTCCGCAGGGGCACCCGGTTTTTTGCCAGACGCTTCGGCGCATCAGTGTCGTCGCTTGCCCACAACCAGCCATACACGGATATCGAAGCGAATAACCAGAACATCAAGACCGAAGCCTTGCCCTATGCAATTGCCATCGCAACAGGATCTCTGTTCGTGCTCGCAGCGAAAGCTATTTCGGCAAACTGAATTGTTGGAGGCGAGGCCTCCTGACTTTATTGCGCTATCAATTGAACATTAACCAAAAACCAATTGAACAATAAAAGGACTGACATCATGCAATACAAAGCTACGTTGTTGCTGGGCCTGGCCCTGGTACTCGGAGGAATGGCCGCTTACATGGTCAAGACCGCAGTAAACCAGCCGACAGGAACGCCGGAAGGACCTGCAGCGTTGGCAGTCAAGCCTGTGGTGGTTGCCGCAGCAGACCTTCCGTCAGGCACGCTGCTCGAGCGCGCCCACCTGAAAGTCGTGGATTTCACGGAAGCCTCTTTCCCCGAAGGAAGCTACGCCACCATTGACGAATTGCTGGACTCCGAAACACCACCAGTCGTGATCGTAGGCCTGAGCGCAAACGAGGTGGTATTGCCCGTAAAGCTGTCCATCGGAGTGGTGCGACGCGGACTAACCACAAAAATTCCTGATGGCCTGCGGGCGGTCGCGATCCCGGTCAATGACGTGCGCGGTGTCGGCGGTTTCGTGCTGCCAGGAGACAAGGTAGATGTGCTTCACACCACGACGGTTGGCCGCCGCGATGAACAACCGGTCAGCAGGACACTGATGCAGGGTATTACGGTTCTCGGTGTCGACCAGAACAGTGAAGAAAATGCAGAGGACCCCTTGGTCGTCAAGGTAGTGACTCTGCTGGTGAATCCACAACAAGCCAAAACCCTGACTTTGTCGCAACAGGTGGGACACCTCACCCTGTCATTGCGCAATGAAGGCGATGTGGCGCAAGAAAGTTCCGCCACGGTTGCGCTAAGCGATCTCTGGAATTTCGACCCGCAGGAAAAAATGCTCGCCACCCCCATGCCGGTTCGACCGGCAAGATCCCGGAATGTGCAGGTCATCCGGGGCCTGGAAGTGATCGAGGAAAGAGTCTCCTCCAAGGGAGATACCACATTGGCTGCTGTCACCGCTGATTGATTAAAAGGATAAATCATGAATACCAAGACTCGGATCATGTTAACGCTCAAGGCAAGACTGCTCGGCCTCTTCCTGGTGCTTGCGCCTGCTGCAGTGCTGCAGGCAGCAGAAGCGCCCTTTACGCTCGGTATCGATGGGGGCGAATCCATTCAGGAGCTCAGCTTGCCCGTCGGCAAGTCACAGATCATCCGGTCGGGCACTCCGCTCAAACAGCTAGTCATCGGCAATCCCGGGATTGCCGATGTACAGCTGCTGGGCGAAAACCAATTCCTGGTGCTAGGGAAGGCGCCAGGTACCACCAATGTCGCATTCTGGGATGCCGACTCCAATGTCATCGCCATTATCGATGTTGTAGTCGGCTTCGATCTTGAAGCGATCAAGCGCAAGCTCAACGAAATATTGCCGGACGAGCAGCAGATAGAAGTTCGCACCAGCAATGGCAATGTGTTGCTCAATGGTCAGATTTCCAGTGCAGCGGCGCTCGAATCGGTCCTTGCGGTCACCAACAGTTATGCGGCCGACCAGGTGGTTAACCTGCTGCAGGTCGGCGGTGGCCAGCAGGTCTTGCTCGAAGCGCGCATCGTTGAAATCAAGCGCAACCGCATGCAGGATCTTGGCTTCCAGACCGACATCATGGGCTCAGCCGGCTCCGAAACCAGGTTCAGGCTGCTGACTGGCATTCCGCTGACGACTGCCTTTGGCAAGGGCGGCACAGTTGTCGATACCAGCTTGGGCAAATCATTGGGCATTAACCTGCAAGCCCTGGAACGCGAGGGGGCCGCACAAGTGCTGGCCGAACCCAACATCGTTGCCATGTCAGGCGAAGAAGCCAGCTTTCTTGTCGGTGGTGAGTTTCCAGTCCCCATCGCCCAGACCGGCGGTCTTGCCGGAGCACTGACCATCGAATGGAAGGAATTCGGAGTCGGCCTGCGGTTCACGCCAACGGTGCTGTCCAGCAAACGAATCAATCTTAGTCTCAATACCGAAGTATCCGATATCGACAACACCTCCGGTACGCATGTGCTTGGCACTACGGTACCAGGCCTGCGCACACGCCGTGCCTCCACGACCATCGAACTTGGTGATGGCAGCAGTTTCGCCATCGCTGGACTGCTGCAGAACGATATCGGTTCGCTGGTACGGGAATTTCCGGGGCTCGGCAACCTGCCCGTGCTGGGAGCACTGTTTCGCAGCAGTGAATTCAGACGCCAGGAAACTGAACTCGTCATCATCATGACTCCGCGCCTGGTCCAGTCTGTAGACCCAGGTGAAACCAGAACACCTGACCCG
>JBIIWM010000231.1:0-4567 GCA_044338875.1 Pseudohongiellaceae bacterium | reverse complement strand
CGCCTGTTCGACAAAGGAATGATTACACTGCCCGATGGCGGCTATCTCACCGATCGCGGCGTTGAAACTGCCGAACATGCCCAGGCCCTGATTCGCTTGTTGCACGTTTGAATTCAAAGGGGACTTATCCAGTCCCTATGCTGGCAAATGCCCTGACTTCACCCAGAGCAGGGCATCCTGGACCGCCACCGGGCAATGCCTGCTGCCTGCAGGTCGACGCAACCAGGTGCCTGCCGGGTAGCTGCCATTTTCGTCGCGAATTTCGCCCTTGACCACATAAATCTCCTCGCCCAGCGGATGCTCGTGCGCAATGCCGGGCGCGCTCGCGGGCAGTGCTACCAACGCGACGCGTTCAGTGCCGAACTCATGCAGCAGCAAATACCTGATGCCATCCTGGATTTCCTGCCATGGCACCTTGTCGGTCTCAATGGCCAGGCGCTTGTTGTCCCCGGGTTGGAACTGGTGCAGTTTCACGAGGATTACACAGCCCTCCCTGCTGAAGGGTGCGTGTTCGAAGCCCAGCGGATTGCGGAAATAAGTCCCTGCATGAAAATCACCGGTGGCGTCGGAGAAGGTGCCTTCGAGCACCAGGATCTCTTCTCCCAACGGATGGTTGTGGGCATGGAAACTCGCGCCGGGTTCATAACGCACGATGGAGGTGGCGTGTCCACGCTCGGCTTCTTCACGCGCCAGTGGCTTGCGCCAGACACCCGGCTTGGGACTCGCTACCCAATCCATCAGCGTCGTGTTCAGGGTAACCATCACGGAAAAATCCATGTTAAGCATGCGTTGGATCCTCATTTGCCGACTGTCGTTCAGAAGTGCACTTTGTGGCCTTGCTCAGGAATCCTGGCCTTGATGCCCAGTTCCTTGTGCAGATGGCTTGCGAGAGCTTCCAGAGCCTCGGGTTCCCCGTGCACCAACATGACCTTGGGCTGGTTTGTGAAATTGCCGATCCAGGCGGTCAGCTCACTCTGGCAGGCATGGGCCGAGAATCCGTTCAGGGTTTCGATCCGGGCGCGTATTGCAAACTCGCTGCCGAACATGTTGATCTTCTGCGCTCCATCAACCAATAGCCGTCCCAGCGTACCGCGTGCCTGGAAGCCGACGAACATGACCGTGTTGCGCTCACTCCAGATGCCCTGCTTGAAATGATGGCGGATGCGGCCGCCGGTGCACATGCCGCTGCCAGCGATGATGATGGCGCCATGTTTCATGCGGTTGATGGCCATGGATTCTTCCACGGTTGGGGTGTAGTGCAGGTTGGGCAGGAACGTTCTCCACTTGCCGCCATAGTTCTCGCGCATTTTTTGCACTTCTTGCGGATCCAGTAATTCCATGCAGCTTTCGTAGAGCGAGGTGATCTCGATGGCCATTGGACTGTCGAGAAAGATTTGCCAGTTATCGAGGCGCCCATCGGCGGCCATGGTGCCGAGGTGATAAAGCAGCTCCTGGGTGCGGCCCACCGAAAACGCCGGGATCATGACATTGCCCTTGGCTTCCCAGGTTTCATGCAGGATCGCTTCCAGTTCCACCAGTGTGGCCGGCAGCGAGCGGTGTTCACGATCGCCGTAGGTACCTTCCATCAACACGATGTCGGCTTGGGTCACGATGGCAGGATCATTCATCAGGGCCGCATTGTTTTTGCCAAGGTCGCCGGAGAACACCAGGGTTTTTTCCTTGCCGTCTTCCGGAAACTTCAATTCCACGATTGCTGAGCCGAGGATATGGCCTGCATCGTGGAATTGCAGCATCCCTGCGCCTATGGCTACGCCTTCGCGATAAGCCACTGGTTCACACAGGTCCAGGGCCTTGTTTACATCCGCGCGGGTATAGATCTGTTTCACGGGCTTGTCGCCACGGCGCATGCGACGCAGGTTTTCGTACTCGACGTCACGTTCATAGATGCTGACTGAGTCTTCCAGCATGACGCGCAACAGTCGGCACGTAGCGCGAGTGCAATAGATGGGACCCTTGAAGCCTTCATGTACGAGCAGCGGAATCAGGCCACTGTGATCCAGGTGAGCATGGGACAGGACCAATGCATCGATCGACGCCGGTTTGAAACTGAACTTTTCCTCAGCGGATCTTTCGACATCATCGCCGCCCTGATGCATGCCGCAATCAAGCAGGATCTTGCCCATGGCCGGGGTTTCCAGCAGGTGGCAGGAACCGGTTACCTGTTGGGCTGCACCCAGAAATTCTACTGTTGCCATTACTTCCGCCTGACTTTATGTTGCCGAGAAAATGTACCAGCATGTTAATAAATGCAGTGCCGGCAAAGCTACTTGATATTGGTCAACGCCACGATCCTGTTATTGCCTATACTGTTCGGATTTATTGTCAGCGGGCAAGGTGATGGCTGCAAACTACAATTTGATCAAGGTTCTGCTTGCACCCGGTGAAGTGATCCGCGAGCTCGGCCGGCACAACTCGACATTGGCTGGACAGCTCAAGCATAGCCTGGTTCTGCTGATCCTGCTGCCGCCCCTCTTTTCCGGTATTGGCGGTGCTGTATTCGGTTGGCGCCTTGGAGCCAATGAACCCTTGCTCCTCACTATCGAGCAGGCAGTCGTGATCAGTTTCCTCTATCTGCTGTCGCTGGGATTTGGTTTCTTCACCACGGTCGTCATCGCGCGCTGGATGGGTACTACCTATGGCGCTTCTGCACCTCTCGACGTCTATATCTCTTTTTTCACCGTAGTCAGTGCTCCCTTGGCTGTAGCCAGTGTGGCGCACCTGTTTCCGCACGTTTTCCTGAATGTGCTGATCCTGATTCCGGCACTCATTTGGTCGATGGCCTTGTTATATCGCGGTTTACCCGTGGTACTGCAAATACCACCTGAGCGCGGCATGCTGATGTCCTCGGCGCTGGTGGGCTGGTTGCTGGTTGCCGCAGTCAGCTTGCTTGGAATCACTGTGGGCTTGTGGACCATCGGGCTTGGGCCTGCCATCAGAATCTGAAGGAAATCATTACGCATGAATACTGTTGTACAAACCTGCTATGACGACAAGGTCGTGCTGCGCCTGATCCAATTCTCCGTGTTCTGGGCGCTGGCCGCGATGACGGTGGGTGTCTATCTGGCCGCAGAGTTTATCTGGCCCACGATGGATTTTGGCCAGTTCTGGCTGTCCTTTGGTCGCATCAGGCCCTTGCATACCAATGGCATTATTTTTGGGTTCGGGGTGTCGGCGCTGATGGCCACAGGGTTTTACAGCGTGCAGCGTACCTCGCACGTTTCCCTGTTCCTGCCAAAGCTTGCCTGGTTCTGTTGTTACGCCTGGCAGTTGATCGTGCTGCTGGGTGGCTTGTCCTTGCTGGCGGGCTGGACCTCCACCAAGGAATACGCCGAGCTTGAGTGGCCTTTCGATATTGCAATTACCATCGTGTGGGTGTGCTTCGGTATCGTGTTCTTCGGCACCATCGCCAACCGGAAGATTCGCCCGATCTATGTGTCCAACTGGTTCTACGGCGCACTCATCATCGTGATCGCGATGTTGCATATCGTGAATAATCTCGCGCTGCCGGTCAGTATCGACAAATCCTATTCGCTGTTTGCCGGTGCACGCGATGCCATCGTGCAGTGGTGGTATGGACACAATGCCGTGGGCTTCCTGCTGACTGGTGGTTTTCTCGGCATGGTGTACTACTTTCTGCCCAAGCACGCGGAACAGCCGATCTGGAGTTACCGCTTGTCGGTGGTCGCCTTCTGGTCCTTTACCTACAGTTATATCTGGGCGGGTCCGCACCATCTGCATTACAACGCGATTCCGGAATGGGTGCAGTCGTTGGGCATGGTGATGAGCCTGATCCTGCTGGCACCGTCGTGGGCAACGATGGTCAATGGCATCATGACCGTGAGCAAAGCCTGGCCCAAACTGAAAAGTGATCCGGCTCTAAAGTTTATCGTGCTGTCGCTGGCGTTTTACGGCCTCGCTACCTTTGAAGGTCCGATGATGGCTATTCGCAGTGTCAACGTGGTAAGCCATTTCACCGACTGGACCATTGGCCATGTGCATTCCGGTGCACTGGGCTGGAATGCGATGGTGACCTATGGCACTTTCTATTTCCTGGTACCGCGCCTGGTAGGCCGTGAGCTTTACAGCAACACACTCGCTCATTGGCATTTCGTGATGGCGCTCGCCGGTACCTTGCTTTACATCCTGTCCATGTGGGCTGCGGGTGTTTCACAGGGGCTGCTGTCGCTTACCGTGGATAGCCTCGGAGAGCCGAGCTTCGCGTTTCGCGACATCATGAGCAGCATGAAGCCCTATTACGCCTTGCGTCTGCTTGCAGGGCTGATCTTCCTCGGCGGCACCTTCATGATGGCCTGGAATTTCTACAAGACGCTCAAGGGTGGCACCCTGGTACGGGCGGAGATACCGACAGTGCCTGAGGAGTGGCGCGTGCGCAGCAACCCCCGGGTTAGCCATTCAACGGAGGTGCAGGCATGAAAGTCCTGGATCTGCATCGCAAGCTCGAAGAGCACACCGGACTGCTGATCTTCGGCATCCTGTTCGTTTCATCCATCGGTGGTCTCGTACAAATCCTGCCGAGTTTGTTCGA
>JBIIWM010000230.1:0-4575 GCA_044338875.1 Pseudohongiellaceae bacterium | reverse complement strand
GACACAGTGGAAGGTGGCGCCGGGTGAGCAGGTCAGTGCCGGGACGCTGCTCGGACTGGTACGCAGTCCCGCAGTGCTGGCCTTGCAGCAGCAGTGGCTCGCCAGCCTGGCGCAAGAGCGTCAAAGCACGGCGCAGCTGACGCGCGACCAGCAACTGTTCGCTGATGGCGTTATTGCCGAGCAGCGCTTGCAACAAACGGAACGGGAACAACGCAGTGCCACGATTGCCGCCCAGTCGGCAGCAGCACAACTGGAAAGTGCCGGTTTTGACAGTGCGGCGCAGACGGCGCTGGCAGGAAATCAAGACGACCTGGGATATTACCGTTTGCTGGCAAGCACCAGCGGGCAGGTTGCCCATCTGGCCAAGCTGCCGGGTGACGCTGTGGATACAGGCGCAGAATTGGTGTCAATCAACAGCAGCGTATTGTGGGTAAGCGCCGAGCTGCCGGCACGCGCTGCTGCAAGTATCGCCGTCGGACAGTCACTGCAGGTGCAGGGACAGGCGTCTGCACTGACCCTCAGGCAAAAAGATCAGGCGCTGGATCGCCAAAGCCAGACGGTCGGCATCCTGGCGGAATTCGCGCAAGCCGTAGACCTGTTGCCGGGACAAGTGGTTGATCTGGTGCTGCCGCCTCCCACGCAAGGCGTAGTGATTCCGGCAGATGCCGTGGTGCGTACCGGGGAAGAGACTGCTGTCTATGTCAAAACCAGCGGGGGGGTGGAAAGCCGTGTGCTCGACTTGCAGCCCTTTGGCAGCGATTACCTGGCGATCGCTGGTATCGACGCCGGTGCTGAAGTGGTGGTCAGGGGTGCAGCTCTGCTCAAGGGAATTCAATTGGGCCTGGGAGGCGAGTGATGTTTGCACAACTGATCCAGTTTGCGCTGAGCCAGCGCCTGCTGACCTGTTTGCTCGCGTTGTTGCTGGTGGCCTTCGGCAGTGCCGCGTTGCTCCAGCTTCCGATTGATGCCTACCCGGATATTTCACCCACGCAGGTGAAGATTATCGTCAAGGCACCTGGCATGACCCCGGAGGAAGTGGAAACCCTGATTACGACGCCGATCGAAGTCGAGTTGCTGGGTATTCCGCGTCAGGAGATCCTGCGCTCGATTTCCAAGTATGCACTCACATCGATCACGCTGGATTTCGAGGAAGGCACCGATATCTATTGGGCGCGCCAGCAAGTAGCGGAACGGCTCAATGCCGTGTGGGGCACTCTGCCGGGAGATGTCAGCGGAGGCCTGGCACCCATGAGCACACCGCTCAGTGAAATGTTCATGTTCACCATCGACAACGCTGCGCTCACGCTGGAAGAAAAACGCTTTCTGCTGGATTGGACCATTCGTCCCGCGTTGCGCACCGTCCCTGGCGTGGCCGACGTCAACACGCTCGGCGGCTTTGTCAAAACATATGAAATCGCCCCGCGCCGTTCCAGTATGGCGCAGCTGGGTTTCAGCAACGAAGATCTCGTGGCAGCGTTGGCAGCCAACAACCGTAATGACGGTGCCGGACGCATGAGCCAGGGCGAAGAATCGATCCTGGTCAGGGTGCCTGGTGCGGTGGGCACACTCGAGGATTTGCGTGTTATCCAGGTGGAAAACGCCGCGGGACGCCGGTTGCCGTTGGCTGAGCTGGCAGATGTTACCCTCGGTAATCTCGAACGCTACGGGGTGGTAACTGCGGATGCCAAAGGTGAAGCAGTGCAGGGACAAGTCGTCAGTTTGCGCGGTGCCAACGCCCGTGAGGTGGTGACTGGCGTGCGCGCGAAGTTGGATGAACTGCAGTCCAATCTCCCCGCCGGTACCGAGCTGCGGGTTTTCTATGATCGCAGTCAGTTGATCGATGGCGCGGTCTATACCGTCGCCAAGGCCCTGATCGAAGCCGTGGTACTGGTGGTCGTGTTGCTGGGGCTGTTCCTGGGTAATGTCCGGGCGGCACTCACCGTGGCGGTAGTCTTGCCCTTGTCCGCGCTCATTACCTTCATTCTGATGCATCTGATGGACATGTCGGCCAACCTGATGAGCCTGGGTGGTCTCGTGATTGCCATCGGCATGCTGGTGGATTCTTCCATCGTGGTCGTGGAGAACATTGTTTCAGCTCTCGCGCATGCCAGGGAAAAGAATTCACGCTTGCCGCGCCTGCATCTGGTGTACCGGGCAGTCAAGGATGTGGCGGTGCCGGTAACCTCAGGCATTCTCATCATCGTGATCGTGTTCCTGCCCTTGCTATCGCTGCAGGGGCTGGAGGGCAAGTTGTTCGGGCCTGTCACGATGACCATCGTGTTTGCACTGCTCGGTTCGCTGGTGCTGGCGTTCACCCTGATCCCGGTCGTGGCTTCTTTCGTGCTGCGTGCTGAAGGCCATGATGATCCGTGGTTGAGCCGCAAGATTGCCGGGTTGTACCAGCCCTTGCTGAACAAGGCGCTGGACCAGCCGCGTTATATCCTGGCTGGGGCTGCGGCCTTGCTGGTGCTCACCTTCGTACTGTTTCCGTTTGTGGGCAAAACCTTCATGCCGACCATGGATGAGGGTGACCTTATCATCCAGCTTGAAAGTATCCCTACGATCAATCTGGATGCGAGCGCACGCATAGTGCATCAGGTCGAAGCCGCTATTCTTGCGCAGGTGCCGGAAGTGGTGCGGGTAGTAGCGCGCAGCGGCTCGGATGAACTCGGGCTCGATCCGATGGGCTTGAATGAAACGGATATGTTTCTGCAACTCAAGCCGCGCGATGAATGGGAGGTCGCCACCAAGGCAGAATTGGAAGAGAAGCTGCGCCAGGTCATGCAGCAGTTCCAGGGCATCAATTTCGGGTTTACCCAGCCCATCGACATGCGTGTTTCGGAAATGCTGACCGGCTCGCGCGGTGATGTGGCGATCAAGATTTTCGGACCAGAGCTGCACCGGTTGAATCAGTATGCGAGTGAAGTGGAGCGCATTATTGGCCAGGTGCCTGGCAGCATCGACAGTGTCGCGACGATCAACGAAGGGGCCCAGTATTTGCAAGTGACCGTCGACAGGATTCGTGCCGGCCAGCTCGGTCTCAATATTGACCAGTTGCAAGCCAGGCTGCGTTCGGAAATTGAAGGCCTGCGTGTAGGCACCATCGTGGAAGGCAGTGCGCGCGTGCCGCTGGTGCTGCGTTACCGCAAAGGGCAGGGCGATGGGGTTGCGTTGCTGCAACAGAGTTTCATCAATCTGCCTGATGGTGGTGTGATTCCGCTGGCCGACATTGCCAGCATTGAGCGCGTAGAGGGACCGGTGAGTATCTCGCGTGAGGCCGGCCAGCGCTTTGCCGTGGTGCGCACCAACGTGGAAGATCGTGACCTTGTGGGTTTCGTGGAAGAAGCGCAAGCGGCGGTGGCTGCGCAGCTGCCGATGGAAGAGGGTTATACAATGGATTGGGGTGGGCAGTTTGAAAACCAGCAGCGCGCAGCGGCGCGCTTGATGCTGGTGGTGCCGGTGGCGCTGCTGCTGATTGCCTTCATTCTGTTCCTGACCTTCCGTTCATTGAAACAGACTCTCATCATTCTTTCGAATATCCCGTTCGCCTTGACCGGTGGTCTCATTGCCTTGTGGCTGACAGGAGAGTTTATTTCGGTACCGGCCTCCGTGGGCTTTATCGCCTTGTTGGGGATCGCGGTATTGAATGGCGTGGTCATGATGTCGCATTTCAATTATCTAGCCGCCAAGGGCCTGGCCATGGAGCATGTGGTGCGGGAAGGGGCGATGCGCCGTTTGCGGCCGGTCATGATGACCGCCAGCATTTGTGCGATAGGGCTGGTGCCCTTGTTGCTGGCGACCGGTCCCGGGTCCGAAGTCCAGAAACCTCTGGCCATTGTGGTGGTCGGGGGCTTGATCAGCTCTACGCTGCTGACCTTGTTCCTGCTGCCCCTGATCTATCGCCATTTCCATGCTCACCACCCTGCGGCGCGCAGCTGATAACTGCCGATTAATAGGATCTGAAGACCATGAATAGCCTGTTGGTACTGAATATCAATCCTGAGCTCGAAGAGGATCTGGTGGATTATTTGCTAAGCCTCGACGGTATCGGGGGCTTCACTTCCTATGGGGTGCTGGGTCATGGCGCCGGTACCGAGTTGTCGCTGGCTGAGCAGGTCAGCGGCAGGCGCAAGCGTCTGCAAATCGAGCTTATGCTCAGCCAGGATCAAGCGACCCGCGTGGTGGCTGGGCTGGCCGGGAATGTAGGGCGTGACATCGTCTGGTGGGAGCAGACGGTAACCCGCTCCGGACGCATCCAATAAGCCCCTGGATACGGTAGCGGAATCACTATACCAGGCCAACTTTGCGTCAGAGCAGCGACTCAATCAGTGCTACGGTCTCATCCCAATAGCGTCCATCGGTACCCTGGAAACCAAAGCCGCCTGCCTTGCCCATCGCGGCATCCAGCGGTGACAGCCCAGCCTTGTCCTTGTAGTCCAGTTCCGCGCCCTGTTCGTGCAGGTACTTGACGACCTCAGTGAAGCCGAAGGTCGCGGCACCAAAGATGGCAGTGCGCCCATCATTGGCACTGGCGTTGATATCCAGTCCCAACTCCTGGCACAGCTTGATGGCTTC
>JBIIWM010000229.1:0-4638 GCA_044338875.1 Pseudohongiellaceae bacterium | reverse complement strand
GCAGCGAGCGAAGTTCCACCCAAATCAATGAACGCGCGGTCCACGTCGATTTCCTGGATTTGCAGGATCTCTTTCCATATTTTTTCGATCACGGAACGCATTCGCGAGCTCCTTAGTGTGATTTAAAGCGTAACTTTTTTTATATTGTATTGACTCGGTTAACAACCTTAAAAATCAGCGTAAAAACCCTGATGAATCGCGGATTCTTAAAAGAATCCCTTACCTTCAACATATTTTGTTCACACAAATACGCCTTTAATTTCATTTGGTTAATTACATTTTTTGGGCTCCCTTTTATTCGTAAAACATCGACCCCTTCGATGTTTCTCATTCCGCAATTACTTGTTATATTTAATTCGTGATTTTGATGTGAAACAAAATGACAGACCCATTGGGCACCCTTCCAACCCCGGGGGCGCATCCACGCTAACCCGGAGTCCAGAACACCATGCTCACCCAGGTTCCCGGCCCGAAGATCCTCTCCGATGCCTGTCATGAGTTCTCTGCTCGAATCGATCTTGGCGCGTTTGATCCCCTGCGCACTCCGCGTGAGTTCGGCGTCGAGCTACCCCCCGAGCTCAGCTCGGCCGTCCCGAAAAGACTCGCCGAGTTTGTCGCTGGCCGATTCGCGGCCATGCAAGCCCTGAAGGCGGCGGGCTGCACGGAGCACTCAGCCCTCGCCATCGGCCCCGATCGATCGCCGCAATGGCCAACCGGCTACATCGGCTCGATTACCCATACCGGGTGTTATGTATCAGCAGTCGCAGCTGTCACTACACGGATCAGGGCTGTGGGCCGCGACACCGAAATGCCATTGGATGAACAGACTGCACTTGAGATTCAGGAACGCACGCTCAGGCCTGAAGAGATTCTGCTCCTTCCAAATATGATGACCTCGAGCACGCTTTCACTCGCACAAGTAACAGGCCTGATTTTTTCTGCCAAGGAGAGCCTGTTCAAGGCACTGGGCCCATTGGCAGGAAACTACTTCGACTTCCTCGATGCGCGGGTCATCGGCATCGCTGACGGCCGGATCCACTTGCGGCTTGAGACCGATCTCGGCAATGGCTTCAGTACCGGCTTCGAGATCGAAGGACGCTTCGAACTGGGTGACCGCATTCACACCGCTGTCGAGTTGAGCGCGACCGGTATCTAATCGGCTTCAGTCCGGTTTCGACGAAGTCGTTGGACTAGAGGAGCGGAAATTTGTTAACCTCTTTTCGCTTACTGTTTGGCACTGGTCTGCCTGATTTTATTCAGATTCTGATTCCGTAATACGTTGGTAAAATCCAGCAGCATTGCCAATTTTCTTCTGTTCTGTGCAATTCACCTCATTACCATGCTCCATGCATGGAGCAAATGAAACTGACTCTCGCCGAACTGAACCCAACGTGGTTCGCCACTATGTACTGCGTGACATTCCATGACTGACAACGCCCTCCTCCGCCGCCTCCCCGCCAGTCATGATTGTTCTGGCGGCGAATTGCTGGACCGTTTTCTCGACTACATAGCAGAGCGCAAGCTGGAGCTGTATCCAGCCCAGGAAGAGGCCATTCTGGAGTTGTTTGACGACCGGAATGTCATTCTCAATACACCGACCGGATCCGGCAAATCACTGGTGGCCACGGCACTGCATTTCAAAGCCATGGCGCAGGGGCAGCGCAGCGTATATACCTGCCCGATCAAGGCGCTGGTGAATGAAAAATTCCTCGCCCTGTGCCGGGATTTCGGTCCGGAGAATGTCGGTATAGCCACCGGTGACGCGACCGTCAACCGGGATGCACCGATCCTCTGCTGTACGGCGGAGATCCTCGCCAATGTTGCCCTGGCGGAGGGAGCAGATGCTCCGTTCCGCGACGTCATCATGGATGAGTTTCACTACTATTCCGACAATTCGCGCGGAGTGGCATGGCAGATACCACTGCTGACGATGAGCAACGCCCGCTTCCTGCTGATGTCCGCAACGTTGGGCTCTACCACGCTGTTTGAGCGGGAACTGACCCGACTGACCGGCGCTGTGACGACGGTAGTGGCGTCGGTAACGCGGCCAGTGCCCTTGCAATTTCGCTACGAGGACAAAGCCGCGCTGGAGACCACCGTGGCGGCTTTGGTGGCGGCGAGACAGTCTCCGGTTTATGTCGTGCACTTCACCCAAAATGACGCGGCACAGACTACCCAGGATTTGATGAGCCAGAACTATTGCTCTGCGGAGGAAAAGGCTGCGCTTGCCGAAGCGCTGATCGGGGTGAAATTCAACAGCCCGTATGGCAAGGATTTAAAGCGCTTCCTCCGCCATGGCATCGGTCTGCACCACGCCGGACTATTGCCGAAATACCGCATGCTCGTCGAGCAACTGGCACAGAAAGGCCTGCTGAAAATCATCTGCGGCACCGACACACTCGGCGTCGGCGTCAATGTCCCGATTCGCACGGTTGTCCTGACCCGCTTGAGCAAATACAGCGGCTCCAAAGTGGCGCTGCTGAGCGCGCGCGACTTCCACCAGATCACCGGTCGTGCCGGCCGCAAGGGCTTTGACGATATCGGCTATGTCGTCGCGATGGCGCCTGAGCATGTCATCGAGAATGCCAAGCAGGAAGCCAAGGCCGCGGGTGATCCCAAGAAGCTGAAGAAGCTCGTCAAGCGCAAGCCTCCGGAAAAATTTGTCGCCTGGTCGGAAGAGACATTTACGAAATTGCAAACAGCGCCGCCAGAACCACTCGTTTCGCGCTTCGACGTCACCCACGCCATGCTGCTCCAGGTGCTAAGCCGCAAGGGCGACGGCTGTCGCGCCATGCAACAGCTTATCCGTGACAGCCACGAAACGCCGACGCGAAAAAAATTGCATGGCACCCGGGCCTGGCAACTGTTCCGCTCGCTGCTGGAACGCAAGATCATCGAAATCAAGCCCAAGGCCGAGCAGGCCAACGGCAGCAAACTGCGCCTGAATATCGATCTGCAAGAAGACTTCTCACTTAACCATGCGCTCTCGCTGTACCTCATCGATACGCTGGCACTGCTGGAAATGGACAGCCCAACCTATCCACTGGACATGCTCACGCTGATCGAGGCCATCCTGGAAAATCCGGACATCATTTTGCGCCGGCAACTGGACGCACTGAAAACCGAGAAAATGGCCGAGATGAAGCAGCAAGGCATCGAGTATGACGAGCGCATCGCCAAGCTGGATGAGCTGGAATATCCCAAGCCGCAGCGCGAGTTTGTCTACAACACCTTCGCCGCCTTTGTCGTGCAGCACCCTTGGGTAGGGCAGGAAAACATCCGCCCCAAGAGCATCGTGCGCGAAATGGTGGAGAACTTCGTCGACTTCACCGGCTACATCCAACTGTATGATCTGGAGCGCACGGAAGGCGTGCTGCTAAGACACATCGCCAGCGTGCATAAAGTGCTGGCGCAAACCGTGCCGCCGGCATACAAGAACGAGGATGTGCAGGAAATCGAGGATTGGCTCGCCGGCCTGCTGCGCGGCATCGACAGCAGCCTGCTCGATGAATGGGAGCGCATGAAGAACCCCGAGTGGCAGCCGGCAGAAGACGAGCTCGCCACCAAAGCGCTGGAAGTGATCGACATCACCAAGAACAAACGCGAGTTCACCGCCCTTATCCGCACCGAAATTTTCCATTTCCTGCGCTCACTTGCCGCAGGCAGATACGATGCGGCGGCAGCCATCGTGCCGCCCTGGACCGAGGCGGAGCTGTTACAGGCAACCGAAGAGTATTTGCAGGAGCACGCACGGATTATGCTGGACCCGGAGGCACGCAATCATAAACATACTTACATCACGCCAGACGAAGTGACAGGCCTGTGGACCATTGCGCAAGTGCTGGTGGATCCTGACGGTCTCAACGACTGGCAAGCGACCTTCACTGTTGACAAAAACCTCGCCAGGGAAGAAGGCAAGCCTGCATTGAAACTGGCTAGCCTCGCAGCCATTGCCTGAACATGTCTTTGTCCGGGAACATGGAGGGGAGCTTGCTGCCTGTGCTGGTCAATTCCGGAGGGCTATTCCGGGGACACGCCGGCAGGAAAATAACCCGTCAGGGAACCAGCAATTCTTCTGCCCCAAGTGCTTTCTGGTTCACGCTGGCAGCATAGTAATCAGCCAGTGCTATCTGGTGGACAAGATGCGACTGCCACCGTTTGAGCAACGCTTCTCCCATCTGGCGTTCACGCTGGTTGAGCAGGAAGAAATCGCTCTGGCCTGACTCGAATCGCTGCTGTTCCGCTTGTGCAAGTTCTTCCGAGAACGCTAGTTCCTCTATCGCCAGATTCTCCAACTTCCTTGTCGCTTCAAGCGTAACCCGTGCGGTACGGATATCCTGACCCAGCTGGTCCTCCAGAAACCGGATGCGGTGTGCCAGTCCATCAAACTCGGCTTGCGCTGACGCTGCCTTGCCGCGCGCCTCACGGGTGGCAAGCGGAATACTGATACTGAGATCCACGGTGTTGTCGGTTCCGCGCAGGCTATAAAAGCCGCTACCAAAATCACGCGTAGTGTAGACCCGCAGGTCGAGCTGTGGCAGCGCCAGGTTTTCTGCGGCGCGTTTTTTCACCTGAGACTGCTGCTGCGCCAAGCGCGCAATCGCCAGTTCAGGCCGTTTGTCGAGTGCCTGCGCGATC
>JBIIWM010000228.1:0-4660 GCA_044338875.1 Pseudohongiellaceae bacterium | reverse complement strand
TGATCTCTTGCGGCATCCAATGGTTGGAGCAGCCGTCGAGGTATTTCTGCCAGGCCCAGTCGTACTTGAAGGGCACCAGCTGGTTGAGGTCGGCACGGCAGTTGATCATCGCTTTCTGATCGACGGTGACGCGCATGGCGGCACCGGCGAGTTCGGCGGCGCCTTCGCTGGGATCGAGCGCGGCGACGGCTTCGATGGCGGCGGCGATCGGATTGGCCGGTGCGGCGGCAGCTTTAACCGTAACTTTGGGTTCGGCTTCAATCGCGGCGCTGGTATCGATATCAAGATCGAACGCGCGGGCGGCGGCTTGTGCAATGACCGCTTGGGATGCGGCAGCGGCTTTCATTTCGGCGGCTTTTTCGGCAGCACGGTCGGCGGCGGCAGTTTCCGTTACTGCGGGCTGCGCGCGCATGGGCGCGGCGGGTGCAGCTTCGTCTATGGTCAATTCGTCCCAGCTAAGCATTGTGTTTCCTCTGTTACTGGTGTGGGAAAGTGGGGCCGGGGTACGAAGGAGGTAGAACCCTGGCCCACTTTCTGTTTACCGATACTGTTTGGGCGGAGGTGAGTCCGCCCGTGTATGCATTTACTGACACGCTTCGCAGTCAGGGTTGTCGATGGAGCACGCGTTCGGGACATCTGCTGCCTGTGCGGGTGCTGCTGCCAGCGTTTCATCGACCGGGCCGGATGAGACCTTGTTCAAGGTGCCGCCAGAGACGGTGGATTTCTCGGTGCTGGTCGCGGCGAGTGCGCGCAGGTAGTAGGTGGTCTTGAGACCGCGCAGCCAGGCCATGCGGTAGGTCACGTCCAGTTTCTTGCCATTGGCATCGGCAATGTACAGGTTCAGCGACTGCGCCTGGTCGATCCATTTCTGGCGACGGCTCGCGGCTTCCACCAGCCATTGCGGGCTGATTTCAAACGCGGTGGCGTACAACACTTTCAGTTCTTCCGGAATGCGGTCGATCTTCTGCACGCTGCCTTCGTAGTACTTGAGATCGTTCAGCATCACGCTGTCCCACAGGCCCTGGGCTTTCAGGTCGCGGATCAGGTAGGGGTTGACCACGGTGAATTCGCCGGAGAGGTTCGATTTCACGTACAGGTTCTGGTACGTGGGCTCGATCGACTGCGAGACGCCGGTGATGTTCGCGATGGTGGCGGTGGGGGCAATCGCCATCACGTTGGAGTTGCGCATGCCTTTGTCCATGACGCGCTTGCGCAAGGAGTTCCAGTCGAGCGTGGAGGAGGTATCAACCTGCAGATACTGTTCGCCACGTTCTTCCTGTAGTTTCTGCAAGGAGTTGATCGGCAGGATGCCCTGGTCCCACAAGGAGCCCTTGAAGGTAGAGTAGGTGCCGCGTTCTTCGGCCAGCAGCGATGACGCTTCGATGGCGTGGAAACTGATGACTTCCATGCTGTGGTCAGCAAACTTGATGGCTTCGTTCGAGGAGTAGGCGATCTTTTGTTTGTAGAGCGCGTCCTGGAAACCCATGATGCCCAGTCCTACCGGACGATGACGCAGGTTGGAGGTCTTCGCGGCTTCCACCGAGTAGTAGTTGATGTCGATCACGTTGTCGAGCATGCGCACGGCCGTGGTGACAGTCTTCTTCAGCTTCTCGCGATCCAGGCCTTTTTCGGTGACATGATTGGGCAGGTTGATGGAACCGAGGTTACAGACCGCGATTTCATCCTTGCTGGTGTTGAGCGTGATCTCGGTGCACAGGTTGCTGGAGTGCACAGTGCCAACATGCTGCTGTGGTGAGCGGATGTTGCACGCGTCCTTGAACGTGATCCAGGGATGACCGGTTTCGAACAACATGCTCAGCATCTTGCGCCACAGGTCCTTGGCTTGCACGGTCTTGTGCACATAGATCTTGCCGTTGGCGGCTTTCTGTTCGTATTCGGTGTACTTCTCTTCGAAAGCGCGGCCATGCAGCTCGTGCAGCTCGGGCACTTCGTTGGGGGAGAACAGGGTCCACTTCTTGTCTTCGAACACGCGCTTCATGAACAGGTCGGGAATCCAGTTGGCGGTGTTCATGTCGTGCGCGCGGCGACGGTCGTCTCCGGTGTTTTTGCGCAGTTCCAGGAATTCCTCGATGTCGAGATGCCAGGTTTCCAGATACGAGCAGACCGCGCCCTTGCGCTTGCCGCCCTGGTTGACGGCTACTGCGGTGTCGTTCACCACTTTCAGAAACGGCACTACGCCCTGGGACTTGCCGTTGGTGCCTTTGATGTAGGCACCGAGTGCGCGCACTGGCGTCCAGTCGTTGCCCAGGCCGCCGGCCCATTTGCTGAGCATGGCGTTGTCGTGAATGGCGTTGTAGATGCCGGACAGATCGTCGGGCACCGTGGTCAGGAAGCAGGAGGACAACTGCGGACGCAGGGTGCCGGAGTTGAACAGCTGCGGGGTGCTGACCATGTAGTCGAAGGTGGAGAGCAGGTTGTAGAACTCGACCGTGCGCGCTTCCCGATTCTTCTCGTTCATCGCGAGGCCCATCGCCACGCGCATGAAGAAAATCTGCGGCAGTTCGAAACGGGTGCCTTCGCTGTGGATGAAGTAGCGGTCGTACAGGGTCTGCAGGCCGAGGTAGGTGAACTGGTCGTCACGCGAGGCTTGCATGGCTTCGCCGAGCAGGCCCAGATCGTAGTTCAGCAGTTCGGGTGACAGCAGTTCCAGCTCTACGCCTTTTTCAATGTATGGGCGCAGGGTGCCGGCATAGCGGTAGTGCATCTCGCTCTGGGTGGCGCTTTCGGCCACGCCGAGGAAACCAAGGGCTTCGCTGCGCAGCGTGTCCATCAACAAGCGGGCAGCGACGTAGGTATAGTTGGGCTCGACTTCCACCATGGTGCGCGAGGTCATCACCAGCAGGACTTGCACGTCCTTGAAATTCACACCGGAGTAGAGGTTTTTCAGGGTGTCGTGATAGATCTTTTCGCCATCGACGCCATCAAGACCGACGCAGGCTTCGTTGATCACAGTACGCAGGCGACCGGTATCCAGGGGCTGGGTGGAGCCATCCTCCATAATCACCTGAATGTCGTGACGCTGTTCTGTTTCTTTCTTGCTCTGCTGGTTCTGTTCGCGCTTGCGGGCTTGCTCGTTGCGGTAGATCACATAGCTGCGGGCCACTTTGTGCTCGCCGCTACGCATCAACATCAGCTCGACCTGGTCCTGGATCTCTTCAATATGAATGCTGCCACCGGAAGGCATGCGACGCTTGAAGGTGCTGGTGACTTCGTCGATCAGGCGCGCCACGGTGTCGTGCACGCGGGATGAACCTGCCGCATTGCCGCCTTCCACGGCCAAATAGGCCTTGGTGATGGCCACGGTGATCTTGGTGGCGTCGTAGCCTACTACCGCGCCGTTGCGCTTGATGACGCGCAGCTGGCCTGGAGCCATCGCCAACAGACTCTCATCGACCGGCATCGAGGGTCGGGGGCTGGAGGCGGGGGCTAGTCCTGGTTTTTCGGTTTCTGTATGCATGGCGCGGGCTCCGGTGTGTTGCTATATTTTTATGTTGTCGCGTTTTTTAACGATCAATCGCTGATCATTTCTTGTAAATCAATGTTCGTTGGTCTGGTGATCCTTCCTGACAGATAAACCGGCTAAAGGTGTGGCCGGAAGGTAGACACTATATTCAAGGTAGACACTATATATAGTGTTTGTGCTGGAAGAGTGCTGGTCGCTTTTCATGGAAATCAAACCGATTTCCATGGATCTGGCAGCTCCCGCGACAGCCCAGGGGTCGCCTGTTACCGCTTTTTGCAGCTGGGTGGTGAGTTCCACTATTTCCCTCCCGAGTGTTGCCTGAACGGCCGGTTTCCGGCTCTTGTCCTTTCCTGTGTTCCTGTCCGTATTCCTACCGTATTCCTATCTGTATTCCTGCCTGAATTTCCACTTGGTATTTCACCCTGGTTTCTGGCCCGGACAGGCTCTGAAATCAGCGAATTCACCCAGACTGCACTGGTCCTTTACCGGTTCTTGCCCCCCGGATCCCCTGGGGGTTTCAGGTCCCGAAAAGACCCTATGGCACAAGATATTGGGTGAATTAATTGTGGCACCACTATATCAGGGGATAAAAAATCATGGCAAGCAGATTTTTCTGTGAATTTGCTGTGGGTAACTTGTGCGTTACCTTGTGGAGGCTGGGTATAACTCGGGCATGCCTCCGGCTGGTGCAAAAAGCCCTCGACCCTGGTCATTTCAGGGCTGCCAGCTCCGCTCAAATCAAGGGGGTCAGAGTGGTTGATCTGTACTGGATCAAGGGAAAATCAAGGGGGTCAGACTTGTTGATCCGTTCGAATTCAGGAAGCCTGCACCTCTCCGATTCAGGGCAATGACGCTGACCTAAATGCGCGGGGACACCCACTTTTCCTGCACTTTACGCTAGCGCTGGGGATAAATATCAGAAATCCCTTATATAGTGTTGGTGCTTTTCCGAAATACGCGGTTATTTGGCACGATTGGCGGGGTAAATCCGCAGGTGGCGCGGTAGCAGACCGAGGCCGACCTCGGCATTGGGAGGCAAATCGATCAGCGTGGCATCGTGGCTGAGCAGGGAGCGTCCATCGCCCAGCTGCAACGTGGTCTGGGTAAAGGCGCCATTGAACTGCTGGCTGAGGATGCGGGCGCGGCAAGAACCGGCTGGATCGTGCACGATGTTCC
>JBIIWM010000227.1:0-4709 GCA_044338875.1 Pseudohongiellaceae bacterium | reverse complement strand
GTCCTCAACGAGGACCTGGTCGCCGAAGTAGTATTTGGACAAAGAAAATGCGGGATTGGGTGTATTGGACAGAGATGTTTGTCATGAATTAATTCCATGCGTTCCAAGCAGCTCAAGAAAGCCTGCTTCATCCAGGACTTCAATACCGAGTTCTTCCGCCTTGGCAAGTTTGGAACCGGCACCTGGTCCGGCTACAACCTTCGTGGTCTTGGCTGATACTGAACCTGCCACCTTGGCTCCCAACTGTTGCAGGAGTTCTTTGGCGCGTGAGCGGTCCATGGCTTCCAGAGTGCCGGTCACGACCCATGTTTGACCGTTGAGCGGCAGGCTTTCCCGCACCAATGGTGCTTGTTCCGGCGGGTTAACGCCAGCATCCAGCAGGCGCTGGATAAGTTCGCGGTTGCCCGGCTGCCGGAAAAATTCGGCAATGCGCCTCGCGACCACCGGACCAATATCGGGTATCTGCAGCAAGAAGGCTTCATCGGCATCCATAAGTGTTGCCAGTTTGCCGAAATACCTGGCGAGTGAAAGTGCGGTGGCTTCCCCTACTTCACGGATACCAAGGGCAAACAGAAAACGTGCCAGCGGTTGTTGTTTGCTATGTTCAATGGCTTCGAGGAGATTCCGGGCAGACTTGCTGCCCATGCGTTCGAGGCTTTCCAGGGTCTGCTGATCCAGCGTATAAATGTCAGCCAGGGTACTCACCAATTTCTGCTCCACCAACTGTTCTACCAGCTTGCTGCCCAGGCCTTCAATGTCCATGGCGCCACGTGAAGCAAAATGAATCACTGACTGGATCAACTGCGCACGACATATCAGAGAACCGCTGCAACGCAACAGGACTTCATTCTCCTCCTTGATCACGGGTGAACCACAGACAGGGCAAGTAGCAGGCGCAATAATTTCACGACCGGCCGGATTGTCATTGTCGCCACTGACGGCAACAATCTTGGGAATCACATCACCTGCACGACGTATGATCACCTTGTCCCCGATCTTGATGCCCAGCCGTGCCACTTCATCCATGTTGTGCAAGGTAGCATTGCTGACTGTCACCCCGCCGACAAACACAGGTTTCAGGCGTGCCACGGGCGTAATGGTACCCGTGCGTCCTACCTGGAATTCCACATCCAGCAGTTCTGTTGCCATTTCCTCGGCAGGAAACTTGTAGGCCATGGCCCAGCGTGGCGTACGCGCATTCATTCCCAGCTGCTCTTGCTGGGCGAGTTGGTTAAGCTTGATCACAACCCCATCAATCTCATAGTCCAGCCCGTTGCGTTGCTGCAGGATATCGGCGCAGTAGGCATGGCAATGCTCGGCACCCATGACGCAGCGTACCAATGGATTGATCTGCAAGCCCCATTGCGCGAGCTGGGTCAAAATCCCGTTGAGCGTAGGTGGCAACACGCCGCCCCCGATTACGCCGGCACCATAGCAATTCATCGTGAGCGGACGCGTGGCAGTAACCCGTGAATCCAATTGGCGCAGTGTGCCGGCAGCCGCATTGCGCGGATTGACGAAGGTCCGCTCGCCCTTGCGTGCAGCTTCCTCATTCATGGCGGCAAACCCGCTCTTGCTCATGAAAATTTCACCGCGGACTTCCAATCGCGCGGGAATACCGCTGCCTTCCAGGCGAAGGGGGATGTCCTTGATGGTTCTGACATTGTGGGTGATGTCTTCACCAGTTGTGCCATCGCCACGAGTCGCACCACGAACTAGTATGCCGTTTTCGTACAAGAGACTGACCGCTACCCCATCAATCTTGGGTTCGCAGTTGTATTCCAGGGGTCCTGCAAGCCCCAACCGTTTCAGGCACCGTTCTTCGAAACGGTTGAGTTCAGCCTCATCAAAGACCTTGTCGAGCGAAAGCATCGGGATGATGTGAGTGACCTGCTTGAAACTACCCAGTGGCGCACTCCCTACACGTTGGGTAGGGGAATCGGCAGTAACAAGGTCGGGATACTGCGCCTCCAGGACTTGCAGACGCGCAAAGAGTTCGTCGTATTCCTGATCGGTAATTTCGGGCTGGTCGAGCTGGTGATAAAGACGGTTGTGGTATTCGATTTGCAGCCGCAGGGTAAGCAATTCCTGCTGCACTTTTGCTCTGGCAGAAGCACTATCCGTCATGGCGGGTATCCAGGGCTGTCTTATTTGCGAGAGAGCATTTTGAGCTCAAAATCCCTGATGCGCTGACGATAATGTTCCAGCGTCTGGCGTGTGAGCACACTGCGGTTCTCGTCTTTCAACTCGGCATCAAGCGCATGCTTGAGTGCGTTCGCGGCAGTAAGCATCTGGTCAAAACTGGCCATGTTGCCGTACTTGTTGGGCAATTGCAGGAAGAAGCTAACGCCGGGAGTCGTAAAGTTTTCCATTGTTGCAAGATCAAAAGAACCTGGTTTGACCATATTGGCCATACTGAAAATTACCGTACCGCTTGAATTGCTGCCACTGTGCTTGTGGAAAATGCTCATGTCACCAAGACGCATGCCCTGGAGTTGCAATACCGGTAGCAAGTCATAACCCTCAAATACCGTGCCCGCCCGCGCCATCACGTTGATGATGATGACTTCCTGCGGACTGCTCGCTGCAGCCAGTTGAGCGCTGGCAGTATTATTCACTGGTTCTTCGCGAAACAGTTCGCCCTGGTCTTTCTTGCTGAGGAAACCAGCGCCGAAAGGAGGCTTACGTGGAATTGCACCAGCTTTTCCGTGAGCGGCAACAGCCTCTACGCTTGATTCATCCTCGAAGTTGGGTTCGTAATGACCCTCAAACTCATAGGTATCAAGCTCGTCTTTGCCGAAGGCTGGTTCTACCCGACGTGATTCGACAACCACCTTGTTGCTGGCTTCGTCCTCATCTTCATAGTCGCCAAACTCGTCGGGAAATTGATCCTCGTCGTCATCTTCCGCATCATCATCGTCATCATCATCTTCGAAGTCGTCGTCGTCATCTTCGTAGTCGTCGTCCTTGTCGTCTTCATCATCCTCTTCGTCAGCTTCCTCGTCATCATCGTCATCCGAGTCATCTTCCCAGGTCTCCTCCCAGGGCTCTTCCTCGTCTTCTTCATCCTCCTCCTCGTCGTCTTCCTCGTCGTCCTCTACAGGCTCCCACTCGTCGTCCCACTCTTCATCCTCATCTCCGTCCTTGCCTTTGGCTTGGGACCTGACTTTGGACACAACGCTGGATTCTGCTTCCAGACCATCGATGAATTCTTCAATTTCCTCTTCATACATGCCCATGGTTTCCTCCTCCATTTCCACAGCATAATCGGCAGCTTCACCGGCGGGTGTGCTACTACTGTCAGCGAAGACATTGGTATGTTCAATCTGTTCTTCTTCCACTTCCACGGTATCCAGCAAAACCGGGACATTTTCCGGCCTCAGCTGCTCACGCCGTTTTTGCAGACTTTTGAGTTTGGGGGCCGGCTTGGCTGGACGGACAATGGCGTCTGTGTCCCTTGGCAGGGTACGAGCGCCGCCATTGGGAAGTTCGGGCGTAAAGAGCTCATCGTCAGGGATTTCGACGCGCGGAAGGGTTTTGTCGATTTTCAACACGACACGATCACGCCGGTCGCTCCACTTGCGACGCAAGCCATCGAGCAACACCAACACGAAAACCACGATAACGAGAATGACAAGTTGCTCTGTCATTGTCAGAACCATTGAGCCAGTGAAATTGAGTTTGGTTTATTCATCGCATTTGCTTCTGCATTCTTCTGCAAGCTACTTTTACATTGATCATAAGCATGGATCATAAGCACGGATCCTCTCAGTCACTGCCTGTGGCCAGCCTGTTTACATGGCTGCCATTTCAGCGGCTTCATCAATATCCACTGCTACCAGGCGAGAAACACCAGGCTCATGCATGGTCACACCAAGCAACTGATTGGCAGCTTCCATCGTGAGACGGTTGTGGGTAATGAAGATAAACTGTACCACTTCGGACATTTCTTTCACCAGTGCAGCGTAACGGCCCACGTTGGCATCATCCAGCGGCGCATCCACTTCGTCGAGCATACAGAACGGTGAAGGATTGAGCTGGAAAATTGAAAAGACCAGGGCGATCGCAGTCATGGCTTTTTCACCTCCGGACAGCAGGTGGATGGTGCTGTTCTTTTTACCCGGGGGACGCGCCATGATGGCCACACCCGTATCCAGCAGATCATCGCCGACCATATCCAGGTACGCATGTCCGCCACCAAACACTTTGGGGAACAGCGCCTGCAGTCCGTTGTTGATCTTGTCGAAGGTTTCCTTGAAGCGGGTCCTGGTTTCCTTGTCGATCTTGCGAATCGCATTCTGCAGGGTTTCCAGTGCCCGTTCGAGTTCATCGTTCTGGGCATCCAGATAAATCTTGCGCTGGGACTGAACGGAATATTCGTCAATGGCGGCCAGGTTGATCGGTCCAAGGCGCTGAATGCGTGCAGCGATCTGTTCAAGTTCCTGTTCGCAGCCACTTTCGCTGATTTCTTCCGGCATGCTCTGCAGGACTGTTTCACGATCGTAGTTTAGCTCAAGCAACTGTTGTTCCAGCGCAGCACGCTTGACAGTGGCGCCTTCAATCCCGAGCCTGAGCATGACCAACTGGTCGCGCACTTTCTGGTTGCTTTCCTGCAACTGGTGGCGCTGACCGTCAAGATCACGCATTGCATGCTCCAGTTCGTCGACTCGAGCCTTGGCGATACTCAACTGCTGCTCTACGCCTGAACG
>JBIIWM010000226.1:0-4710 GCA_044338875.1 Pseudohongiellaceae bacterium | reverse complement strand
CACCGAGTGGATCATGGTGCATGGTGAGCTGGAGATCGGCACCGAAGCCAAACCTTTCACGCACAAAGCCACCATCACCCTCACCGACAACGTCAAGGACGAACAGCTGATGGGCATGGGTGACCGCGGCATCATGCTCTCGGGTGGCACTCTTAACCTGCACGGCAATCGCAGCAACAGCTGGACCAAGCTGGCTGCAACTGCCGAAGCTGGCAGCAGCAGTATCGAAGTGCTGGATGCCTCCCAATGGCAGGTGGGCGACCAGATCGTTCTCGCCTCCACCGACTACAATCCGCGCCAGGCTGAGGTACGCACCATCGCCGCTATTAATGGCAACAGCCTTGCGCTGGATCAGCCGCTCGAGTACATGCACTTCGGCAAGATCACTTTCGACGTGGATCAGCGCGGTGAAGTGGGGCTGCTATCGCGCAACATCAAGGTACAGGCGTCCGAAGATGCGGCAGAGACCTTCTTCGGCGGCCACATCATGGCGATGGTCACCAGCAAGATGTATATCGACGGCGTCGAGCTCAACCGCATGGGGCAGAACCTGGAGCTGGCCCGTTATCCGATCCACTGGCACCTGGTGGGCGAGGCAGGCAAAGGCCAGTACATCCGCAACGCCGCCATCCACGACACCTACAACCGCTGCGTGACCGTGCACGGCACCAACGACCTGCAGGTGCACAACAACGTCACCTACAACACCGTCGGCCACTGCTTCTTCATGGAAGACGGCATCGAGACCGGCAACGAGTACGTGCGCAATCTGGCAATCCAGACCAAGTGTCACACGAGCCTGCCTTGCGACCCGACCAACCTCGCTCCCTTCGGCATTTCACCGGACGGCCTGAACTTCAAGACCACCGGCCAGGACTCCCCGGAAGTCCTGATTCCGTCGGACAACACGGTCTCGTCTTTCTGGATCACCAATCCGAACAACACCTATCGCGACAATGTTGCCGCAGGTTCTGATGCGACAGGTTTCTGGCTCGCCTTTCCGGTGCATCCGACGGGGGCGTTCGAAGGCTCGGATATCAGTCTGAATAGCTGGCCGCGGCGCACCAAATTCCGTGAGTTCAAGGGCAACGTTGCCCATTCGAACTTTGACGGTTTCATGGGTGACCGCGCCCCCAGGGCCGACGGTAAATTCGCCGTCGGCGGCTACATTGCCCTCGCCGATCCCGCAGATGCGAACAGCGCGCAAGTTGAGGATGTGTTCGAGAACTACACCGCCTACAAGAACCGTAACAGCGGCATCTGGGCCAGAGGTGAGTTGCACGTTTACAAGGGGCTGAAGATGGCCGACAACGGCATCGGTTTCACGCATGCCTCCGGCAATCTCAATAATTCGCCCTTTACCTCACGGGTGGTTGACTCGCTGTTCGTCGGCGAAAGCGAGAACGTCGGCAACCCCATGACGGAGGCCGAAAAAGCCGCCGGCCGCAGCCTGCCTTTCCCCCAGCTGGCCGATTTCCCGATCCGCGGCTATGAGTTCTACGACTACCACCATCAGCTGTCCAACAACACCTTCGTGAACTACCAGGACAACGCCACCCGCAAAACAGGCGCGGTCTCCTACCTGCTGTTTACCAGCTTCGGCATGAGCAGCAACAACTACCTGGAGCGCTCGACCTTCATCAACGCCAAGCCGGTGTACTTCCCGCCGATCGACAACCGCTGGAGCAACGATGACTACGGCAATACCGTCTACAAGACCTCGGTGTTCAACGACAGGGACGGCACTATCACCGGTGTCGCCAATTCCTACATCGTCAACATCACGGGCACCGAGGCCCTCAACATCGACGCACACTGCGAGGTCAAATCTGACTGGAACGCTGCAGTGTGCACGGGTGACATCGGCCGCATGACGGTTGGCGGCGGTGGTGGTGCAGTTGGATTCGGCGGCCTTGGCGGCGGCGGTGCTGGTGGTCCTCCCGGTGCCGGTGGCGCGGCTGCCCGCCCAGCGGCGCCCCCTGCACCTCCTGTCTTTGAAATTGCCCCGGGTGGTGGCCGCATCAGAGGCCGTGCGCCTGCAGGCGAGCCGATCGTGCTCAGCCGCAATGGCAATGAGTTCGCCGTTAACGGCGAAACCAATGTCCGTGCGGGCAGCGAGTACACGGTAAGCACCGAAAGGCCAATCCTGAACCTCACCGTGAAGGAACTGGATGCCGATTCCTGGGTGATGTTCGAACTGCCGGGATTCACCACTGCCGCGGCAGGTACAGAGCAGAGCAGTCTGGATGCACTGCGCAGCGCCAGCGCCACGTCGTACTACAAAGAAGGCGATACGCTGTGGGTCAAGCTGGTTTCCACGGGAGACATCCTTGGCAGTGGCCCGGGCAAAGGCCCGGGCCCCGGAGACAGTCTGCAAGTAAGTCGTTGAGTTGAGTCCGGGAGGGCATATGAAGATGAGAAGAATAAAACCAAAAAGCGCCATCATGTTCGGCTCCATTGTCCTCGCGGGTGCGACCTTCGCGGCAGACGCTTCGGCGGCATGCAGCCGGGATATGCTGCAGGGGCTGGCTGATACTTATATCCAGGCGCAAACGGCGGGGAACGCAGCGGCGCTGCCACTCGCAGCCACTGCGTCCTACGCAGAGAACGATGTGGCCATGGATATTGCGACGGGCGTACTGGCCGCGGGCATCAAGGTCGACTTCACCCGCAGCTTCGTTGATACGACGCTTTGCGCCACGTTCACCGAGCTGACAGCGTCCACGCAGGAGCCCCCTTACGTGATTCACACCCGCATGGAGGCGACCGAGGACGGCATGGTGACGAAGATGGAGTCTGTGGTAACTGGCCCGGAGGACTGGGTGTTTGGTGCCACTGAGCACCTTGCTGTCACGCAAGACGAGAACTGGGGCGAGATCCCCGCAGACAAGCGCGATACGCGTGAGGTCATCCAGGCGGCAGCCGACGCGTACCTGAACAACTGGGGAGATCCGGAACTTCCGGTGCCCCATGGCACGCCCTGCTCGCGACTCGAAGGCCGCATCAGCACGGCAGCCCGCGACCCGGCGGGCCAGACCTGCACCATGGGTGCCTTCCCGGAGAAACTCAACGTAAGCAACCGCCGCTACGTCATCGACGAGACTGTCGGTGCCGTCGCCATCTTCCACAGCTTCCCCTGGCTTGATGCCGGAATACCAAAGGACCCCGGCACGCCGGCCAGCCAAACGTTCCGGGTGGAAGGTGGCATGAACCGCTACATCCACGAAGTGACGGCCTGCACTACGCCAAACTGCAGCAGAGGCAGGCCTGGTGGCCCACCGCCCGGAGGCGGGCAGGGACCACAATAAGGAGATCCAGAGGGCTATCAATAGACAGCAGTTGCATCAGCCCCGCTGCAAGAACAAGAACCCCGGCTCAGGCCGGGGTTCTTGTTTGGGTGTCAGCTACTCGAACGACAGCGGAAAGTTGCCGTCGTAGGGCGGCCAGTTGGGCACCGGCTGTGTCGGCGGCGCATAGAACATGGCGCCGTGCACATGACGGATCAGACCGTCTTCAATGCTCATCGTGTGGGTGAAATGATTGCGCCAGCGCTCGTTGCCGGGCAGACGCAGGAACACCACCGACATCATGACAACCTGCTGCTCGACATCCACTACATGCACGCGCCTGGCGGTAATCTGCGCAAGACCGAAATCACCGACCGTGCGGCAGTCACCTTTGCCTTCAAAGCCGACTGCGCCGGGAGCCAGTTCGCCACCGAAGGTAGGGAAACCGTTCTCGCGGCGCGAGCAACCAGGGTGGCCTTTGATGATCTTGCTGTTCTTGGCGATGATGCCGTCGAAATAGCTGTTGGCGACCGCAATCAGGTCATCGCGGCTGAAGCGGCGGTCTACCGGTACTTCGCCGCCATTGGGTGGGTTGGCCAGCAGTTCTTCCAGATCGTACACCACGCCGCCGGGTTCACCGCTGATGCCGACGTCGTCCTTGCGACCGATATGCCACTCGGCTTCGGTGATCTTCTGGTTCTCCACTTTCAGGCGCAGTGCCACGACCGCCGGTTCGCCGTCTTCTTCCACCAAACCGGCGTATCCGGCAGTGCCGGCAACCGGATCATAATAACGACGCTGCAACTCACCCAGTGCGGTGGCAGTGCTCCACAGGCCTTCGTCATTGGGCGTGACAATGGAATTTTCGGTCTGGCGGAAGCCGTAGCTCAGCGGTGCCTTGCTGGCATCGTTGGCTACCAGTGCATCCAGATACTGGTTCAGGAAGCCCTCCAGACAGCTGCGGTCACAGTCCTGCGCCTGTGCGGAAAAAGTGACGCTGGCCAACAGGCCGGCGATTAGATATCGGGTCTTGCGCATGGTGTTCCCCTTTTATTGTGTGGTGGACGATCCCGGGTAAAGCAGAGCGGCTTGATTATTCAGTGTTATGCAAATGTTTGGCAACCGTAGAAGGATTGGGAACTTTAATTTCCCGGCTTTTTCCCCAAACTCAGGACCAGCAGCATGCGCAGACCAGAAATGCCCACTGGGACTATGTCAGCCGTAAACCGCGTGCAGATTCCGAAGGTTGGTTTGGCCAGAACACCAGGGAAGGCGGTGCGGATAAAACGGGGCATGTGTTCACCACCTATGCCACCGCACAGGGCCGAACACTGGTGCTTTCCGCCACGGGATGCAGCGCTGCACGGCTCGCTGTCGGCCGTTGCCATTTTTGGTTATATGGAACTGGGAGATTCCTTCAGTG
>JBIIWM010000039.1:0-15482 GCA_044338875.1 Pseudohongiellaceae bacterium | reverse complement strand
ATAGGCTTACAGACTAACCCTGACAGCCATGGATTTGTTGAGCTGGATCAATCCTTTTCAAGGAACAGTGCTTGTGGCGCAGTAAATGTTGCATCGAATGGCGCTTGAAACGGACCTGCGTTGATCTTCATCAAAATCCGCAGGCTATTTGCCTCTGTTGGCAACCTGAATGTCATAGTCTCTTCCTGGCGGTTTAAGTGAAAAGTGGAGGAGCCTATATGACAAGTGCGAATAAAGAAGACAGCGTTACTGTAATGGACGCAATAAACGGACGCTGTTCGGTGCGTTCATATTTGTCAGGGAAACCTGATCGGGCAACCATCAATCTGTTGCTGGAGGCAGCTATACGTGCGCCGACAGCAATGCACGAGGAACCGTGGCAGTTTGTTGTAATCCAGGATGAGGCAATACTGAAGCGCTTGTCAGATCGTGCCAAAAAAATTACCGCTGAAGAAGTCCGGCAATCAGCGGAAGATCATCGCGAACAGATTCTTGCGATGGTCGAAGATCCTGAATTCAATATTTTCTACAACGCCACTACGCTTATCGTCATCTGTGCCAAACCCATGAGTGGTTTCGTCAGTGCCGATGCGTGGCTTGCCGCAGAAAATTTATTACTGGCCGCATATGGCATGGGCTTGGGCAGCTGTGTAATTGGCTTTGCAGTTGCTGCGCTCAATCTGCCTGACATCAAGGCAGAGCTGGGAATTGCACCGGAGGTAATTGCCATTGCACCCTTGATCGTGGGAATGCCCGCGGGCGCCATGATGATATCGCCGCGCAAGGCGCCCGACATCGTGGCATGGAAATAACCAGACTTGCGGGGGTAAGTAGTAGCAGGGAAGGTGACAGGGCTCATGTCACCGATAGTGCACCATGCCAGTCAGTGCGTAGAGAAAATCCGCGAAGCCGGCACTATGTGTCAGCGGGTAATGCAGCACTTGCTGCAGCAGCAACCAGCCGGCTCCGATAATGGAATAGGGATTGATGCGGCCGCTCTGGCGCCATTCGTGTACAAGGATGGCCAGTGCCATTGCATCCAGCGTCAGGTACATGGGAAGCACGGGAAAGATTGAGAGGTCGAACGGGACCATGAACACCCGGTGCACGCCCGGCGGCAGGAGCGGCAGCAGGGCGAACAGGATCATGCGCTTGTGTATGGCCGGTGTGCGCACTGTGCGCATGGCCAGCGTGAACAGTATGCCAAAGCCAAGTACTGCCATGATGCCCAGGTAGAGGCCGTGGTAGTAATTCGCCCCCGGGTTGTCGCGGCTGGCAACACCGCTGAGCAGGGTAATCAGCGCGCCCATGAACACTACCGCTGTAGCAAGTGCAATACCGAAGGTTCCGAGGCTCCGGTGCAGCGGGATATTCCGCACGTTGACAAGCAAGGCTTGAACCACGAGCAGGATCATCCAAGCGGAAAACACCAAGCCATGCAGATGGACTACCGGCGGCGCAGGAGGGAAACTGCCCTTGACCAAGGGAAACCAGTAAGTCATGCCGAAGCCACCGAAAACGAAAATGGCCATCAGTAGCGTCATGCACAAAAAGAACGAGGGTCGAAAGCGTCGGATGGCAGTTGGCTGGGTCGTGCTTGCAGGGGAGGTTGTCATTGCGCGGTTCTCATTATTATGGATAGGCAATGTCGAGTGCTCTCATCTTCATCGCCGTCCATGTTTTTGAAGAATGGAAGAATGAAGGAAATGGCGGAAACAGCAACTCGATTACCAACAAGAATATAGTGGAGGGCTGGCTTCGTCCATGCCCTGCAGCGGTTGCCGTTCGATTCAATGAATAATTTGAAGACTGCATGGAAGGGGTAAATGCTATACTTTCACGCAATTGCAGTCCGCTTTGTGCATCAAGAACAATCTTGACAAGCCCTCCGTCTGTTTCGTTTGCATCAGGCCATTCCTGCTCGCCGGCCCTTGGCATCCAGAGGCTTGTGTTTTTAATCATTGGTTGAAGAAATGGATGTATCCAAATCACATTTAGTCTACCGGTTTCAGGGCTTCGTACTCGAAGTGAGAAACAGAAGGCTCACCGACTCGTCAGGTCATGACATAAAACTGAGTTCACGGGCGTTTGACGCCTTGGTTGAATTGTTGCATCACCAAGGTCAGATCCTGGGCAAGGACTACCTGATGGAGACTGTGTGGCAGGGTCTGGTCGTTGAAGAAAACAACCTCAATCAGGCCATCAGTCTTGTCCGGAAAGCGTTGGGTGGCTCGACTGGTGAGTCGGTGTTTATCAAGACTGTGTCTGGCAAAGGTTTTTGTTTTGTTGCCGATGTCCAGATCGAGGGATTGGCGGATCCACTGACGCAACCAACCGGTTCTGCGGCAGAGCCCCCCATTGCATCTGCAACCCTCGCGTCAAAAAAGGGTGCTGCTTTCCTGTGGAATGCATATCTTCAAAGCGGAGTTGCCGTTGTCGCCCTTGTCCTGTTGTTGGTGGTGATTGTCGTCAACTACCTTGACACCAATACGGTGGCCGGACCGAACACCGTGGATTTGGCGCGACCCGCAACAGTGTCTTCAGCACGCGTTGAAAACCCGGGCAGTATCCCGGATTCAATTGCTGTGATTCCCTTTGTGAATCTTGGCCAGGATTCCGGCAGCGACCTTTTTGTGCTTGGACTGCATGATGAGTTGATCAATCAGCTCACCAAGATAAGAAACCTCAAGGTCATTTCCCGCGACAGTGTTATCAGTGTGGCAGAAAAGGGTGGGTCGGTTTTCGAAATGGCGGACTTGCTCAATGTGGAATCCGTGATGACAGGATCCATTCTTGTCGTTGATGATCATGCCCGAATCAATCTGCAAATGCAGAATGCCGACACCGCTGTTGTGTTGTGGGGAGAGTCTTTTGAAGTAGATACCCGGAATTTGTCTGAAATGATTTCGGCACAAGCCGAAATTGCAATGAAGGTTGTAACCGCACTTGAAGTGGAAGTGAAACCACCTGAATCTGCCAGCATGGCCGCTCTACCCACAAAATCGTTTGAAGCATACCGGTATTTTTTGACGGCCAGAAATTCCCATAATCATCAGGCCAATGAGGAAAAATGGGACTTATTCAGAAAAGCACTTGAGTTGGACCCCGACTACGCCGAGGCACATCTGTTGTTTGCCAGCATCAACTCCTTGCTAATGACCGGCCCCATGGAAGGTTTTACGTACGAGGATCATCAGCAGTTAATGCTTCAAAGTGTCGAGGCCTTTATTCGGCTTGAACCCGGAAGAAGCGAAGGCTATGCATTGAAAGCAGTTGCGCTGGGAACCGGGCGAGATTGGAACGGGGTCGCCGAACAGTTGGCAGTATTGAACCAACTGGGTGTTTCCGGGGCCGAAAAGAAATATGTCGCCTTGTTGCTGATGAGTCTTGGTGATTTCCAGGGTGCTGCCAGCATCTATCAGGAAAGTTTGCTAACTGAACCCGCCAACCTGTATTCAAGGGGCTTGCTCATGGCTGCACATGAAATGGCCGGCAACCGGGAGCTGGCACGGCAGGAATATGCGCTGGGTAATGAGCTGAAAACAGTCTGGTGGGGAAACACCGTGAACGTACTGCTGGCCTTGGGCAGAAATGAACCAATCAATGCAACCGATAACCTGGCAGATCTTTCACCTGAATTGATCCAGGTGCTGGATAATTTCCAGGACCACGAGCTGGTAAACCAGGGTATAGAACGCTATCTGGCCGGTAGTGGGATTAACTCCAGGGACGATGTTTTTTACAGTGCACTGGCGGCCCACCACGGTGATATGGAATCAGCCAATGCCCTTTTGCGCATTGCGATGGAGAAAGTCTCTACCTCGATTTTCTGGGCCTGGCTGCCTGTGTTCGATGAAGTGCGACGAACGGGGGAATTCAGGCAAATGCTAGTGGATTTCGGACTGGTCGCTTACTGGCAACAGCATGGATGGCCCGAGGTGTGCCAACCGCATGCCGATACGTTCAGCTGCGATTGGGTGGCTTACCCCAATTAGAAAGCAGGAATAACCCGGGATCGTTCCCTTTCATCGAAATGCCTTTGTTTGCAGGAGCCTGGATATGAGCGCATCGGAGCAATCCGCAACAAATGAAATTCCTGCATACGGGGAACCCCTCCATGTGGAGACCGTGATCATCGGCACCGGTTTCTCAGGGCTGTTGGCGGCTATCCGCTTGCAGAAAAAGCACTGCAACGACTTTGTTTTGCTGGAAAGAAGCGCCGAATTGGGCGGAACCTGGCAGATCAACTCATACCCAGGCGCAGAGGTGGACATTCCAACCAGCCTTTACTGCATCTCGTTCATACCCTGGCCGTTCACAAAATCCTTTGCCCCGCAAAGCGAATTGCTCGCCTACATGAACCACATTATCGACCGGTTCGGCTTGCGCAAGCATGCGCGTACCAACCAGGCGGTCACCAGGCTCGCTTTTGACGAGCGCGAGTGCCTGTGGCACGTGGAGACCGCAGCAGGCGAGCGGTATAGCGCGCGTTTCGTGATCGACGCGAGCGGGGTGCTGGCGAATCCGCATATCCCAAAAATCAAAGGTGCTGAAAGCTTCAAGGGAGCGATATTCCACTCCGGGCATTGGGATCACTCGGTCGCCTATGAAGGAAAACGGGTCGGCGTGATCGGCTCGGGATGTTCAGCCGCCCAGATCGTTCCGGCCATTGCAGGCAAGGTAGCGCGCTTGACCCTGTTCATGGGCAAGGCGCAGTGGATTCTTCCTCGCTCGGACCGGTATTACGGTGCCGTAGAGCGTTTCGTGCGCACGTTGCCAGGCATACGGCATCTCATCCGTTTCTTCGTCTTTGCTTTCTATGACGCCAGGTTTGTCGCTTTCCGCCGCTACCCCGGACTCGCGGGCATCAGCCGGCTAATGAAGGAGCAATACCGCAGGAGATTGCAAGAGCATCTGGACAAGTACATCAAGGACCCCGAGTTGCGGCAGCACATGATGCCCGATTACGAGTTGGGTTGCCGGCGGGTCATACCGACCAATACCTATCTTCCCGCACTGTCCCTTGCCAATGTCGATGTAGATATCAGCGGGATTGAATGCATCACCCCCGAGGGCATCAGGACCAGGGATGGACAGGATATTTCCCTCGACGTGATTGTCTACGCCACTGGATATTATGCGTATTCGAACATGAAGAAGGCGCTGACATTTCAGGTGTTTGGGTTGGGTGGCCGCAACCTCAACAGCGAATGGGAACAAGAGGCGGTTTCCTACAAGGGCATTACCGTTTCCGGTTATCCCAACTATTTCAAGGTAAATGGTCCGAACACCGGCACCGGACACAGCTCGCAGATTTCCTATATGGAGGCTGCCACCGATTACATTGTTCAGGCCATTTGCGCCGTGAAACGGGACAAGTCCATCACGGCCATCGATGCCAGACGCGACCTTCAGGATGCATACGTCGCCGCCATGAGAAGAAAAATGCAAAAGACGGTCTGGCAGAGCGCTACCTGTACCGCCTTTTACCGGAAAAACATGACCGGGGAGGTCACCAGCCTGTCACCAGAGCCGGCGACCGGGTTCATCCTTTCCCGCAAGTGGTTCCGCCTGGGTGATTATCGTCTCCATGAGTGCACAGACGGCTTTGACAGACGCCAAGCCAAAGTGTGACACTTGTTCCATACGATGCCCGCTTGTGCTGTGAGGGCCGCCCCATAACCCAGGTGGATGCCCCTCCGATGACCCGTTTGTCGTTCCTGCTCTTGCTGGCCGCAACTTTTGGCCATGCTGCCCCGCTCGTGGCACAGCCGCGCGAAATCAACCTCATCGAAACCCTGTATGGCACCGGCTACGATGGCCGCAGCAAACATGCCATGGCTGTGGTGACCTACCGCCATGTGAAGCCGTGGACCATTGGCGACAACTTCTATTTCATCGATCTCACCAACGTGGACAACTTCAGCAACGCGGGCAGTACCTACGTGGAGTGGGGTCCGCGCTTGAGCCTGGGCAAGACACTGCGCGGAGAACCCTTGCACTTCGGCCTCGTGCGCGACATCTATCTGGTGGGCGAGCTTAACTATAGCCGCAACAAGCGTGGCAGCAACGCCACGCTGCTGGAAGGTGTCAGCGTCGATCTCGGCATCCCCGGCTTCCAGGTGTTGAAGCTGCATCTGGAACGGCGCGACGATCCCGATTTGCCCGGAGCCACGGGACAGGTCTCCACGATCTATAACTATCCATTTCGCATCGGCCGCCAGCAATTCGCGGTCGAAGGTTTTCTGGACTTCGTGCGCGGGGAGGGCGGTAACGCCGATGCCCTGCACGGCCAGCCACAGCTCTTGTGGAAATGGCGCCCGCATTTTGACCTGGGGTTTGAGTGGCAGTATTGGCACAACAAGCTGGGCCGCAAGGGCTTCACCGAGTCGGTAGTGCAGGCGATGGTGCGTTATACCTTCTAGCCTTGAGAGCTTTGGGACAGTCACATCGAATGAGTGGATGTCCCGGCTTTGTCTCCCCGCTTCGTCATCGTGCCGAGCGGAGTTTACTGTTTCGCACAGCCCCATAGCGCAAACGCGCCAGAGACGGCGAGCGCCACCCACGGTAGCGCAGCGTCGAGGGTGCCACTTAATGTTACGTAGCCTAGTTGGATGCCGAAGCTGGCCAGCATCAGTCCCAGCGGTACGAGCACCAGCCAGGCCGGGTAGCCCATGTCGCGCACTCGCCGGGCGAGCAACACGCACGCCGGATACAGCAGCACCAGCATGCAGAACTGCGCCGTGCGGCCTGTAACGAGATAGGCAAAGAATGCGATCGACGCAAGCACCGTCAGCAGCGCAGGCACGAACTGGGCACGTGAGGTGCGACCGTTGGGATTTACGAACAGCGCGTCATAGTTCATGTGGTTTCCTTATGCCTCTCCAAGTGCCAGCGCGTGCCGTTGCAGTGTGCCGCGGTAGTAGGGTAGATACGCCAGCATCAACAGTCCGTTGAGTGCAAAAGCAGCGAACGCCAGCAGCGCAGTCAGGGGATCCTGATCGAGGATTGCCGACCAGAACAGCGCACAAGTAGAGATGGGCATCAGCGCGTAGAGCGCGGCGGGTACGCAAAGGCGCGCGAGCACCAGGGCTCCGCCAAGCAGCTGGATCGCCATGGCCACATCGAGCAGCCGGGAGTTGGCCAAGGCGCTCATCAGTTGAATGGCGAGTGGCTCGTGGCCGCCAGGTGCGGGCCAGAGAGAAAGAAACAGGTAGTTGGCGCCATTGAGCAGCATGCAGGCACCGAAGAGCAGGCTGCCAACAAGGACGAGTTGCTGCATGTTGCTGGTCTCCACACGCAGTGTGAACATCGAGCGGTAGCTCTTGTTATAAGCCAGGCAGAGCAGTGCATTGCAAAGCAGCGTAGCGTAGCCAAACAGGGCGGCGCGTGAGCCCCAGCCTTCAAGCGGCGCATCCCAATAGAACACGCCAAAGGAGACGGGCAGGCAAATCAGCAGTGCGAGCGGTGTATAGAAACCCAACAATACACCGAACCCCGCGATCAGTTCCACGGCCTTGACCAGGTCGAACAGCTGGCTGTCGATCAGGGCTGTGATCAGATCCTGACTCAAGGGCTGGGAGCCCATCGGTTGGGGGAAGAGAGGAATGAAATGGTTGAGGCCTGCGGGAATCATCCACGCCGCGAACAGGAAACGCAAAAACCAGACGGCATATTGCATGGAGTCCCCTTGCACCAGTCGCTATTGCTGGTGGTTATTATTGTTGTTAATGGCCTTCTTGCTGTGGCCTTGATTGGGGCTAGCTTAGTCTTTGGGCTGAGACATGTAAACGGTTAAAAAAAAGCCGGGACACCCGAAGGTGGGTGTCCCGGCTTTTATGTATAGCCTGGTTACTGCGTTATTTTTTGCCGATGCTGCTGCGGCCAGCAGCACTCTGTAACGCCTCTTTCTGTGCATCGGTAATGATGCCGGCTTTCAGCAGCGTGTTCAGCGCCTTGGCCACGCAGCTTACATAGGCGCCGTGGTTCCTTGACGTCGTGGTGCAGGAACCGGCGGCGGCAGTCACGCGGTCGGCCAGTGAAATACCATCGGCACCCACTGTATTGGCAACGCCCGAATCGATGCCGCCGATGATAACCGTGGCGGTCAGGATTGAACCATCGTTCTGGTCGGCATTATCGCCCACGCCATCGTTGTCGGAGTCTGCGGATTCTTCCGGATCGCTCGGAAACGCGTCATCTTCGTCGGGAACGCCATCATTATCGGAATCTGTGATTGGTGCTGTCAGCGGATCGGAGCCCATCCCCACTTCTACACCGTCCAGAATGCCGTCGTTGTCGGTGTCGGAATCATAGGGGTCCGTGCCAATGATTGCTTCATCGGTATCGGTCAGGCCATCAACATCGGTATCCCCGGCTTGACCTATCGTGCCTTCCTGGTCAGCTTCGAAGGTCAGGTCAATCAGGTATTGAAAAGCAACGAGTCCGCCCATGTCAGTCAATTCCATGGTGAATTCGTTGATGCCTTCCTCCAGCAGCGGATTGACCACGGCTGGCGACCAGTCACCAAACATGCCATCGGCAGCGCCCAGTCCCTGAACCCTTTCGGCCAGATAAGTGCCATTCAGATAGACCTTGATAACGTTGTCAGCGCGTAGCTGCAGGACCAGGTTGGGATCGCTGAAACCCTCCGGCAGATTGAAACGGATTCTGACGTGGTTGGTTTGATGGAGACCCTGGGTCTGGCTCGGATAGACATTGATCCAGTTCTCTACACCCGGGATAAAACCCCAGGGATGTGCACCCACATAATAGGTCGGTCCCCAGGTAACGCCTCCATCAGTGGAGCCTTCGGAATAGGGATCTATGGTTCCCACCGGTCCGGGACCGCCTCCGATCATGGTCAAACTCTGGGTTTCAGCCAGAGCACCCTGGCTCAGGCCTACAAATAAAGCCAGCTGGCATAGACGGCGTATTTTCATATGTTCTCTCTTTTTCATTTTTTTTTTGAATCAAACGCTTATTAAAATGGTTTGAATCGCCCTGAGCTCTCCAGACACTTTTTTGCTGCTTCATAAAGTAGTTCTGTTCAAACTCGTCTGGCGACCGGCTTTGTTTATCGCCAGGCCGCCGGAAAGAATTGTAAAATATTTTGTTACAATTGAAAAAGAGGTAGGAGCAAAAATTGTTCAGCGCGATTGCAAGTGGAGGGTAGGAACGTCATATATAAGGCGGAAAAACGCACCTTTTGACGGGCTTGGTTGCCGTCGAGGTCGTCGCCAAGCCGCTGCCGTGATTGTAATATTGCATGTTACAAATTAAAAATTGGACGCGAGAAGAGGCCCGTCGAGAGATGGGTTGATCCAAAGGTGGAATGATTCAAAGGAAGGTTGATTGAGAGGGGAATTGAGAGTGGAATTGAGAGGGTAACCATTCTGAAACATTGTGGTAACAGCATCGCCCTGATCGGGACTAGTCCACCAATTCAATATCCAGGCTGTTCAGCAATCTTGCGGCTTCATAGCGGCTGAACCTGGCCTTTTTGATATTGTTATTGAAAATATCAATGTCGAAATTGATTGCTTCATAAAAGTCGGCACCCGAAAGGATGGTCTTTGCAAAAAGACAATCAGTGAAATCAGTGTATGAAAAGTCGGCACCAACAAAACTTCCATCCCGAAAATCAACATCATGTGCCTTGCACTGCTTGATGACGATTTCATCCAGCTTCAGGCCAAAAAACGATGAATCGTTGATGATGCAGTTGTGCATTTTCAACGACACCGAGAAAGCCAGTTTTGGCCATGCAGCCTTGGTCCAGTCAACACCAACAAGTTTGCATTCCTTGAACACAACATCGGAAAACTTGCTCTGGGGAACCTTTATGACGCTCAGATTGCAGTGGGAAAATGTGCATTCGATAAATCGGCATTTCCTGAACGTTGTTTCGGTGAAATTGCATTCATGGAATTCACAACCCTCGAATTCAACGCCGGATATCTCGGTATTTGTCTCGGTGAGGTTTTTGAAAATTCGGGTCAAATAGGCTTTTTCATTATTGAGCGCGGTTTGCATAACTCCTCGACACTTGGAAATAAGGATGGGGGCAGCCACATCACGTGGACCCAAAAACGAGTGCCCCGGCTTTTGTGCATGCGTTACGGTGTGTACCAAATAGGTGAGGAAAAGGCGCGTTCCTGCAGAGTGGCCGGGAAGTTGGTCACGCTGACATCTATCCCCAGCGCAACCGCATCGTAGAGCGAATGCCGCGGGGTCGGTATCTCAAGGACGCGTACGTAATAGAAGGCGGTCTGGTCGGCATTGAAGTCGGGGTCTGTCCATACTGTGGCCAGTTGTGCGGCGCCGATATCGTTGGTGTACAGGGCAGTGCTGATGTCTACCGTATTGCCAACGGCTGGCACCTTGCCATCGGCACCGGGCTGTCGCTCGCCCGACCAGGCAACGTCATACACTTTTTGCTGTGCTTCATTGTTGGCGTCCAGCCAGCCCTTGATCACCTGCACCCGGTCGAGATTGGCACCGACAGGATCCTTGGTCGCATGAATCAGCAAGCCCGGAATCTTTCCCCCGGATGACCGCGTCAGATCGCTGCCCATGGGCAGTCCTTTTTTGTAGCCGATGGCGGCAATGTCGTTGCCAAGCGCATCACTGGTCTCAAAGGAAAAGCCGCCAAATACCCGCAGTGCAATGCGGGGACCGGTAGTGGCATAGACTTCCTTGCGTTTCATTGCATTGAAGATGGATTCACGCGTATTTTCTTCTGCCCACACGCCTGTGAGTCCGGAAGCGGACATTTCCCAGGCCGGGAAAATCACGGGTCTGTCTTTGGGCAGATGCTGGCTGGTTTTGGCATCGCTGGCGATTTTCCCGAGGAAGTTGTTTTCCTCTACCGAAGACATGCCGATGTGGCCGTCGGTTGCGCCGACGACACCGAATTTGTAGGGATTCACGCCGATGCTTTCATTGAATTCCAGTCCGCGCAGCAGGGCCGTCCGCACATAATCCGCCGCGTTTGCGGGTGTCGGAGTTCCGATCAGCAACTTGCGACGCACCTCGTAATCAGCGAACTCATCGGTGGGCGCCAGTGAGGGGCGAATTTCGGAAGTGCCCTTCATCTGGGTAATTTCCACCAGCGATTCCCAGCGCATCCGGTTCTGCGAGTACTGCGCATTGATGGGTTGGCCATCGCTATCCACGGTATCGAACATCAGGCCGGCAGACAGATTGGAATTGTGCGGAATGGCGATGAAGTCGGTGCCAGTGCGTGCCGAGGTTTCATCCAGCCATGCCCAGAGGTCTTCGGGGCGATTGCTGTCTATCCCGTCGAGTGAGTAGAACTGGCCTGCACTGTAGGGGTAGAACTGGACGCCTTCTGCACCGGCATTGCTGATGATATTGCGATGCAGGTTCTTGCCGTCGATCATGGCTGTCCATTCCCAGGCCACAAAGGTGGTGAAGGTGCCGGGAATATAGTTGTTCTCGGCCGCCTCGATTTCAACCTGCCAGGCTGATTGCCTGAGCTCGAGGGTGGTCACCTCTTCCATCATCCCGGTGCTGGCTGCGCCCAGGCTGCGACGGTAGCCAAGCAATCCGGGCCAGGGGGTTTCCGGGGTGACTGTGGCAATCAACTGACGCCCCCAAGGCGTGGCTTGCAGCAACTCATGGGCACCGATGACCTGCACATCAATGCCAAGATTGCTGGCATGATCGGTCACGGCCAGAAAATCCAGAGGGCGGTCTATCTGCACCTTGGTATCGAGTACGTCGTGATAAAGGGGAATGCCACGTGCAAAGCGGTAGGCCATGTCTGGCGTGATCTTGGTGTTGCCAACGCCGTAGGCGTCCAGGGAAAAATTGGTATGCAGGTGCAGATCGCCCCAGTACAGGTTGGTTTGGGCACTGCTACCGGCAGACAAGCCGACACTTATCAAGGCCAGGGCGCATGCCCGGGGGCGAAAGTGATGGTAACGATGCAGCGATGGGAGTTGCTCATGCCTGAACATTGGCCTGCCCTCTTGTTATTTTCGAGTGGCCGGAATACTAATCGCTGGTGAAGGAATAAGGAAGGCGCAGGCATGGAGACGCAGGAATGGAAGCACAGGAAAGCAGGGAGCAGGCGGGTTTCCTATATAATCCGGCCTTGTTTTTTATCGAGCGTTTTCAGCAAGGCCCTGTGCGAGCTTTGCATCCAGTGAACATGCTGCAAGTGGAAGTATTGTCATGAGCGAATTGATTCATCCGTTTTCTGCGCCGCAGGAGTCGGCCGTTGTGCAGGGAGCGGGCCAAGTGCCATTTGATGCACATGTGGAGCTGCTCCACTTGTACCTGGCCCATCGCGATGCAATCGTCGGGAAAATTGAACGCCTGTTGAACTGCCAGGGCAAACCGGCCCAGTATCAGCAAGACCTGCCCCTGTTGTCCCTTCAATTCAAGGAGTGCTGGGAGTGCTTTGGGACACTCACCGCAGTCACCCGCGACCAGGCCCGTCTTGGCGATCTTCTGGAACAAGCGCATTGGGCCAGCGGGTTCAAGCCGCGTGACAATCCCGGCAACGACATCGTCAATCCGGTTGAGATGCTGGTGCGCGGCTTGCATTTGTGGCGGCAGACGCGTTGGCCTGGCCACAAGGGCCGCATCCACTATGCGCACATCCTGTTCTCCTTGTCCCTGTTGCGCAGCCTTGCCCTGTTGACCCTGCGACTGTGGGATGGGGAGTCTGGCAATGTCGGCGCCCGGCTCTTCCGGCTGCAAGGGGTGCTCGACCAGTTGTGGCGCAGTTCTCCGGAGGGGCAGCCAAGGCTCGTCCGCGATGTGCGCTGGCTGATCCCGGTAGCGATGAGCCCCACCACCGACGACCTGAGTGGTTATCTTCATATCATGGAACGCAGCACGGAGACCTTCCCTGAAGCGGACCGTATTGAAACGCACAAGGCCGGAGTGCAAACAGGAGCAGGGCACCTGCGTTCACAGCTGTATCACCTCTCAAAACAGCAGAAGGTGTCACTCGACGAAAGCAACCTGGTACTGCTCACGCGCAAGTCCAATGCGCTTGATATCGCCCTGCTGGTGCAAGGCCTGGTGCCACTTCTTGAGGCGTATGAGCAGTGCCTGCAGCGCGGAGATATTGGCGACAGTAGCGCCGACACGCAGCGGCTCACGTTGGCGGCCGCCATTTGCCAGGGCGTTTCACCGGACCCGGAGTTGTTCCTGGAACGTCTCGATCTGCTGGCTTCCTACAGCATGATCGAGCATCTCTGCATCACAACGGATGGCGCGGGGCAGGCAGTCTATACGGCCACCGGCAAGCGCCACCTCCGGCAGTTGCAGCAATACGCCGCCCTGCTGGAGCGCGTGGCGCAGCACTTGCTTGAGGACTGTCGCCAAAGTCGGCCAGTTGAGGGCGAGTATTCTCCTTATGGGGTCCTGTACGGGTTTGCCTCCAATCTCCTCGAACTCATGGCATTCAAGGCCATGCAGCGTGATGCCATGACCCACTTCAGCATGGAAGACGCCTTCACCGTTGGCGCAGCCGACAAGCGCGCCTGGGTCAACGACTGGCGCAAGCTGCCGCACATCAAGCCGGACGTGGTAAAGCAGTTCGAATATCCGCAGCAGTTTGCCGCAGCCATCAGTGCTCGCGTCGAGCATGCGCTGCACCGACGCATTGCTGCGGGTGAGACGAAAGCCGCCGCAGCGAACGGTCGGCTCTTCCTGGTGGCGTCAGCCAGGCAGACCGTGGATTCAGGGCTGGCACAGATGCCTGAAGTTCCCTTGCGTTACATCGTGTCATCGAACCCGCAAATAGTGGCAAGGCACCAGATTGATTTTCAGGAGCAGAAGGATCTTTTGCACTGCCGGCTAGAGGGAGAATTCCTTGTCAGTTGCGAGACTGAAGGTGGATGGCTAGCCATTTCCAAGGATCTGCTGACTGAAGTACTGGGTGCGGGACAGGATGTGAAGATTGGCTGGTTGCCGCAGGAAGCCCGAGACGTACTGGGCTTGATGTGTCCCAGCCTGGTTGTGCTACTGGCCTAGACTGGAAGCGGGGTGGAAGGGAGCGGGGTGGGACAGTCACATTTTGAGGAGCGGGGTAGGGGCATGCGGAGTGGGACAGTCACATTTTGTGGAAATATGGCGGATAGTGACTAGAGTGTGGTCATGTCGCAGCAATGGACGTTCCGTAGCACTTTTGTGCTACATTATCGCTGTGTCAAAGATGTCAGGAGTGAGAGATGTCCACAACTACCATACGTTTGTCGCCCGAGTTGAAAGCCAGGGTGGCCAAGGCAGTCAAGCGCGCCGGCACGACTACCCATGGCTTTATCCTTGAAGCTATTGCTGAAAAGGCCGCGATGGAAGAGCAGCGCGCTGATTTTGATGCAGTTGCCGAGGAGCGTTTTGCCCGTATTGCTGCGTCCGGCAAGACTGTGCCCTGGCAGGAAATGCGCAGTTATCTTGAGGATCGTGTTGCAGGCAAGACTGCAAAGCGCCCTGCAGCCCGCAAGCTGGCGCGCTGAATGGCGTATTTGGGACTCGCGCCAGAGGTTGGGGATGACTTCGATCGAATCCTTGAGCACCTTGCCGAACATCAGGGTGAAAATCTCGCATTGCGCATTCGGGAAATAATAGAGGCGCTGAACGTACTGGCACACAACCCCTTGATCGGCCGGCCCTCAGCCAACGACAAGCGTGAATTGGTAATCGGAAGAAAATTGTACGGCTATCTCGCTTTGTATCGATACGTCACGGAGATCGATACGGTTTTTGTACTTGCGGTGCGCAGCCATCGCGAAGCTGGATATACAGGGAATTAGCGTTACCTGACAAAGCAAAGGATTGCTTGCCCATGACCAGACCCCGGTCCTCCCTTGTCTCTTTGGAGACCACACCCTACTACCACTGCATCTCCCGCTGTGTTCGGCGTGCTTTCCTGTTTGGCAAGGACCACAAGGGCAGAAGCTTCGATCACCGCAAGCCGTGGCTGGTCGAAAGACTGCAATCCCTGGGTGATATCTTTGCGATCAATATTGCTGCCTATGCCGTGATGAGCAATCACTACCACCTGGTCCTGCATGTCGATAAAGACAGGGCAGATAATTGGCCTGAGGAAGAGGTATTGCAGCGCTGGGGTCGCTTGTACAAGGGGTCTGCGTTGTTTCAACGTTATCAGGCCGGCGCAGTGCTCAGTGATTTAGAGAAAAAAGAATTATCAATCTTCGCACGCAAGTGCAGAAAAAAACTGCACGACATCAGCCGGTTCATGGCCTGCATGAACTATACGCTTGCCATCATGGCGAACCGCGAAGATGGCTGCACCGGTCGTTTCTGGGAAGGCCGCTTCAAATCACAGGCGCTCAAGGACGAAACCGCACTAGTGGCATGTATGGCCTATGTAGACCTGAACCCGATCAGGGCAGGCATTGCCACCAATCTTGATGACTCAGACTTCACCTCGATCCAGGATCGTATCCTGCGTGTCGCTGCCAAAGGCAAGAAGAGCA
>JBIIWM010000225.1:0-4713 GCA_044338875.1 Pseudohongiellaceae bacterium | reverse complement strand
GAGCCAATGATGCCTTGACCGGAGTAGTGCTCAACTATTTCGATCCATCCAAGTCAAACAGTTACTATGGTTCCTATGGCGATAAAAAATATGGCTATAGCACAGGTTATTACAACAGCACTGATACACACGGCTAATGATTGATATCCATTGTCATTTTCTACCAGGAATCGATGATGGTCCCTCCACAATGGACGAGGCTGCAGCGCTGGCCCAGGTTGCGCTTGCGGACGGCATCACCTACAGCATCGTTACCCCCCATGTTCATCCGGGACGCTGGGACAACGATGCGGCAACGATTATCCAGGCCGTAACAGACTTTCGTAAGGAGTTGCTTGCACGCAATATTCCGCTCGAAATCGGCTTTGCTGCCGAAGTCAGGCTTACTGACCTGATTTTTGGGCAGCTGGCTGCACTGCAATTGCCTTTCCTTGGCAAGGTTGCCGGCTTTTCCCTGCTCTTGCTCGAATTCCCTCACGGCCAGCTCATCCCCGGTTCCAACCTGCTGGTGGACTGGCTGATAAAGCGTGGCATACGCCCGGTCATTGCGCACCCTGAGCGCAACAAAGCCATCATGCGTGATTACATGTTGCTGGAACCCTTTGTCGACGCAGGCTGTTTGTTGCAGGTTACTGCAGGGTCGCTGACTGGCGCATTTGGCGCTGCAGCTGAAACGGTGGCCTTGCGTTTGCTGGATGAAGACCGCATCACTTATGTGGCTACCGATGCCCACAACATGCGTGCGCGTCGACCGGTATTGAGCGAAGCGTTTGCCCTGGTTAGTGCACGCAAGGGTGCAACGACTGCTGCGCGCCTGTTCGAGGACAATCAGCGTGCTTTTCTGCCATCTGACGTGATGGGCCTTGCCTGTGGCTGAGCTGTCACTGAAAAAACTTGTATGGTCAACACTGATTCTGCTCGTGCTGCTGCATCAGGGCTATTTCGCGTTGCGGGTAGTCCGGTCTGATCTGCTTTTTTTCGATGCCCAGCGCGAGGTGGTGTTCTGGGGACAGGAGGAATACCGTCCGGCAGCAGCCCAGATAGCGGCTGTGCAGCAACGCATGGACAAGGCAGCGGAACAGTGGCCAGGCAATCCTGACTATCTCGCCTTGCAGGCACGTCTGCAAATCTGGCAAGCGTTGACAACGACTGATCGCCCGCAAGCAGACCAGCTTTTTAGGCAAGCCATCCATTCCATGGAGCTGTCCTTGCGCATACGTCCCGGCAATCCTTACAGCTGGGGCCAATATGCCGAGTATCTGGCTACCCAACCAGGGCGTGCAGCCGACCTTGCCACTGCGGTGGAGAAGGCCAGCGTATTGGGAAAAGGCGATTCCGCCCTGCAAAAGCGCATGCAAGCGCTGCAGCCCCGTTAAGGTCAAGGTCGCGCGATGCCTGCAATTTATGGCCAAGCCCCAGCTGCTGCGCATGACCTGCTCTGCCAGGCGTTGCTGCGTGGCGAACGCCAATCCTGGCCCTTTGCCGATTGTGTAGCGGATGTTGAACGTTTTCTTGAGCGCGTTACCTTTCACGGGATTGAATGCCTGCTCGTTGAACGTCTTGCGTGCCTGGATGCTTGTCCCGAGTCAGTCCGGCTGGCACTGAAACAGTTGGCGACAGAACGCGCGCTCTGGGAATTGCGCAACCGGCGCCTGATGCAACTTGCTCTTGAAGCCCTGGCCACAGCCGGGATCAACACCCTGGTTTATAAAGGGACTGCATTGGCTTACTCGCTCTATCCAAATCCGGTCTGGCGCACGCGCAGCGATACTGATCTGCTGGTTGCTCCAGACCAGCTGCAAGCGTCTATAACCGTGTTGGAATCCCTTGGATATCGACAATACAGCGATGCAGAAGAAGCTATTTTCTACAAGCTCTATTTTTCCCAAATAGCCCCGGAAGGGGGAGAGCACAATATCGATCTGCACTGGAAATTGAACAACTCGGAATTGTTGTCCGGCCTGTTCAGCTTTACGGAGTTGTACAGTCGCTCCGTTCCACTGCCGGCATTGTCTGGCCAGGCGCGCACCGTCAGTCATGCTGATGCGCTACTCATTGCCTGCCTGCACCGCGGGGTTCACAAGTTGTCTGCCTATACCGTAAATCACAAGACGTATTACAGCGGGGATCGCTTGATCTGGTTGCAGGATATCGACCTGTTGGCCAGGCAGCTTCAACCGGCAGAGTGGGTACAGTTTTTTGAATGCTCCAAAGCCAAAGGATTAACCCGCATTTGCCGCGAGAGCCTGGCGTTGGCTGGAGCCTGGTTCATGACGTCATTACCCAAACACTGGGAAATTTCCCTGGCCCAAGCGGAGCAGGGGCTCCCGGATCGTTATCTCGCTGCAGGACCATTCCCCCGGGCCTGGCTGGATTTGCAGGCTTGCCGCAACCTGTCGGCAAAACTCGGCTATTGCCGGCATATCCTGTGTCCTCCCGCAACTTACATGCATAACAAGTTTGCCGATGCACGTTGGCAGTGGTTACCCTGGTTGTACCTGCGTCGCATTGTGACGGGTTTGCTCCACCGTTTTCGGCTGGGGTGGCAACGCACATGAGAATCCGTACTGTGCTGTTCTACGCAAGACCTTACCAGTACGCGTTAGCGCTGGCTGCCAGTCTCATGTTGCTCGAAAGTCTGGTTGCCTTGGTGGTGCCGTGGCTGGCAGGACAGTTTGCTCGTAGTTTGTTATTGCCTCAGGCGGTGAGTCTCAACAGTATTCTGGTTGCCTTGCTTCTGCTGTTTGCGTTGATTGCAGCGTTGCACTATGTAAATACCCGGGTGATGGGCACTACCGCATTGCGCATCAGCTCTGAACTGCGGGTTCAGGTCTATGAAAAGCTGCAAACGTTGCCACTGGCGTTTTTCCAGCAGCGCAGCCAAGGCGATTTGCTCGCCCTGCTCACCCATGAAGTGGATGACCTGGGCAACTTCATCAGTAGCACCTTGCTCAGTATTCCTTCGTTACTTTTTACGGTGGCTGGTGCTGTCTTGCTGATGTTCCTGCTCGATCCTTTGCTGGCTGTCCTGGTCACTGCGCTGGTACCGTTGTTTTATCTGTTGCTGAAAGTTATAGGGCGAAAATTGCGGCCACTGGCAATTTCGCTGCAGGAGGAATATGCCGGAAGTGTAGCGATACTCGAGGAAAATCTGGGGATGTTGCCGGCGATCAAGGTCTTTACCCGTGAGGCAAGCGAAGTGGAGCGCTATCGCCATCAGACGGCCAAGGTCTTTGATCTTGGCTGTAAACAGGTGCAAATCCATGCACTGTTGGAACCCGCACTGCAATTTGCCAGCGCAGCGGCAATACTGTTCTTGTTGTGGTTGGCGGGTGAGCGCATCAATGCCCAGAGCATGACAGTCACTGAGTTGATCAGCTTCCTGTTGTATGCGGCCTTGTTGACGCGGCCAGTCAGTGCATTGGCAGGTGTTTATGGGCAGATACAGGTTGCCCGTGGTGCCTTGGCACGTCTGGAACGACTGTTCGCAGAAGCGCCGGAGGACGACATGGGGAAGGGCATCCGGTTGCCGCAGGTTTCTGGTGAAATCCGGTTTGAGCAAGTTTCCTTCTGCTATCCAGCACGCCAACCGGTACTGGAGGATCTTGACTTGCAGGTGCGTGCCGGTGAGACCTTGGCGATCGTTGGTGCAAATGGCAGCGGCAAAAGTACCTTGATCCATTTGCTGCTGCGTTTATACCAGCCTCAACAGGGACGCATCCTGCTTGATGGCGTCGATATCAATACCCTGGATCTGCGCTTCGTGCGTGAGCAAATAGCCCTGGTGTCCCAGCAAGTGCTGCTGTTCAACGGCAGCATCGCTGCCAACATTGCCTTTGCCAAGCCTCATGCAACAGCGCAAGAGATTAAACAGGTAGCAACACTTGCACAGCTGCATGATTTCATAGATACGCTGCCAGCAGGTTACGCCACGCTGATCGGGGACCGGGGAATCCGTCTGTCCGGTGGCCAGTGCCAACGGCTGGCGCTGGCTCGTGCCTTGCTGAAGTCGGCGCCGATCCTGGTATTGGATGAAGCCACGGCCATGTTCGATCCGGCGGGTGAGCAGGCCTTGATTGAAACCTGCCACCAGGTGCTGGCACCGTTAACTGTTATTCTCGTCACGCACAGGCCTGCGAGCCTGGCACTTGCTGATCGTGTGCTTGCGCTGCGTGATGGCAAGTTGCATGCAGTATCAGCGACAAACCTGCAACCAACAGAGCAGGAGTTCAGTTCAAGCATGGAGGAGTTCAAATGTTGAAGTTGCGCGCGCAGTTGTCACCTGAGGCGCTGTTCCAGGAAATTGGCGGTGAGGCAGTGATTCTCGACCTCGCCAGCTCCACCTATTTCGGTCTCGACCAAGTTGGCGCTCGCTTGTGGCAGCTGTTGCAGGATGATCCGGATGTTGCGGCAGCTTGTGCATGCTTGCTTCAGGAGTACGAGGTTGAAGCAGAGCGTCTTGAAAAAGATATCAATGCCTTGCTGCAACAACTGGCAGAGGCCAGGCTGGTGACTCTTGGCTAGATTTCGCGACAAACTGCGCAAATGGCGTCGTCTGGAAGCCTGGGAGCGAAGCACGCTGACACTTGCTGTCCTGTGGTGGTTACCGGTGGCTGGCTTGTTGATGGGCATTGTCGGATATCGACGGGCACACACGCTGATGGCGCGCATTTCGACGCCTTTAACCCGTTGTAGTTTGCCAACCAATTGGCA
>JBIIWM010000224.1:0-4728 GCA_044338875.1 Pseudohongiellaceae bacterium | reverse complement strand
CTCCTGAACATTGCCTTCTGCATCCAAAGGCACTCCGTGAATTTGCTGCAAGCGCGGCGCAAGCTCGCGGAGTGCATGGTGCAGGCAAGCATCGGCGAGTTGCGACAGATCGTTGCAGGTCGCGAACAAATCCGCCTTGCCGTTGATGTCACGCCACAGGATGCGCAACATTTCACGCTTGCGGAACACGCGCAATTCCTGCTTGAGTCGTGCCAGCGCATCCGGATTATTTTGATTTGGTGGCAGCAGACGCGTCATGGTGTCAGGCAATAGCGCTGGCCAATTTTTATAGGTACGTTCAAGATCACCGCTTTGCAGCAAATCCTGCAACAGGATCGTATTGCTGATGCACACGCCAGCAGCATAATCGCTGCAAAGCCATAGCTTGTGCAGGGATGCCTGCAATCCTGGCGCGCCCTGCAGCAAGGCTTGCAAACCCGGAAAATGTGTCACGGCGGCAGAAAAATCTGCCTGGTAGCGCTGGAGCAACTGTTCTGCTTCTAACATGAATTTCCTGCCTTCAACTGCTCTCGGGAGCCACGCGCAACACTTCCAGTAAAGAGGTCATGCCCGTGGCCACTTTGCGCGCACCGCTCAGGCGCAGACTGCTCATGCCTTCCGTGAACGCCTGGCGCCTGAGTTTGGGCAGTTCCGCTGCACTGTCAGCGAACGGTTGCAAGGTTTCGGTGAAAGGCATTATCTCGTATATACCGGAGCGTCCCTTGTAGCCGGTTTCCCGGCAGGACAGACAACCCACCGGCTCAAATGTCGTGCGTGGTACGGTTGCATCCCAACCAGCGGTAACGGCGTTCCACATCTCCGCATCCACTTCGCCGGTTTTTTTGCAGTGCGGGCACAACACACGCACCAGGCGCTGCGCCACCACGCCCACGAGGGTTGCCTTGATCAGATAGGACGGCACGCCCAACTCCAGTAACCGGGTAATGGCGCTCGGCGCATCATTGGTGTGCAAGGACGAGAACACCAGATGACCGGTGAGTGCGGCCTGGATTGCAATCTCGGCAGTTTCCAGATTGCGGATCTCCCCGATCATGATGATGTCCGGATCCTGCCGCAGCAGCGCTTCGACACCACTGGCGAACGTCAGGTCAATGTTGTCCTGCACCTGCATCTGGTTGAAGGACGACTCAACCATCTCGATAGGGTCTTCGATGGTGCATACATTCACTTCACGCGTAGCCAGCATCTTGAGCGTTGAATACAGCGTGGTGGTTTTGCCGCTGCCTGTCGGGCCCGTGATCAGGATGATGCCGTACTTGCGCTTGATCATCTTGTTCCAGCGTTCCTGGTCGTCGGCGCTGAACCCAAGGTCTGCAAAGGACTTCAGCAGCACATCAGGATCAAAGATGCGCATCACCAGTTTTTCTCCGAAGGCTGTGGGCATCGTGGAAAGTCTCAGTTCCACTTCATTGCCGTCCGGACTGCGGGTTTTCAGCCGGCCATCCTGGGGCCGGCGTTTCTCTGCCACGTTCATCCGCCCCAACGCCTTGATGCGTGAGATCACCGCTGACAGCACCTGCATCGGCATCTGGTAAACCGTGTACAGCACACCATCAATGCGAAAGCGGAAATTGCCGATGTCACGGCGCGGTTCAATATGAATGTCACTGGCACGCTGTTCAAATGCGTACTGCAGCAGCCAGTCCACGATGTTCACGATATGCTGGTCGTTCACCTCTGGCTCTTTTTGCCTGCCCATGTCCAATATCGATTCGAGGTTGCCCATGCCGGGTTTGCCTGAGCTCTTGTTGGTGGCAAAGCTGATAGAACTTGCGAGGCGATAGAGCTCTATTGTGAGGCGCTGGATCTCCAGCGGATTGGCCACCACGCGCTTGATCGGCTTGCGCAGGATGTGCCCCAGATCATCCTCCCACGCCTTGATGAAAGGCTCCTCCGAGGCGATCAGCACGGCGTCCGCATTCACTTCCACCGCCATGATCCTGTGGCGCTGGGCGAATGCCAGCGACATCACCCGGGTGATGCTGGCGGCATCCATGTTGAGCGGATCAATACGGTAATACGGCTGGCCACTGTAGTCGGCCAGCTTGCGGGTCAGGGTTTCGAGATCAAGCAGATGTCCGGGGTTGGCCTCATCGGCAATTTGCTGTTCTGCCAAAAAAGCCAGCAGTGGCAGCTTGCCCGGGACAAGGCCACGGCGCTTTTCAATGAGTGCTTCCAGGGTGTCTTTGGAGATCTGCCCATCCAGCACCAGCCGATCGAGAAAGGCACGCAAATCGAGCGGACCCTGCCCCTGTAACAGACGCGTATTGGCTCGATTGGAGGGACTGCTATCCATGAATGGGCTTGTGCCTGGCGGGCTCTTTCTTGAGCAATGATTTGAGCAATGGCTTGGGCAATGTCTTGAGCAACGGTTGTGGGCCGATTTAGTGCGATAGCGTCAGGAATAGCGCAGCATCTGAGGCAGTGTAGCGGTCCGGCACTGAATTACAAGCGAGGGTGACACCCGCCCCCTTATTCCATTACAGGGGCGAGGCGTCGGGGAAATCATGGATAAAGCTGTTGCCGAATTCGCTCCACGCGCGAAACCAGTGGCGGATTTTCCATAAATTCGTCCTTGAGTTTGCCAATGGTAGTGGAGACCGTACCGTAGCGTTGCAATCCGAACTGGGTGGCAATTTTCTGCAGGGTAATGGCGCCGGCCTCCTGGCACAGGTACATCGCCACCCAGCGCGGCACATTCTTGGTGCCAGGACCTCGTGCAGCCTTCAAAATGCTGACACCACTGACATTGAAGGTATCCGCAACGGAGCTGACGATGCGCGTAGCCGTAGGCCGCTTGCGTGCAGGACCCACCCTGGATATTCCCCGCTCTGGGGCAATCGCGGCAATGGCCTTTATCTTGTCCTTGAAGTTCTCGTCACCCAACACGGACAGCTGGTTCTTCTTGCCATAGAAACGGCTCAACTCCCGGTCAACGGCGGCATGAAAATACACGCCATAGGCAGCACGCGCACTGGCGCCTTTGCCAAACTGGTCCAGCAATTCCTCTGGTTTTCCCAGTGACTCCTTGCCCGGACTATTCAGGTAAAGCGACAGGCTGGACCAGGGCCAGGCCAATGGATTCTTGCGCACCGTGCGCGGCAACCCATGAATGTAACGCGACAATGAGGCCAGATAGGAATCGGGCTGGAACAATACAGATTTGTACCGGGTACGGAACACTGACCCATGCTTGCGTTTGGAACGCTGGTAATGCTGCGTATACAGGCCATCGACCTGGCGCATGAAGCGGCTCAGGTTGCCATCTGGCGTCTTCACCACCAAATGGTACTGGTTCTTCAGCAAGCACCAGGCCAGCACGTCAACGTTGAAACGCAGTGACGCCTCGTTCACTCCATTCAGGAAGGCCTGATAGTACAACTCCCCGGGGAACAGGCTGCAGCCAGCTTCTGCACTGGTGTTGGTGACATGATAATAAGCATTGGGGTATTCGATACGTAAAGGTCTGGCCATGTTGCTGTTACATCCTGCTGTTACTTTCGGAACTACAGCAGAACAATTGCAACTTTCACACCAACTGGACTCAAGGGTCGAAACTGCTAGCCAGGCACTGCTGGAAGAGCATCGTGGGTGCACCCCGGGATGCTTCCCGGGGCAGCTGGCGCAGGCTGCGCAATTCGGGTGAAAAAGCAGCTCACCAAGGCTTTTTTGCTACAAAAACAGCACGTAAAGGTGCCGGATGCCCCTCTATCGTATGCATGCGATCACCGGGTTCAAGCGCTTCCGGCAGCGACTCGAACGTCATCCACGGAGTGCTGCGTTGCTCCTCGATGCTGGTCCTGTTCAAATCAACCAGCTTGATATCGGTGTAACCGGATTTCTCAAGCCAGCGCGCCAAAGTGTTACACGTGGGTAAAAACCACACATTGGGCATGCGGGCATAGCGCCCCTGCGGTACCAAAGTCATACCCTCCTCGCCTTCGATGACCAGGGTTTCCAGCACCAGCTCACCGCCCGGCCGCAGGTTGTGGCGCAGACTGATCAAATGGTCGAACGGCGAGCGCCGATGGTAGAGCACCCCCATCGAAAATACCGTATCAAAGCCCTGCATCCCCTCCGGTACCTGCTCCAGCGCCAGCGGCAACACATACACCGGCGGCTCGCGCAAAAAATGCCGTATCGCCCAATACTGCATGGTAAAGAGCAGATGCGAATCCACCCCGATGACGAGCGCGGCGCCCGCCCCTGCCATGCGCCAGCAGTGATAGCCATTGCCGCAACCGACATCGAGCACCGTGCGGCCCTGCAAGGGACTGATATGCGGCAGCAGCCGCTCCCACTTCCAGTCGGAATGCCACTCAGTGTCGATATGCAAACCGAACAGATCGATCGGGCCCTTGCGCCAGGGATGCAGGACCATCAGCTGGTTGCGCAGCAGTTCCCGCGCAGCATCACTCAATTGATCGGCATCGCCAATGCGCACACTGGAAAGCAGCTCGACAGAAGCGGGAGAGAGTTCGGGCAAGGCCAGCAAGGCTTCCTGCCAACTCGCAAAATCCCCATGGCGGTTAGCAGCCGCGAGATCGGCAGGAATGCGTTCGCGCAGCGGCGCCAGCGGGGTGCCGTCAAGGGCGGCACTGAGCGTTTGATAATTGAACAGGAAAGGATGTGGCATTACTTCACGGCAACCATGGAGGCAAAATTGAAACACTGGAACCACACGGCGAAACTGGAAAAGCCGCTGGC
>JBIIWM010000038.1:0-15592 GCA_044338875.1 Pseudohongiellaceae bacterium | reverse complement strand
CTATCGCACACTGGCTTTTTTGTTATAATTAATGGATTGCACCATTTTTTGCTTGAGAATTAAGTACTTGTTTGAGTTTGTTGTTTTGGCGAGACGTACACTGGACAGCCTTTTGCCGGGCCGGCATCAGTCTATGCTGCTTATTTTGGCCATTGCGCTTCTCATTCTCGCAATCTTGCAGGACCAGGACCGTACTCGTTTTGATGACATTCTCAGCAGGGCAACCAGCCAGAATCTTCGTGAAACCAGCCTGCAGCCAGCCGCCGATCCTCAGGACCTTGATGCAACCGACTCCACGAAAGAAACCGATCCCGACCCCCGCATGTTCCTCACGGTAAAACCCGGTGACAACCTCTCATTGATTTTCAAGCGTGCCGGCCTTGGTGCAACGGAGGTTTACGAGGTGGCCAACAGTAGTGAGGATGCAGAAATCCTGGCCAACCTTTCCATTGGCGACCAGCTCGCGTTCGAGCTGGATCAGGATCAACAGCTCAACTCGCTGGAACTATTCAAATCCCCTCTTGAAAGTTTCTTGTTCACACGCACGGACACAGCTGAATTTGATTTTTCCAAAATCAACCGCAAGCCTCACATCGAAATTGTCTATAAAGATGCAGTCATCACCGACTCCTTGTTCATGGCTGCCCAACGTGGCGGTATTGAGGCAAGAATGACCCTGGAGCTTGCCAGCCTCTTTGGTGGCGTGATCGACTTTATGATGGACTCACGCGAAGGGGACACCTTCAGCCTTCTTTTCGAAGAAGAATATCTTGATGGCGAATTGATCGGAACAGGGCAGATCCTGGCTGCCAGTTATACAAACCAGGGCGTTGAGCACACTGCCCTGCGATATGAAAACTCTCACGGTGAAAGCAACTTTTTCAATCCGGAAGGGGAAAGCATGCGCAAGGCTTTCCTGAAGAATCCGGTGGACTTCACCCGTATAAGCTCGAATTTCAGCCTTGCGCGCAAACATCCGATACTCAATACCATCAGGGCGCACAAAGGCACTGATTATGCGGCACCTACTGGCACTCCCGTTTTATCCACCGCAGATGGCCGCGTGACCTTTGCTGATCGCAATGGCTCTTTCGGAAAACTGGTGGTCATCCAGCACGGCGACCGTTTTGAAACGAAATATGCCCATCTGAACGCTTATGCAAAAGGAATCACCGCAGGCACCCGGGTTAAACAAGGTCAGATAATCGGTTACGTAGGATCCACTGGCAGCGCAACCGGGCCACATTTACACTTTGAATTCCTGATGGATGGAGTTCACCGGAATTCCATTACAATCCATGACCAACTGCCCAAGGCCGCCACGATTCCCAAAGCAGAAATGGCGAACTTCAAGAAACAGACAAATCTGCTCCTGTCCATGCTAAAAACGCATGGTGCCTCTCTGGAATCCGGAAATCCGGGCGCGCAATGACCACGGAGCTATATATAGGGCTTATGTCGGGCACCAGCATGGATGCGGTGGATTGTGCCCTGGTCCAGATCGAAGACGACAAACTCAATACCCTGCACTTTCTCTCCAACCCCATCCCGCAACTACTAAAGCAACAGATTTTTGATCTCGCGCATAACCAGGCAGTTGATCTGCGTACACTTGGCAATACTGATATTGCAGTAGGAAAACTGTTCGCAGAAACGGTTCTGGAGTTGCTTTCCATAAGCAAAATCGCCGCAAGTTCGATTACAGCAATCGGCAGCCACGGCCAGACCATATGGCATGAGCCGCCACAATCCGCCCGGGAACACCCCTTCACTTTGCAGATAGGTGATCCCAATACCATCGCCGAATTGACTGGCATCACCACGGTGGCCGACTTCAGAAGAAGGGATATGGCAGCAGGCGGACAGGGAGCTCCTATTGTTCCAGCCTTGCATTGGACCCTCTTCAGGAATGCAGCTGTGGACAGGGTCGTGCTGAATCTGGGTGGAATTGCCAATATAACCTTTCTGCCGAAGTCAGGCGCTGCTCCACTGGGCATGGACACCGGACCTGCAAACGCATTGATGGATGCCTGGGCATCCCTTTATCTCAAGCAACCCTATGATGCCGAGGGGGTTTGGGCAGCAACCGCTCGTCCAAACCCGGAGCTTCTTCAATTTATGATGCAAGAGCCCTATTTCAGCCGCCCCGCTCCCAAGAGCACGGGACGTGAACTTTTCAATCAGGGCTGGCTGGACGCGAAAATAGGCATGCTGGCTCAACGTCCAACGCCTGCAGAAATCCAGGCCACCTTGCTGGAATTGACCACAGAATCGATCAGCCGGGAAATCGAAAAACTTGCGAATAGTGGAGAAATCCTGGTCTGCGGTGGGGGTGTGAGGAACAAGGCGTTGATGGCCAATCTGGGGAAACGACTCCCTGGCTTCAAATTAGGCACATCCACCGAACACGGCCTGCACGCTGATTATGTTGAAGCCGTGGCGTTCGCCTGGTTTGCCAGCAAAACCCTGAAACGCCAGCCAATGGGATTTGATCCGTTTACGGGAGCGAGCCACGCGGTGATTGCCGGTGGCATCTATTACGCCTGATCCAGGCTTTATCAGATAGAGAAGGACATCCCGCAACCACAGGTAGTGGTTGCCAGCGGGTTTTCAACGATAAAACGCGAACCTTGCAAGCCTTCCACGTAGTCCACTCTGGAACCTGTCAGATACTGGATACTCAGTGGGTCGACGAGCAATTGGGCACCGGAGTTGGCAACCACGGTGTCGTCTTCGTTCATTTCTTCATCAAACGAAAAGCCATACTGGAAACCAGAGCAACCTCCCCCCGTCACATAAACACGAAGCTTGAGGTTGGGTTTGCCTTCTTCGGAAACCAGTGCCTTGACTTTTTTGGCGGCATTTTCCGTTAACGTCAACGCGGACGCATCATAGGTCTCAACTACTGACATAGACCTTACCTTCAACAATTAGGGAATGTGCCAATTATCAAATAACCAACGAATTTGGTCAAGTATTAAGACTGATTTGCCAGCTCGGAAGTATCACTGGCGGCAACATCCCTGTCGGCCGCCAGCTGCATGGGGGCAAGATCCGCTGAAGATTTGTGGCATAGAGAGCCGTTAACCTCTGAACCCATCACCATCTCGATAAGGTGGTAGTAGACATTGCCAAGGACTCTGGCCTTGGCCGCCAGCTCGATATGGCTGCTGGAATAGACATCACCTTCCACCATGCCATTGATGACAATAAGTGGTGCCCGGATTTCGCCCTTTACCAGCCCACTCTCACGAATGCGCACCGCAGCTGAAGAATCGTCGTCGGCATAGATGTTGCCGAATATCCTGCCCTCAACTTCCAGAGTTCCACTGAAATGTACCTCACCGGTGATTTCAGTGGCTTTGGAAATCAGCGTGGTAATGTTATTGGGACTACTGAATGGCTTCTTCACATGCACCTCATTGGGATAAATAGAAGGTCAAGCAATCAATTCCGAACCAGCCAGCCAAAACTTTTCTGGACAGTCTTGGCACTTTCACCCTCTGCGACAGCGAGAATCTGGACTTTTTGCGGCTCAAAACCTTCCGGAAGTACCATCACGCCTTCAATATTCTGGAAATAACGAAACTTCAGCCTTATATCCAGACTATCGACAACATCAGTCATGCTGCGCAAGGGAATGGATACCTCCTGCGAATCTTGCATACCCAGGATATTTACATTGGCATAACCTGAGATCAGATCTTCATTGCTGCCCTGCTGCTTGAGCTCCAGCTTGAAGCGGATATTGGAAGGATTATCTGTCGCCATCAGGTCAAGCTGACCGATTACCAAGCCATCTTCCTGATTGTCCGGCGAGAGGATTTCCTTGTAAAAAAGCACATCCTCTTCCAACTGGGAAATTTGTTCGCGCAACGAGAGTATGGTTTGTTGCACGCTGTTTAGCGCTTCCTTGTCCACATTGCTCGCCTGTTCCAGGTTCAGTATCTGCTGATTCAGCGCAGTATTACTTACCTGCAAGGCGGCCACTTCTGTTCTTAGACCATCCCGCTCGATTCTTGCGTCACCGTTTTCATCCACCCCTTTGCCAAAACCTGCAAAGTACGCAACAACACCTGTCAGCACAATCAGCGCAATCAAGCTGCCCTGCGCCCATGCTGTTTTCCATGGGCGATAAGGGACGACAATCATTTTTTGCTGCTTGCTTCCTTTTACTGTTGCCATTCTGGATCTCTATTGAAAATCAGGGCAGCGCAGCTATGACATTCAAACCCGCAGTTTCTTCAAACCCGAACATAAGATTCATGTTCTGCACTGCTTGCCCGGCGGCACCTTTGACCAGATTGTCTTCTACAGCCAACACCACCACAGTATCGCCATCCTGGGGCCTGCACACAGCGAGCTGGCAATGATTGCTGCCTCTCACACTGCGGGTTTCCGGACTCATGCCTGCAGGCAAAACATCAACAAATGGTTCGTTCCTGTAGAAATTTTCAAAGAGTTTCTGCAGATCGACACTGGTATCCGTCAATGTCGCATAAAGACTTGCCTGAATTCCCCGTATCATGGGAGTGAGGTGGGGCATGAAGGTGAGTCCCACAGGATTGGCACTCACTGCATTCAATCCCTGCACAATCTCCGGCAGATGGCGGTGACCATTGATAGAGTAAGCCTTGAAGCTTTCACTGGCTTCTGCCAGCAATATTCCGAGTTCGGCTTTCCTGCCGGCACCACTGACACCGGATTTCACGTCGGCAATCAATCTGCGAGTATCGACCAGTCCGGCCTTGATCAAGGGTATAAACCCTAACTGTACTGCCGTTGGGTAGCAGCCAGGATTGGCCAGCAGGTTGCATCCCTTGATCATTTCCCGGTTTATTTCAGGCAGACCATAGACTGCCTCTGCCAACAATTGTGGGCAGGCATGCTCCATCTTGTACCAATGGGACCACACCTTGGCATCCTTGATACGAAAATCGGCTGACAAATCGATTACCTTGGTCCCACGAGCAAGCAACTGTGGTGCAGACTTCATGGCGGTACCGTTGGGCGTAGCAAAGAACACAACGTCACATTCAGCCAAGGCCTCATCGTTAGGCTCACTGAACTTCAAATCGACATATTTGCGTAAATTGGGGAACGTTGTACTTACTGGGGTACCCGCCTCGGCCCGCGAAGTTACCTGGGTGATCTGCACTTGGGGGTGCAAAGCCAGCAAACGCAATAATTCCACTCCGGTATACCCGGTAGCTCCCACAATACCTGCAGTAATCAACTCACACTCTCCTGATCCAGCCTTCAAAACACGGGCACAATGGCCCGGAAACCAAGCGGCAATGATAAGACCCTGTTTTCCATTGAGAAAGGGCAGATTTCCCAAAATCACGACTTAAGTACAACCCGGGTCCGACTTTACCCGATTCAGTATCTGGATGTTATTATCCAGCCCGGAAATTAACCGCAGGACTACCGTGCATGTTGTGGGTCAAAGCCTTCCATATCATCAGTGTCATATGCTGGTTCGCAGCACTGTTCTATCTGCCCAGGCTGTTTGTCTATCACGCCATGGCAGAGGACGCGGCCGGCAAGGAACGTTTCAAGATCATGGAGCGCAAACTGTATCGGGGCATCATGACCCCTTCCATGATTCTGTCGATAATCTTTGGCCTTTGGCTGCTGTATTACCTGCCAGCCTATTTGCAAACGGCATGGATGCACATCAAATTGTGCGCGGTGTTGCTGTTGATTGCGTATCACTTTGCGTGTGGCCACTTCCTGAAACTGTTCAGGGATGACCGCAATAGCCGTTCACACAATTTTTACCGTGTATTCAATGAGGCTCCAGTACTGCTGCTGCTTCTCATCGTCATCATGGTGGTCGTCAAACCCTTTTAACAACCGGAAACAAAGATGTCCTCCCAATTGTCACAGACACGTTCAGAAGCCTTGTTCAACTCAGCAATACACCACATCCCCGGTGGCGTGAACTCCCCGGTACGCGCATTCCGCGGGGTTGGCGGCTCGCCGGTATTTTTCAAAAGTGCCAAGGGCGCCTGGTTGGTTGATGAGGATGGCAATCGCTATATCGACTATATAGGCGCCTGGGGCCCAATGATCCTCGGACACAACTTCGACAAAGTGACTGCTGCCCTGAAAAGCCAGCTGGATCAGGGCGTGGCATTCGGCGCCCCGACTGCGCTCGAAGTGCAGATGGCAGACAAAATCTGCCAAATATTGCCTTCAGTCGAAAGCGTACGCCTGGTCAACTCCGGCACCGAAGCCACCATGAGCGCAATCAGGCTGGCGCGCGGTTTCACCAAACGCGACAAGATCGTCAAATTTGAAGGGTGTTATCACGGCCATGTGGATTCACTATTGGTGAAAGCCGGATCTGGTGCCTTGACCATGGGCTCCCCTGATTCTGCCGGCATCCCGCCGGAAGTTGCTGCACAGACTTATGTACTGCCATATAACGACCCTGCAGCAGTAGAAGCGCTCTTCGCAAAATCCGGGCATGAAATTGCCTGCATAATCGTGGAGCCGGTGGCGGGTAACATGAACCTGGTGCCACCGGCACCGGGCTTTTTGCAATCCCTGCGGGAAGTAACCAGTCAGCACGGCAGCCTGTTGATTTTCGATGAAGTGATGACGGGATTCAGGGTGGCCCTCGGCGGCGCGCAAAGCCTCTATGGCATCAAGCCTGATCTGACGACTCTTGGAAAAATTATCGGAGGTGGCTTGCCAGTTGGTGCATTTGGTGGACGCAAGGACATCATGGATATGCTGGCACCCCTGGGTCCGGTATACCAGGCTGGCACCTTGTCAGGCAATCCACTGGCAGTAACAGCCGGACTGGTAGTACTGGAGGAAATTTCCAAACCTGATTTCCACAAGAAACTGGCCGAGAGTACAAAATCCTTGCTGGATGGCCTGAAGGTAGCAGCCAACAAGGCCGGCATTCCATTTACAACAACCCAGGTGGGTGGCATGTTCGGCTGTTATTTCTCCGAACTGGACCAGATCACCAGTTTTGCTGATGTGATGACCAGTGATGTTGCACGCTTTCGCAAATACTTCCATCTGATGTTGCAGCAAGGGATCTATCTGGCGCCTTCCGCGTTTGAAGCCGGCTTTGTATCAGCGGCGCATGGACAACACGAAATCCAACTGACAATCCAGGCGGCAGAGAAAGCGTTTGCCAGCCTGTGAGATAAATCATCAACCTTTCCTTAACACCAACCTTTGCACAAGGGGAATACATGAAGAAGAAATACCACGTATATGGCATCGGCAATGCTCTGGTTGACAAGGAGTTTGAAGTTTCTGACGATTTTCTCGCACATGAAAACATCCAGAAAGGCCTGATGACCCTGGTCGACGGCGAGTCACAGCAAACCTTGTTGCACCGCCTGACTGCAAAGTTTGGCCTGAAGAAGCGCGCCGGCGGCGGATCCGCCGCCAATACCATGTATGCCATTTCCCAGTTTGGCGGCAATACCTACTACAGCTGCAAAGTAGCCAGCGATGAGTTCGGAGAATTCTACGTCCGTGAACTGGGCGACCTGAACATCCACACCAATCTGGGCACAACCCGTGATTACGGGACCACGGGTAAATGCCTGGTCATGGTAAGTCCGGATGCCGAGCGCACCATGCTCACCTACCTTGGAATTTCCGAACATCTTTCTCCTGCAGATCTTGATCCGGAAGCCATCATCAATTCCGAATATGTCTATCTCGAAGGTTACCTGGTGACGTCTCCAACCGGACGCCAGGCTTGTATTGAAGCGCGCAAAATTGCCGAAGCCAACGGTGTGAAGACGTCCCTGACCTTGTCGGATCCGGCGATGGTGCAATTCTTCCGTGGCGGACTGGAAGAAATGCTGGGGGGAGGAGTGGATCTGCTATTCGCCAATGATGTGGAAGCCAAGGCATGGACCGGCAAGGACGATATCAACGAGGCAATCAAAGCATTGAGTGACATTTCACGTACGGCAGTCGTGACGCTCGGATCGGACGGAGCGGCTGTGAATGATCGCGGAAATATCACCAGGATCGCTGCCACTCCTGCCAAGGCTATCGACACCAATGGTGCGGGAGACATGTTTGCAGGCGCTTTCCTCTATGCCATCACGCACGGCTACGATCACGCGACTGCCGGCAAATTGGCCAGCGTGGCCGCCGCAACCACAGTCAGCAGCTTCGGTCCCCGCCTTAGCCCACAACAGCACAAGGAAATCCTGATCAAGGGCCTGGGTTGAGATTAAATGCTCCCCCACAAACAAAAAGGCCTGCTGATCAGCAGGCCTTTTTTGTTTCCGGAGCAGAAGCCAGGAATCAGACTGTTGCCACGCTGGCTTTGTCTTCTTCGGTTACTTCTTTCATGCTCAGGCTGATCTTGCCGCGATCATCGATCTTCAGCACTTTCACGTACACATCCTGACCCTCTTTCAAATGGTCAGTCACTTTCTCTACCCGATCCTGGGTGATCTGTGAAATGTGTACCAAGCCATCCTTGCCCGGAATAATGGTGATGAAAGCACCGAAATCCACGATCTTGGACACTTTGCCCAGATAGGTCCTGCCAATCTCGGCTTCAGCCGTAATTGCCTGCACCATGGCGAGAGCTGCGTCGCGCGAGGTCGCATCTTCCCCGTAGATTCTGACGTTGCCGTCATCATCAATATCAATGGAAGCGCCGGTCTGTTCGGTGATGCCACGAATGGTAACGCCGCCCTTGCCGATAACGTCACGGATCTTGTCGGTATGGATCTTCAGGGTTGCCATGCTCGGTGCATTTTCGGAAATCGTGTCACGCGAGGCAGACAGCACCTTGTTCATTTCGCCGAGGATATGGATACGCGCCTTGTAGGCAGACTCAAGCGCAGTTTCCATGATTTCTTCGGTGATGCCCTGGATCTTGATATCCATCTGCAGGGCAGTAACGCCCTTGGCAGAACCGGCTACCTTGAAATCCATGTCGCCCAGATGATCTTCATCACCCAGGATATCGGTCAGTACCGCAAAGCCGTTGTCTTCCTTGATCAGACCCATCGCAATACCAGCGACCGGCGCCTTGAGGGGCACACCGGCATCCATCAGGGCCAGCGAAGTACCGCAGACGCTGGCCATGGAGCTGGAGCCGTTCGACTCAGTGATTTCGGACACCACGCGGATGGCATACGGGAAGCTTTCTTCGGAAGGAAGCACCGCCGCCACACCACGACGCGCCAGGCGACCGTGACCCACTTCGCGACGCTTCGGACCCGCCATACGGCCGGTTTCGCCAACGCTGAACGGAGGGAAGTTGTAGTGCAACATGAAGTTGTCTTTCTTGGTACCTGAAAGATCTTCGATGATCTGCGAATCGCGCACTGCGCCGAGGGTTGCTACGACCAGAGCCTGGGTTTCGCCACGGGTAAACAGTGCAGAACCATGAGTCTTGTTGAGCACACCCACTTCGATGCTGATTGGACGCACCGTATGGTTGTCACGGCCATCAATGCGGGGAGCGCCCTCGATGATGCGGCTACGCACGATTTTCTTTTCCAGCGACGAGAACAAGCCCTGAACTTCCTTGTCGGAGACAGGAGATTCGGGATTGGCGTTGGCAAACTTGGCGATGGCTTCGTGCAGCAAGCCGGACAGTTTGTCCTGACGCTTCATTTTGTCGGAGATCTGGTAAGCAGTGCCAATGTCCGAACCGAAGGCAGCAGCGATAGCCTGCTGCAGGGTCTCGTTCTTCACTGGCTGGGTCCATTCCCAGGCGGGTTTTCCAGCCATGACTTTGAATTCCTTCACAGCCTTGACCACTGCCTGCATTTCAACGTGCCCAAACAGCACGGCGCCCAGCATCAAATCTTCGCTCAACTCCTTGGCTTGGGATTCCACCATCAAAACAGCCGCTTCAGTACCTGCTACTACCATGTCCAGATCGGACGTAGCCAGTTTGCTGTATGCCGGGTTGAGGATGTACCCATCAATATCGTTGTAACCAACGCGTGCGGCACCAATCGGACCCGAGAATGGAATGCCAGAGATAGCCAGTGCGGCAGAAGTGCCAATCAATGCAGCTATATCCGGATCAACGTCTTTTTCGGATGAAAGTACGGTGCATACAACCTGGACTTCATTCATGAAGCCCTTGGGGAACAGCGGGCGGATGGGGCGATCAATGAGGCGTGAGGTCAGGGTTTCTTTTTCGGTGGGACGACCTTCACGTTTGAAGAAGCCACCGGGAATCTTGCCGGCTGCGTAGGTTTTTTCCTGGTAATCAACTGTCAGCGGAAAAAAGTCCTGGGTCGGGTTTGCGGTTTTTTTGCCAACTACTGTAGCAAGTACTACTGTTGCTCCAATGGTAACCAGCACTGCGCCGGTTGCCTGTCTTGCGATTCTGCCTGTTTCAAGGACTACTGTGTCGTTACCGTATTTAAATTCTTTCCTGATCGGATTCAGCATTATTCTTTCCTAAGCGTATAAAACCTGGCCGACCGAATGTCGGCCAGGTGGATGGGTTTTAACGACGCAGACCAAGTCTCTGGATCAGATTGGTGTAGCGATCAAGATCGCTTCTTTTCAGGTAATCCAGCAGTTTTCGTCTGGTATTAACCATACGAATAAGGCCGCGACGTGAGTGATGGTCATGCGAGTGAGCTTTGAAATGGTCTTGCAACTGGTTGATGTTGCCGGTCAACAAGGCCACTTGTACTTCAGGGGAGCCAGTGTCGCCTTCGGAACGGGCGAAGTCACTGACGATTTCTGCTTTCTGTTCGGCGCTAAGAGCCATGATATCTTCTCCAAATATGCGATTGATTGAACACATCCATTTGAACCAGATTGACCATGCATATTTATAGTCAACTGGGGCTTCCGTGATCCCAAGTCCAAGCCAGGCCTGGATAAAGGGCCGCGAATGTTAACACAGGATGTCTTCCCTTGGCACGGTTGTAATAGAATCCAGACTCCCCTGCCACTGGGGTTGTCCTCGCACCAACTGGAGTCATGTAATGAAAGCAGTCCACTCTTTCGGCCAGCTGATCCGTAATCTGGCCTTTACCTGCCTGCTTGCCCTTTCGACGACAGGCGCAACAGCCCAAACCTCTCTTGCCCCGCCCTACCCCCCGCTGGTGGAGGGCCTGCCGGTTCCCGTGGTCGCACATCCCAACCAGCTGACCTTGCTGGAGAGTGCATTGCCCCAGCTCGCGGCCAACAAACGCCTGGTGTTCGACCTGTGGCGTACGGTGGTGGTCGCTGGCCAAGTCGAGGCGGCAGACCAGTATCTGGCCGATGACTTCAAACAGCATAACCCATTGATTAATAACGGGCGTGAGGCTTTCAAAGCCTTTTACAGCGCGCTGGCCGTCCGGCAGGACCAAGTACCGGAGACCATCCCTGACGTGGTTACCCTGGTCGCCGAAGGTGACTATGTGGTCTTGGCCCTGATCGCCCACTACCCAGAGCCTGATGGCTCCGGCAACACCTATACCTCCACCCAGTTTGAGTTGTTCCGCATCGAGAAGGGCCTGATCGCGGAACAATGGAGCTCCGACCAGCTGAGCGCTGGCCTGAACATGGCAAGTCCGCAAGATGGGGGCCCGCTGCCCGTGGTTGGGGTCCAGGGTCTGGCCCAGCATGCCATGTTATTCAACGATGACCCCCAGGTCTTCGCCAACAAACGCCTGGCGTTCGATGTCTGGCGCCACATCCCGGAAGGCGGTCGTGAAGAAATGGCCGAGCTGTATCTCGACCCCATCTACATCCAGCACAACCCCAACGCTGCCACCGGACGTGATGGCTTCAAGGAATATTTTTCGCGCCGCCCGGATTCCGCGGTCGATACCTGGCTGGAAGATCCGGTGGTGGCTTTCGTGGCCGAAGGCGATCTGGTGGTGCAGGCCTTGCAAGAAGAGCGTCCGCACCCGGATACCGGCGAAACCTATTATGTGGTGTGGGTGGACATGTTCCGCATGCAGAATGGCCTGCTGATAGAACACTGGGATACCGCCTCCAAAGGCGAACTGCCGGCTTCAATGCAGCAAGCGCCGCAATAGCAAACCATTTCCGGTGATCATGAAAAAGCCGGGCTAGCCCGGCTTTTTCATTCCTGCCACCTGGCGCAAGAAATAACTCATTTCATCAAGCTGAGGATCTCGGCCGTTTTTTCCTGCATTAACGCTGCATCCCCGCGCGACTCAACATTAAGCCGAATTACCGGCTCGGTGTTGGACATGCGCAGGTTGAAACGCCACTCAGGAAAACTCAGGCTCACACCATCCGTGTAATCGATCGCCAGCGCATCCTGCTCATAGTGCTTGAGCACTGCAGCAATAACAGAATTGGCATCACTGACAGTACGATTGATCTCTCCACTGGCCGGGAACCGTGCAATGCACTCTTCGACCAGCTGCGACAGGGGTTTGCCGCTGGTACCGATGAGTTCCAGCACCAACAGCCAGGGCACCATCCCGCTGTCGCAGTAAAAGAAATCACGGAAATAATGATGCGCACTCATTTCACCGCCGTATACGGCATCTTCCTTGCGCATGATTTCCTTGATGAAGGCATGCCCTGATTTGCACTGTACGGCCGTGCCTCCAAACTCAGCCACCACCGCCTGGGTATTCCAGACAAGGCGCGGGTCATGCACGATCTTGCTGCCGGGATTTTTCTTCAGGAAGGCTTCGGCCAACAGACCAACAATGTAATATCCTTCGATAAAACTGCCTTTTTCATCAAAGAAAAAGCAACGATCGAAGTCCCCATCCCACGCGATGGCCACATCCGCGCCTGCTTTCAACAAGGCGTTACAGGTGGGCTGGCGATTTTCTTCCAGCAAGGGATTGGGCACGCCATTCGGAAAGTTGCCGTCAGGTTCATGGAACAGTTTGACAAACTTGAACGGCAGGTGGGGTTCCAGCAAATCAACAATCTTGCCGGCGCCACCGTTGCCTGCGTTGCACACCACTGTGAGCGGCTTAAGCGCTTTTGCATTGACGTAGGTAAGCAAGTGCTCCACATAGGCAGCCTTGGTATCGACGCGCTGTTCTGCGCCCTTGCGGGTTGATGCTGTGAACTCATTTTTTTCGGCAAGCAGTTTTATGTCATTAAGGCCGGTATCCGCGCTGATCGGCTTGCTTTGTTCACGCACAAACTTCATGCCGTTGTAGTCTTTCGGATTGTGACTGGCCGTCACGGCGATGCCGCCGTCCATGCCCAGATGACTGGTCGCAAAATAAATTTCTTCAGTGCCACAGAGCCCGATGTTGAAGACATCGACACCACTGTCCAGCAGGCCCCGGCTCAATGCCTGGCAAATGGACTGACTGCTCAAGCGGATGTCGTATCCCACCACAACCTTGCGCGGGCCAAGGAAGGCGGCATAAGCGCGCCCGATACGGTAGGCAATATCTTCATTCAGCTGGTCCGGAATGCGACCACGCACGTCATAGGCTTTGAAACAGGTAAAGTTGTCCACTACTGTTCTCTCCGAAATGATATTGCCGACAAGGACGAGAAGTTATTCCTCCTTGTATACGTTGTCGTAATAGAACCTGGAGGCTTCCATGAACCCTCCCACACTGCCACAGTCGAAACGACGACCCTTGAATTTGTAGCCCAGTACGCGCCCCTGCGCAGCCTGCGTCATCAGGGCATCGGTAATCTGCACCTCATTGTTCCGGCCCGGCTTGGTAGCCCGGATTATGTTGAATATGTCGGGAGTCAGGATGTAACGCCCGATAATCGCCAGGTTGCTGGGAGCATCTTCCGGCTTCGGCTTCTCCACCATATTGTTGATGCGGATGATACCAGGGGCAATTTCATCGCCGGCAACCACGCCATATTTGTGGGTTTCGTTTTGGGGCACTTCTTCAATGGCCACAATAGAGCAACGGTAATATTTGTAGAGCTCAACCATTTGTGACAGCACGCCCTGATCAGGTGAATAGCAGAGGTCATCCGCCAGCAATACGGCAAAAGGCTGGTCACCAATCAGGGTTTCGCCCGTCAATATGGCATGTCCCAGTCCTTTCATCTCGATTTGTCGCGTATAGGAAAATACGCCTTCATCCATGATGCGGCGGATCTCGTGCAAATAGCTTTCCTTGTCGCTGCCGGTAATCTGGTGTTCCAGCTCATAATTGATATCGAAATGATCTTCTATCGCACGCTTGCCACGACCGGTAACAATGGCCATGCCATTGATCCCTGCATCCAGCGCCTCTTCCACGCCATATTGAATGAGCGGTTTGTTGACAATCGGCAACATTTCCTTCGGCATTGCCTTGGTAGCGGGCAAGAAGCGCGTACCGTAGCCTGCTGCGGGAAACAGGCATTTCTTGATCGGCGAATTACTCATATCTGCTTCTATCCCTTCACGCGTCCGTAATTATCTTCAAACCTGACAATGTCATCTTCGCCCAGATACGATCCACACTGGATTTCAATCAATGTTGCCTCTACTGCTGTCAGATTCTGCAGGCGATGCTTCACTCCTATGGGAATATAGGTCGATTCGTTTTCGCTCAGCTCGAATTGTTCTTCCCCGCAGGTCACCAGCGCGGTGCCTTGCACCATGATCCAGTGTTCCGCTCGCTTGTGGTGCAGCTGCAGTGACAGCGATGCTCCGGGCTTGACCACGATCCGCTTCACCTGAAAACCGGAGCCCTGCGCCAAGCCCTCATAAGACCCCCAAGGACGGAAGACTTTGCGGTGCAACACCGCTTCGGAGCGCCCTTGGCCATTAAGCATCTGCACGATGTATTTAACTTCCTGCACACGCGCCTTGTTGGCCACCAGGACTGCATCCGGAGTTTCCACTACAACAGCATTATCCATGCCGACCACAGCGACCAACCTGGACTCAGCCTGTACGAAAGAATTGCAGGCATCATGAAACAGTACATCGCCCCGACCAACATTGTTGTTCTCATCGAAAGGCCCCTGCTCCCATACCGCTGACCAGGCACCCAGATCGCTCCACCCGGCATCCAGAGGCACCACGACCGCATGAGCGGTGCGCTCCATCACGGCATAGTCGATGGAGATTGCCGGGGCCTGCATGAAGGCAGCTGCCGGAATGCGCTTGAAATCAAGATCACGCTCCGCATTGCTCCAGGCTTCCTGGCAACTCTGCAGGATAAGGGGCTCAAAGCGTTCAAGTTCAGCAAGCCAGGTTTCGGCAGTGAACATGAACATGCCACTGTTCCAGTAATAGTCACCGCTTTCGAGATATTCGATCGCAGTCTGGCGATCGGGCTTTTCGACGAAACGGTCTACCGCGTGACAGGCACCCAAGTCTGGGCCACGACGAATATAGCCGAATCCAGTCTCAGCCCGGGTGGGAACGATGCCAAAAGTGACAAGTGCCCCATTCTCGGCCTGCTGTCGCCCCACCAGAATGGCGTCTTGAAAGACCGCCACCTCAGTGATCAGGTGATCTGCCGCCAGGACCAGCAAGCTGGCGGCAGCATCCACGTCCCGCGCTGCCAGTGCAGCCAGGGCCAGCGCAGGCGCAGTATTCCTGCCTGCCGGCTCCAGAATAATGATGGATTCCATGATCCCGATCTGGCGCAACTGTTCTGCTACCAGAAACCGGTGTTCTGCATTGCACACCACGATAGGGGGCGACACA
>JBIIWM010000037.1:0-15604 GCA_044338875.1 Pseudohongiellaceae bacterium | reverse complement strand
CTTCTACAATGGCGATCGTACCCAATACAACCTGGGAGTAACCTGGCGTCCGGACCAGCATTTCTTCATGGGTTTTGATTACAACTTCCAGGATGTGGCCTTGCCGGCAGGGGATTTTGTGGTACGGCTGATCAGGATGAATGCCAATTACGCCTTCAATTCCAAATGGTCCTGGATCAACCTCGTGCAATACGACAACGTCTCCAAGGCGGTTGGTCTCAACAGCCGATTGCGCTGGAATCCCGAGGCGGGCGAGGATCTGTATCTGGTAATCAATTACAACTTCGGTGCAGAAGGGGCCTTCGTCGGCATGGATTCCCTCAATTCGGAAATCGTACTGAAGTACACCAAGACCTTGCGTTACTGAGTCGGGTGTTCTTCAGTACATGCTGAAGTTGTTGCAGCAATCACTGCAGCAGTTCTTCCGGAGTGCGGAGGGCCCTTGGGGTGTCAACCGTGGCTGCGTTCAAACTCGCGCATGAAAGCCGTGAGCTTTTCGACCCCGGCCAGCGGCATGGCGTTGTAGATCGACGCGCGTACGCCTCCCACTATGCGATGTCCCTTCAGTGCATACAGCCCGTGTTCCAGCGCCTCTTTCAGGAACATGCTGGTCAGTTCCTCGTTGGGCAGCACATACGTCACGTTCATTTTGGAGCGTGAATCAATATGGGCTGTGCCGCGATAGAAATCACTGCTGTCAATCTGCTTGTAAAGGGTTGCCGCCTTGAGCTCGTTCACTTTACCCATTGCTTCTGCGCCGCCCTGGGCCTTGAGCCATTCCAGTACCAGCTTGGTTGTGTAGATCGCAAAGGTGTTGATCGTGTTCGGCATTGAGTGATTCTTCTGGTACACCGCATAGTCGAGCAGTGATGGTGTGCGCGGTAGCGCATGGCCAATCAGATCCTTGCGCACGATCGCGAGTGCGGTACCAGCAGTGCCCAGGTTTTTCTGCATGCCGGCAAAAACCACACCAGTCTTGCTGAAGTCGACCGGGCGGGAAAAAATGTCGGAGGTGGAATCAATTACCAGCGGGATATCCCCCATGTCAGGATAGCTGGGGTACTGTGTTCCATAGATCGTGTTGTTGCTGGTGATGAAGGCATACGAGGCATCATCACTGACCATTGCACGATTGAATGGTGGCAGGCGATCGTACTTGCTGTTCTTGCTGCTGCTGGCAATTTCAATGTTGCCATAGCGTGCGGCTTCCACGTTGGCCAGCATCGAGAAGTTGCCGGTTTCGCTGTATACCGCTTTGTGGGCGGGCTTCAGATCCAGCAAGTTGAGAGGCACCGCTGCAAACTGCATTTGCGCGCCCCCATGGGTGTACAGGATTTCGTAATTGTCGGGGATGGAGCCAATCTCGCGCACCAGTTCGTCACAGCGCGCCAGCAACGCTTCGAACTCTTTCGAGCGATGGCTGATCTCAATGAGGGACATGCCCATGTCGTTGAAGTTGAGAAACTCTTCCTGTATCTGCTTCATGACAGGCACGGGCAACATGGCGGGGCCAGCACCAAAATTGTAGACGGGATCGCTCATGGGGACTCCGGAAAATTCGGGAATAGTAATTATTTCAGGAAATACGCAGCGGAGTACTAAACAGACCACACCTTGATTACATGCTCAATGGCACTGATTTCAGCGAGGGTTTCAGCTGCAATAGCGCCTTCGATATCGATCAGGTTGTAGGCAATATCGCCACGGCTCTTGTTGATCATGTCGATGACGTTGATGTCCCTTTCGGCAAGGATGGACAGGATCTTGCCGAGCATGCCGGAAACATTCTGGTTGACGATGGCGATTCTGAAGCCATGGCTGCGCTCCAGGCCCAGTGAGGGAAAATTGACCGCGTTGCGGATGTTGCCGTTCTCGAGGAAATCGCGCAGTTGGTCCACTGCCATGATGGCGCAGTTTTCTTCTGCTTCATCAGTACTCGCGCCAATGTGCGGCATCAGGATAGTCTTGGGATGGCCAAGCAGTTCCGGTGTCGGGAAGTCGGTGATGTAGGACGACAGCCTGCCGCTGTTGAGGCCTTCCAGCAGGGCACCGTTGTCCACGATGGCGTCACGCGAGAAATTCAGCAGCACGGCACCGGTTTTGAAATAGTTGATGATCTTGCGATCAATCAGGTTTTTGGTGTTTTCCAGTACCGGCAGGTGCAAGGTGACAAAATCCGAGCGCGAAATCAGTGAAGTCAGGTTTTCCTGTTTTTCTACCTGATTGGCTACACGCCAGGCTGCATCCACGGAAAGCGCCGGATCATAACCGAGCACACGCATGCCCAACTGGATGGCAATGTCTGCGACAAGTGCGCCGATGGCTCCCAAGCCAACTACCCCGATGGTTTTGCCGGCGAGTTCACAACCCTTGAAGCGGGTTTTCTCGGATTCCATCAATTTGTTGAGATCAGCATAGGGCAGGTTCTTGTCCAGGCTATTCACCCAGTTGATGCCTGGCAACACGCCCCGCGCGGACATCAGCAATCCGCACACCACCAGTTCCTTGACCGCATTGGCATTGGCGCCAGGTGTGTTGAAAACAACGATGCCTTGTTTGGTATAGTCCTCGACCGGGATATTGTTGACGCCGGCACCGACGCGCGCCACAGCCCTGAGCCCGGGATGCAAATTGTCATTGCCGAGTTTGTGGCTGCGCACCAGAATTGCATCAGCTTCCTTCACGTCCGGTGACACTTCATAGTCCGGTTGCGGGAAACGGCTCAAACCTTTGTCTGAAATCTGGTTGAAGGTCTGGATTTTGAACATTGAACTGGTTTCCTGGACTGTCTTTGGTGATTCACTGCCAGATTCAGCAATCTCGCGGCTTGAGAAGCTGGAGACTGCATCTTAAAGGGCTGTTTGAGGTGGGCATTTATACAGGCAAAACATGAAAATTTCCAGCGAGGACCAGTATCTGCATGGCCGGTGAAACGCACGTAACAGAGACTGCCCCGAAGGATGAAACGTTGGCCACTGGGGCTTGGCATGTCTACATGCTGAGAACACGTGCGGGCCATCTGTATACCGGCATCAGTACCGACCCGCACCGACGTTTGCAGCAACATGAAACCGGCAAGGCCGGAGCCAGGAGCCTGCGCGGCAAGGGCCCCTTGCAACTGGTATGGCAACAGGCAGCCGCAGACCGGTCAGCAGCCAGTAAGCTGGAAGCTGCCATCAAAAAACTCGCCAAATCGGCAAAGGAGCGTCTTGTAACGGATGGCCAGCCGTTCTCATCCAGCCGAGCCAATATCGTCGGGTCATGTCCTTAACTTGGGGTTCCTGCCCTTGCGGGCAGTAATTCCGCGGTCGTCCGGGTATAATTCCGATTAATTGAGCTATCGCATTTTCAGGACAGACAGCAAACCGCCATGATTGATATCAGACAACACATGCAGACCTTGGGTCAGCAGGCTCGAGCCGCTTCACGCGTGATGGCTGCTACGGACACAAACGCCAAGAACAAGGCCTTGTTGGCAACTATTGATGCTATAGACCTTGCGCGTAACAAACTGGCAGAGGCCAATGCGAAAGACCTGGAGGCAGGACGACGCAAAGGGCTGGATGCGGCCATGCTGGATCGGCTTGAGCTGACAGCAAAGCGCGTGGATGGCATGGTGGAAGGTTTGCGTCAGGTAGCGGCGTTGAACGACCCGATTGGCGAAGTCACCGATATGCGTTACATGCCCAGTGGTATTCAGGTTGGAAAAATGCGCGTGCCTCTGGGCGTGATCGGCATCATTTACGAATCCAGGCCAAATGTCACGATTGAAGCGGCGAGCTTGTGTCTCAAATCAGGTAACGCTGCCATTCTGCGTGGTGGTTCCGAAGCCATTCATTCCAATATGGCGCTGGCACAATGTGTGCGCCAGGGCTTGGCTGCTGCCGGATTGCCGCAGGCTGCCATCCAGGTGGTGGAGACGACCGATCGTGCTGCGGTGGGCGAGTTGATCGCCATGCCCGAGTATGTGGATGTGATCGTTCCGCGTGGCGGCAAGGGTTTGATAGAACGCATCAGCAAGGATGCCAGAGTGCCTGTAATCAAGCATCTCGATGGCATTTGCCATGTTTACATCGACGAAGGTGCCGATCCTGTCAAGGCCTACAACATTGCCATGAATGCCAAGACGCATCGCTACGGCGTCTGCAATGCCATGGAAACCTTGCTGGTAGCCGAATCGTGTGCTGCCTCGATATTGCCGCTGTTGCGTGAAGGCTATGAAGAAGTGGGAGTTGAATTGCGTGGCTGTGAACGCACCTGCGCGATATTGCCCGGCATCAGTGCAGCCAATGAAGCCGATTGGTGCACCGAATACCTGGCTCCCATCCTTGCCATCAAGGTTGTGCAAGACATGGATGAAGCGATTGCGCACATCAACCGCTATGGCTCCCAGCATACGGATGCCATTGTCACCCAGGATTTTGCACGGGCGCGACGTTTCTTGCGCGAGGTCGATTCCAGTTCTGTCATGATCAATGCGTCGACACGTTTTGCCGATGGCTTTGAGTACGGACTTGGCGCAGAAATTGGTATATCCACTGACAAGATACACGCGCGCGGTCCCGTTGGACTGGAGGGGCTTACCTCGCAGAAATATGTCGTATTCGGCGATGGGCATGTGCGTGTCTGAAACAGGAAGCTGATGCATGGCCAGGCGTACCGGCGTCATGGGTGGAATGTTTGATCCCGTACATGCCGGTCATTTGCAGGCGGCGGCGGCAGCGCGGTCCTATTGCCAGCTGGATGAAGTATTGCTTGTGCCCTGTGGTACTCCAGTTCACCGAGCTTCGGCACTGACTCCATCTGCGCAGCGCTGCGACATGCTGCGCATCGCCATGAAGACGGAGGGCTGGCTGAATCTGGATACACGGGAATGCGACAAGGTAGCGCCTTCCCGGACACACGATACGCTCGAGGCCTTGCGCCAGGACAGGCCCAATGAGCAGTTGTATTTCATACTGGGTGTTGATGCCTTTCTTACGCTTTCTTCCTGGTACCGTTGGAGGGATATATTCGGACTGGCGCACCTGATTGTGGTTGCGCGGCCGGGTTTTGAATTGGCATTGGGTGCAGTAAACCCCGATTTGCAGCAGGAGTTTGTCAAAAGGGCCGTGCCTGCGGACACGCGGCAGGCACCAGAAAAAACCGGGCGAATTTTCATGGCCACCTTGCCGACGCCGGAGCTCTCGTCTTCCCATGTCAGAAAGTTGTTGCATGAAGGCAAGCCGGTTAACGCTTTTTTGCCGCCGGGAGTGGCGGAATACATCGAATCGAACCATCTTTATCGTTGAACGGAGCATGTCTTGAAACCAAAGAAACTGCATGACCTGGCACAGAAAGCCCTTGAAGATCTGAAAGGGCAGGACATTGTCAGCATTAACATTACAAAAATGAGTACCATCGCCGACTACATGATTGTGGTCACGGCAACTTCCAGTCGGCACGCCAAATCACTGGCGGATGAAGTCGTCAAACGCTGCAAGGATGCCGGTGCACCTCCCAGAAGCATGGAAGGTCAGGAGACGGGCGAATGGGTACTGATCGATCTGGGGGATGTGATTGTTCACGTCATGCTGGCGTCAGTGCGCAAACTCTATGACCTGGAATCTCTCTGGAAAATCACGACGAAAGCGTAACGACAGGCCGGTGCGATGAAAATCAACATGGTTTGCGTTGGTACCCGGATGCCGCAATGGGTTGAGGTTGCGGTGGCCGAGTATCGCAAGCGTCTGCCGCGCGATTTTGAATTTATCGTGACGGAAGTACCGCTTGGCCAGCGCGGCAAGTCAACCGAGTCCGAAGCTGCCATACTCAAAGTGATGGAAAAGGAAGGCGAGGCTTGCTTGCGTGCAGTGTCCGCTTCCGATTTCGTGATCGCCCTCGACGTAAAAGGCCGCAGCCTTTCTACTGAAGAAATGGCGAGCCAGATCGGGAAGCTGCGTGATGAAGGCTTCAACCTGGCATTGCTGGTGGGGGGGCCTGATGGGCTGTCACCCGCCTGCCTGAAGGCTGCCCGTGCCACCTGGTCCCTTTCGGCGCTGACATTTCCCCACCCCATTGTCAGGGTGATTCTGGCCGAGCAGCTTTATCGGGCCTGGAGCCTGTTGTCCGGCCATCCGTATCACCGCAGTTGAGTCCTTTTCTGTGGTTCCCTCCCGGTTTTGGCAAGCAGTGGATATTGCTTGTGGATAAATTGTTTTTTTCAAGGAAAATTAGTTAGATACTGTTTTTTCCCGGATTTGCTCTGTAGAATCCCTGCGGTAGTGAAAGTCGTCCAAGCGCTTGTATCCCTGATACTTTTTTTGAAATCAGGCGCCGTATTCCAAATGGCAACAAATAGGGTAAACCACTGGTCTTATGTCAGATCGCTATACATTCAAGGATCACACGTTTGAAAGGCAACTTTTTCTTTCGCGTCTCCTGGTTGGCGGTTCTGTAACGCTGTTGCTGATTGGCCTGCTTGTCGCCCGCCTGGTGTTTCTGCAGGTGTATGAGCATGAGTACTACTCTACCAAGTCCGACAATTACCGCATCCATGTGCAACCGGTCTCTCCTACCCGCGGACGCATCTACGATCGCAACGGCGTGCTGCTTGCCGACAACAAACCCAGTTACACCCTCACGCTTGTAAAGGAAAATGCCGGCGACATAAACGCAAGCATCGAACAGCTGCGTACACTGATTGGCTTTACTACGGAAGAAGAAGAAAAATTCCGCACCCAACTAAAACGCCGCAAAGTGCCTTTCTCCTCTGTGCCCCTGCGCATCAATCTCACTGAAGACGAAATTGCCCGCGTTGCCGTCAACCAGTTTCAATTGCCTGGCATTAACGTCGAAGCCCAGTTGGTGAGGCATTACCCTCAAGGTGACTTGTTGGCGCATGCACTTGGTTATGTGGCCAGCATGTCGGAAGAAGAACTGAAGACTGTGGACTCGGTGAATTACCGTGCCACCCAGCAAATCGGCAAGATGGGTGTAGAGAAATTCTACGAGAGTATCCTGCATGGCCAGGTGGGCTACGAGACTGTCGAGAAGAATGCCCGTGGCCAGATCATGAAAGTGCTGGACAGGACTGATCCCACGCCGGGAAAAGATCTGGTGCTGCATCTTGATGCCAATTTGCAAAAGGCTGCAGTTGATGCGCTCGGAGACTTTCGCGGTGGCATTGTGGCCCTTGACCCGTCCACTGGCGGCGTGCTCGCGATGGTCAGCAAGCCTTCATTCGATCCCAACCTTTTCGTGGAAGGCATCAGCAAAACAGATTATGCGAAATTGCAGGATCCCCGACAGACACCGTTGTTCAATCGTGCCCTGGCCAGGTATTCGCCCGGTTCAACCATGAAGCCTTTCATTGGATTGGCTGCCCTGGATACCGGTTTGCGCACACGTGAATACACCATTCGCGATCCTGGCTATTTCCATCTTGATGGTGACAGCCACGTCTACCACGACTGGACCTGGTGGGATAACAAGAGTGGTCATGATCTTGTCGATCTGGAAAAGGCCATCTACCAATCCTGTGACATTTATTTCTTTGATCTCGCCACGGACATGGACATCGATACCATGCACGATTTCCTGTCCCAGTTCGGTTTCGGTCGCAATACCAGTATCGACATCCCCCAGGCTCATGCCGGCGTGCTGCCTTCGCGTGAGTGGAAGCGTGCGGCCATGGGACAACCCTGGTACCCAGGCGAGACCCTGAATTCCTCGATTGGCCAGGGCTTTACCCTGGCGACTCCGCTGCAGCTCGCTACCGCAACGATGTTGATGGCGAACAAGGGCAAGTGGAACCAGCCGGTGATGTTGAAAAGTCTCGGACTGGAAGCCCCCGACTATGAACCCCAGACCAGCCTGCCCGATATCCAGCTCAAAAATCCGGATGACTGGAATTTCATTGGCGATGCCATGGCCAGCGTGATCCACAGAAATGGCGGTTACCGGGACAATGGTACTGCCTATTCCTACATCGGCAGGACCAATCCGCCACCGTATCGCATGGCCGGAAAATCCGGTACCGCGCAGGTGGCTAACATGGCAGCCGACTTCGACAAGAAAAATACCGTGGTACCGGAAGAACTGGTGGACCACGCCCTGTTCATTGCCTTTGCTCCGGTAGAAGATCCCAAGATCGCTGTTGCCGTTTTTGTCGAGAACGGCAAGGGTGGCAGTGGTGTGGCCGGCCCTATCGCGCGCCAGATCCTTGATGCCTACCTGCTGGAAAACGGCCAACTCAGGCCTGAATTCATCCAGCCTCCGGCAGTTCCTCTCATTTCCTCACGCAATCCCTGAGAGGCCAGGCAGTGGCCGCACTCGAATATCCCAAACCCACTGGTAGCGTTGGTTCCGGACTGGAGCGCCAGCGCAGCATATGGGAGCGTCTGCATGTAGATCCTCCCTTGTTGTTCGCTATTGTGGTGGTGATCGGCTTCGGCTTGATGGTGCTTTACAGTGCCACCAATGCCAATTACGGTGAAATGAAGCGCCAAATGATCTTCATCGGGTTGGCCTTCTGCGTCATGCTGGTCATGGCCCAGATTCAGGTAAAATTGCTCCGCAAGCTGGCGCCGTGGATGTATGTTGGCGGAGTAATCCTGCTCGTCCTCGTGCTGCTCATCGGCGACATTACAAACGGAGCCCAGCGCTGGCTGGATCTGCCGGGCTTGCCGCGGTTCCAACCCTCCGAAATAATGAAAACCGTGGTTCCCATTTCGGTGGCAACCTATCTCTCGGGCAGGGTGCTGCCACCAAAATTTCTTCATGTCGTCGCAGTCTTGATCATCCTGGGTTTGCCTGCCGCGCTTACAGAACTCCAGCCAGATCTCGGCACTTCAATCCTGATCGCAACTTCCGGCATCTTTGGCTTGCTGTTGTCAGGCATCCGCTGGAAGCTTGTCTTCAGCGCTTTGCTGGTCGCCCTGATGGCGCTGCCTTTGATGTGGATCTTCGTCATGGAGGATTACCAGCGGCAACGCATCATCACCCTGATAAATCCCCAAAGTGATCCACTCGGTGCCGGGTGGAATATCATCCAGTCCCAGACTGCAATCGGGTCAGGTGGCCTTTATGGAAAGGGCTGGCTCAACGGCGTGCAATCGCGTCTGGATTTCTTGCCGGAAGGTCAAACCGATTTTATTCTTGCGGTGCTTGCAGAAGAGTTCGGACTGGTGGGAGCATTGTTTTTATTGGGCCTTTATATTGTGATAATCGGGCGCGGACTGTATATTGCCGCCATGGCCCAGGACCCTTTTGATCGCTTGCTTGCAGGCAGCTTGTCACTGACTTTTTTTGTTTATGTGTTCGTGAATATAGGCATGGTTTCGGGTTTGTTGCCCGTTGTTGGAGTGCCGTTGCCTCTGGTCAGCCTGGGTGGCACTTCGATTGTCAGTCTGATGGTTGGGTTCGGTATCCTGATGTCGATACATACCCACAAGACCAGCCGTTTGGTTTACTGATCGTTTGCCAGGTATTCACGATGAATAAAAAAAACATGCAAGGAGAATCAAAGTAGTGACCCCATGGTCATGTGTTACCAGATGCCTGATACCTGCACTGGCTGTTTTCCTGACAGCTTGCGCATCCGCTCCACCTTCCCAGACTTCCAGCAGTTCATCCGCTTCCGGCGGCCGTTATCAAATGCAGAGCGACAGCGGACTGTTGGAACCCATTGATCTTTCCAAGGTCAAACCGGTAGTACCCAAAGCAGAAAAACGCACACTGGCTGGCAACAAGAATCCTTACACCGTTAATGGTGTGACTTACCATCTGCTGACCAATGAGAGCGGTTTTACCGAAATCGGCATGGCTTCGTGGTACGGCCGCAAGTTTCATGGGCATCTGACATCGAATGGCGAGATCTACGACATGTTCCAGTTGTCGGCAGCGCACACCAGGTTGCCGATTCCGAGTTATGTCCGTGTCACGAATCTGGATAACGGCAAGTCGATCATCGCCAGGGTCAATGATCGTGGACCTTTCCATCCAGGCCGCGTAGTGGATTTGTCCTATGCCGGTGCAGTAATGCTCGGTTATGCAGACAAGGGTACGGCCCGTGTCAAAGTAGAAGCACTCGTTCCTGGTGCGAGTGATGTGAGTGCTGTAAGTAGTGGTGTAAGTAATGCTGTAAGTAGTGCTGTAAGTAGTGCTGTGAATGAAGCACCAGAAGCGAATGCGGAACCGCAGGCCAGTCAGCCAATCGCCTATGCAACCAGCTCAATCGAGTCTGTAGCAACAGAACGCAAATTGATAGATGACAACACAGGCAGGGAATTTCTCCAGATAGGTGCATTTTCGAATCTTGAATCTGCACAACGACTGGTAACACGCTTGTCAGGCATGACCGGTTTGCCGGTCATCATTGCCAGTGATGCCAACGACAGCGGCACAGTCCTGCACAAGGTGCGAGTTGGGCCACTGGCAGACAACGAAGATGTACAACGATTGATAGACAGTGTGGTGAACGCCCAGCTTGGCAACCCGTTCAAAGTCCGTATCTGAATGCCAACGCACCAGACGTCACCAACCCAATTTCCGGTATAGCAGTTTCAGGTACATAACAGTTTCAGGTATATAGAGGTAAGGAATGCGATATTCCATTGGTAATCACCGCTCAACTTCACTGGTGCCAGGCTTGGTGCTGTCTGCCTTGCTCTTTGCCGGCAACCTGTCCGCGCAAGAAACACCTGCGGTTGAGCCTGTTGCAGCTGTCGAACAAACCGAGGCGGCACAATCCCAGGCACAATCCCAGGCCCAGGCCCAGGCACAACAGCCGCAAGCCGCCCCGCAGCCACGCCCCGCGCCACAACCGCAAGCAGCCGCCCAGCAGCAACCACAAATAGTTGCGAAACCCCCGCAGGTCAACGCATCCAGCTACATCCTGATCGATGCCGAAACTGGTTCCGTGCTGGTTGAGGAAAATGCTGATCAGGCCCTGCCACCTGCCAGCCTTACCAAGGTAATGACTGTCTATGTGGCAGACAACGAACTCGCCAATGGCACCATCTCACTGGATGACAGTGTGAATGTCAGCGTGAATGCCTGGCAGACCGAAGGCTCCAAGATGTTCATTCAGGAAGGCACCACGGTGCGTCTGGAGGATATCCTGCGCGGCATCATCATCCAGTCTGGCAACGATGCCAGTATTGCCCTGGCTGAACATATCGCCGGCAGCGAAGAAGCTTTCGCCGACATGATGAACCAGCATGCAAAATTGCTGGGCATGACCAACTCGCATTTCATGAATGCATCGGGACTTCCCGATCCAAACCATTACATGTCTGCGCGTGATCTTTCCCTGCTTGCCCGTGCAGCCATTACCCGTTTCCCGGATGCTTACAAAATCTACGGTGAGCGCGAATTCACCTACAACGATATTCGCCAACCCAACCGCAATACCCTGCTGTTTACCGACCCGAATGTAGATGGCATGAAAACCGGCCATACCGAGGAAGCAGGATATTGTCTGGTTGCTTCTTCTGTAAGGGATGGCATGCGCCTGATTACCGTGGTCATGGGCACCGACTCCACCAATGCGCGGGCAATCGAAACCCAGAAATTGTTGAACTATGGTTTCCGCTTTTTTGAAAGCCATGAACTCTTTACTGAAAACGAAGTGCTGGGCAACGCCAAAGTATGGTCCGGTACGGCTGAAACTGTCGACGTTGGTATCCAGGCGCCGATGACAGTGACCATTCCACGCGGCCAGGCCGAAAGCCTGGTTACCACCCTGGTACTCAATGAAATGATCAAGGCTCCGATTGCTGCAGGCCAGGAACTCGGAAAGGTGACGATCGCCCTGGGTGATAAAGTGTTCTATGACGGTCCTGTCGTCGCAATGCAGGATGTAGAGCAAGGTAGCCTGCTCAAGCGCCTGATGGATTGGCTGCATTTGTTCTTCCTTTCCTTGTTTGGCGATGAGGCAGCTTGACTGCTGATCCATGCAGGAAGACAAACCCAAAATTGAATTTCCCTGTCCCTACCCGATCAAGGTGCTGGGACAGCAAGCCGAGGATTTTGCCGTCTGTATGTTCGAGATCATACAGCGGCATGATCCAGGCGTGAGCCAGGAAACGATCACGTACCGGGAAAGCAGTGGTGGTCGTTATATCTCTCTTACAGTGACTATTACTGCTACCGGCACAGAACAGCTGAAAGCCCTGTTCGAAGATCTCAAGGCAAGCGGTCGTGTTCATCTGGTGCTTTGAACGCACTCCATTGAACTGTCTTCAGCCAGTTCAACCCCCTCGGCATCCTGTCATGAATATCAGGTCATGAACGTCCAGTCTCAACCATGCCAGCTACGCCGCCTCGATGTGGAAAATTATGCCGTGGTATGGGAGGCCATGCAGGCTTTTACCAGTGCGCGCGATAGCAGCACTGTGGATGAACTCTGGTTGTTGCAACATCAGCCGGTATTTACCCAAGGTCAGGCTGGGAAGGCAGAGCACATCCTGGATGCACACGGCATTCCCGTGGTCCAGAGTGACCGGGGCGGGCAAGTGACATATCACGGTCCCGGGCAACTTATCGTGTATTTCCTGCTTGATGTCCGTCGACGTGGCTTTGGCGTGCGTACCCTGGTGGATGTGATCGAAAGCAGCATTCTGGAGATGTTACGGTCTTATGGCATTGCTGCTGAGCTGCTTAAGGGTGCTCCCGGGGTTTACGTCGGCGGCAAGAAGATAGCCGCGTTGGGTCTGCGCATACGCAAGGGTTGTTCCCTGCATGGTCTCAGTCTGAATATCGACATGGATCTGGAACCTTTCGGCTGGATCAACCCCTGCGGTTATAAGGGTATGGAGGTCACGCAGCTGGCTGATCTGGTAGCAACCGGAAAAACCGGGCTATTCCCTGAAGCCCGGGAAAGATTGGTAGTGGCGCTCTTGGCGCGCTTGCTATAATGGCCGCCGCTTACCCCAGAAGGTTCTTTTGATGACTGATACGACTACAGATGCGCCCTCCGCGAATCCCTCCCGCAAAGTTGTCCAGGGTGAGAAACTGCGCGGTGCCGACAAGGTTGCCCGCATTCCGGTAAAAGTGATTCCCACCGTGGAGCTGCCCAGGAAGCCGGAATGGATTCGTGTGCGTCTGGGTAACTCAGCCAAGGTCGACAGCATCAAGCAGACTTTGCGCAAGCACAAATTGAGTTCGGTGTGTGAAGAAGCCGCTTGTCCCAATCTGAGCGAATGCTTCAGCAGTGGCACGGCAACCTTCATGATCATGGGCGAAATCTGCACGCGGCGCTGTCCGTTCTGCGATGTGGCGCATGGACGTCCCAACGCACTTATGGAAAACGAGCCCCTTGAGTTGGCAGAAGCGATCAGCGAGATGGGTTTGCGTTATGTTGTGGTTACCTCGGTAGATCGTGATGATCTGCGTGATGGTGGTGCCGAACATTTCGCCAAATGCATTTCCGAAACACGCAGGCTCAATCCCGGTATCAAGATAGAAGTACTGGTGCCGGATTTTCGTGGTCGCGGCGACATCGCGCTGAATATCCTTACTGCCACCACCCCGGATGTGTTCAATCACAACCTGGAATCTGTGCCGAGGCTGTACAAGAAAGTACGTCCTGGTTCCGACTATCAGTGGTCGCTTGATCTGCTCAGGAAGTACAAGGAGCAGGCGCCACACGTACTGACCAAATCCGGCATCATGGTGGGCTTGGGCGAAACGAAGGAAGAAGTGGTTCAGGTGTTGGCCGATCTCAAAGCGCACAAGGTAGACATGGTCACGATTGGCCAGTATCTGCAGCCGAGCCGCGAGCATTTGCCGATTGATCGCTTTGTGCATCCGGACGAGTTTGCCGAGTACGCCAGGCTGGGCGAGGCGATGGGTTTTCACCACGTGGCCAGCGGCCCCATGGTGCGTTCGTCATATCACGCCGACAAGCAGTCGGGGATTTGAGAACTTCAGCACCAGGCTTGCCAGTTCATCCCAGGGCCTGAGATTCAACAGGCCCTTCACCGACTGATCCACTCTGCGTGCCCGCTCCAGCAAGCCCTGCAGGGAGTTTTGGTTGTGCAATTCCAGCGCGCGCGTGACGAGCTGGGTACGATTGCTCCACACCCGATGATTCTGCATTACCCCGTGCATGTTTTGGCCTGCGGCGATGTCGGTCAGCATCGTGGACAAGCCGCGGATTTCCCGGCACAAGGTATTGGTGATAAACAGGCACTGTTCGCCCTCGGCTTGCAAATGCTGCAGTATTTTCAAGGCGCGTTCGCTATTACCGGCCAGACAGGCATCCACCAGCGCGAAGCTGGTGAAGCGCGATGAATCAGACACCGCGCTTAGCACCGTATTCACATCAAGCTTGTCCGTGGTGCTGATAACGCGCAGCTTTTCTATTTCCTGGGCCGCGGCCAGCAGATTGCCTTCCACCTTGTCTGCCAGTAATTGCACCGTTTCCTGATCCGCATCCATGCCCAGTTTTTGCAGACGCTGCTTGATCCATGCCGGCAAGTCTTTCTCGGATACTGGCCATACCGGGCAAAACAGGCTCAGTGCTTCCAGCGCCTTGAACCACTTGGTGCTTTGCGAGGATTTGTCGACCTTGGCCGTGGTCAGCAACAGCAGGTAGTCAGGATTGGGATTTTCGAGATAGGCCATCAGTGCGGTTCTGGCATCGTCCTCCAGTTTCGGTTGATGGATTCTCAGGTCAATCAGTTTGCGCTCGGCAAACAGCGACAGGCTGTTGCCCGCAGCCAGCAGCTGGTTCCAGTCGAAGTCCTTGCCGGCATCCATGATTTCACGTTCGCTAAAGCCTTGTTCGCGCGCGAACTTGCGCACGCTGTCGCAGGCTTCCTGCATCAACAGGGGATCGTCGCCGCTGATCCAGATCAGGGGCAGGGTGTTCTGTTTGAGGCGCTGGGCAAGCTGTTCGGGTTTGATTTGCATGGGAGGCAATGTACCACAAGGCACCGGGCGGATTAAGGTCTGCGCGCAGTGCCTGACTTGCACTGAATGCAGCCGCACTGCACACTCAAAGCCCTGTTCCGATGCCGTATTTGACATGAGGGTTTGCCCATGGATACACCGTTTACTGACAGCTCCAGCTTCGAGCACCCCAAGCTCGAATTCATCTTTGAAGTGGAACTGCAATTCACCCGCGTGCACAACATTCCCGACCTGCCCACCGGGGCTGGACGTGGCGCCGTCTACGTCGACAGTGGCACCGTGCGCGGTCCACGCCTGAATGGCATCGTACTGCCCAACAGCGGTGGCGACTGGGCCTCGTTCCGGCCAGACGGGGTGCTGGCCACCGATGCGCGCTACATGCTGCAGGCTGATGACGGCGCCATGATCCTGTTGCGCAACCAGGGCTACCTGTGGGGACGTCATCCCGACACCATGCAGAAGATCCGGGACTGGATTTTCAACAATGGCCCGGAAGTGGCGGAAGAGGATTACTATCTGCGCGCACATCCCACGTTCGAGGTCAGCAAGGGTCCGCATGACTGGTTGATGCGGCATGTGATTATCGGGATCGGCAGGCGGCGTACCGCCGGCAACTGCATTCGTTACTATGCGGTGCTCTGAGCCAGCGCAACGCGGTTGTCCTGAATGCAGCCTGAGCGCGTTAACCCAGCGTTGCGATAAGGCT
>JBIIWM010000223.1:0-4781 GCA_044338875.1 Pseudohongiellaceae bacterium | reverse complement strand
TCATGGCCGGTGATACCACTGCCAGCGTGGCGATGAAGCAACATCCGCTGGGCGAAACGCTGTTGGCCTGGTCGCCTTATATCCTGCTGGTAATCTTCGTACTGATCTGGGGCAGCCCCTGGGGCAAAGCCATCCTGGACCAGGTCAACGTTGTAATCCCCTGGCCCGGCCTGCATAACCAGATCGTGCAGAGCACTCCAGTCGTAATGACCCCGACGCCTTATGCCGCCAATTACACGCTGAACTGGTTGTCTGCTGCCGGTACTGCCTGTGCTCTGGCTGGTTTCGTTGCTTCACGCATTCTTGGCATGGGCCTTAAACAGTACGTTGGCATCCTCGGCAAAGTCCTGCATCAGATGGCCTTCTCCCTGCTGACCATCGCGTCGGTTCTGGGCCTGGCACTGCTGATGAATTACTCCGGCTCCATCGTTACCATGGGCCTGGCCTTTGCTGCCACTGGTTCACTGTTCCCCTTCTTCAGCGCGATGCTGGGTTGGCTGGGCGTGTTCCTCACCGGCAGCGATACCTCTGCCAATGCCTTGTTCGGCAACCTGCAGGTGGTGACCGCCAATCAGCTGGGTCTTGATCCTGCGATGATGGCAGCTGCCAACTCCGCAGGTGGTGTGATGGGCAAGATGATCAGTCTGCAGAGTCTGGCCGTTGCGGTCGCTGCAACTGGCATGGCACGTTCACAGGAAAGCGAGCTGCTGCGTTTCACATTCAAGCACAGTATTTTCCTCGCCAGCGTGCTGGGCGTTCTCTCCATGGTCTACGCTTACTCCTTCTGACAGAAATACCCATTCTCTTCAGGGGCACAGTTCATCGTGCCCCTGAACGAGACTTCTGCTCCAGTTCACGACTTTCTTCATATCCAGACTAGTCTGCATTGACATTATGTTAATCGTAGCTGCGTGCGGATTCGCTTGGCACGTGGAGTGGTTCTGTGTGGGTTCTATCTGTCGGGGTTCTATCTGGGACACCCATGAAGTTGCATCAGAGCACGGTCCCGCCGGGGTGAGCTCCCTGCGTGCGGCGGGCTCCGCAGTGCCTCCCCCCGCCGTGCCCCTTTTGGCCTAAGTGCGCGTGGGTGCCCTTCGAGTGCAGTGGACTGTTTAAAAAGTACAAATACAGAATCAGACAGGATGCCCTCCCACTGGATGCCCAAAAAGGCTTGAGACAAGGAGGTTTGATTAATCCGCCGTGATCACACCTTCAGCGAGAACGGAGTGAAGTTGGTTTTGGTGTCGTAGTGATCTTCTTTCTCAACGTGCTTGAGTTTGTTGACGATGGCATAGGTGACAGGCGTCATCACGACTTCGACAGTGATCTTGAAGCCCCAGTTGAAGAGCACCACGGCAAGCAAGGTATCGAAACTCCAGATACCAGCGAACGCGATGGGATAGAACAGCAGACTGTCTACCCCCTGGCCCACCACGGTGGAACCTATTGTACGCGTCCACAGCCATTTGCCGGCGGTCCACACTTTCATCTTTGCCATGACAAAGGAATTGACGAAATCACCGGCCCAGAACGCAAGGATCGACGCGAGCACGATACGCCAGGTATTGCCGAACAGGACTTCTACCGCAGGTTGTACGACAGCATTGAAGGGTTCATCGGGCGAGGCGGGCAGCTGCACCATCACCCAAGCCATCACCGAGGCAAATAGCATGGCCCCGAAACCGGCCCAGATTACCCGGCGTGCCCGGGCATAGCCGTACACTTCGGTTAGTACATCGCCAAATATGTAACCAAGGGGGAAAAACAGGTTGCCGGCACCAAAGCTGAGGTTGTCGCCGAGCAGGGGCAAGGTAAACGGGAAGCTCACGTAGCCTACCTTGGCAGGTCCTATCAAATTGGAACAGAGCAACACGGTGACGAAGGCCGTCATCAGCAAATCGTAGTATTTATATTGGCGCTTTGGCAGTTGCATCGGATCGATCATGTCCTGGCTGTGAACAGGGTCGCTAATTTTTCATCAAGGGCGGGCAATCCATCCAGATTGATGAGCAAGCGTTCCTTTAGTACGGCACGCAACTCATCCTGGTTCTGCAGTTCGATACTTTCGGAGGCGTGTCCTGGTTGATGCCAGGTATAGCGCTTGTCGAGCAGCGCATGGCGGCCAAGGGTGTCGACTCTCCCGGCGATGAGCTGGTTGACGAAACGTGACTGCGGATGCGTGGATACATACCAGTTGGCGGTTTCATAATCGATGGGTAACTGCCGCTCAAGTGAAAAACAGTAGAGTGGCTGCCAGTGTCCGGCGACCAGGGCGGAAAGGGTATACAGGCCATCCTCGCAAGCAAGTCTATGCAACTCATGGGGAGTTTCTTGTTCTTTGCGGCTATTGAGTTCAAGAGGCGCAGTCAGGGTCATGCCTCCGAAGCCGACATCGGCCAGGTATGGTTTGCCGGCCACATTGACCCAAAGGGCCATATGGGTGCGCGGCAAGCTGACATCTTCCGGCACCATCCACAGTACTCGCGCAGAAAGTCCATGTACCTCGTATCCCAGGGTCTGGAGTACGCGCTTGAACAACTGGTTGTGTTCGAAACAATAGCCGCCACGACCTTGTGCCACCAGTTTGTCCGTCACATGTTCTGCCTGCAGTGACACCGGCAGACCCAGCCAGCTGTTCAGATTCTCGAAGGCAATGGCCTGGGGATGCAACGCATGCAAGCGTTGCAGTGTAACAAGATCCGGTGCGGGACTTCCGCTGAAGCCGGTGCGTTTGAAATAGGCTTGCAGTTGTTGAGGGTCTGGCAGCATCGGCAGGTACGCATTAGCAGTGGTATTGCCCAAAAGTGACCGATTCGGGGTTTCCATGCAAGCCGGTAAATACCGATTTGCGGTATTGCAGGTGCCATCCCCGTAAAAACCATGGATAAAACCGATCCGAAGGACGCGCTGGGGTTCTGCGTTCAGGCCGCTTTGCTTTGCTCTTCAGGCACGCTGGAGTGCATCAGGTATTCAAACGCTCCCAGTGCCGCTGTCGCGCCACTGCCCATCGCAATGATGATCTGCTTGAACGGCGTATTGCTGACATCGCCGGCTGCAAACACGCCAGCCACAGACGTTTCACCCTTGGCACCAGCCACGACTTCACCGCTGCGCGTCAGTTCCAGCAGCTCCTTCACCGGATCGCTGTTGGGTACCAGGCCGATCTGGACAAAGACGCCAGCCAGTTCCACCTTGTGTTCCTGCTTGCTGTTGCGGTCAAGGTAATGCAACGCATTAACCTTGCTGCCATCGCCTTCAATACGCGTGGTTTGCGCATCTGTCACGATCGTCACATTGGGCATGCTGCGTGCCTTGCGCAACAATACGTCGTCGGCACGCAGGGTAGAGGCGAATTCAAGTACGGTGACATGCTCGACAAGGCCGGCAAGGTCGATTGCAGCTTCGATGCCGGAGTTGCCGCCGCCAATCACCGCCACTCTCTTGCCCTTGAACAGCGGGCCGTCACAGTGTGGGCAGTAGGCAACGCCGCGACCCTTGTATTCCATTTCACCGGGCACGTTGATCTGTCTCCAGCGGGCACCGGTGGCGACTACGATACTGCGGGCGTACAGGGTGGCACCGGATTCCAGCTGCACCGGGAACAAGCCCTGCGTATCCTTCGCGCCCACCTTGTTGACACGCTGCGCGCTCATCACGTCGACAGCATAATCCTTTACGTGCTCTTCGAGGCTCGCGACCAGTTTCGGTCCTTCCGTAGCCTTTACCGAAATGAAATTTTCGATGCCCATGGTGTCGAGCACCTGACCGCCAAAATTCTCGGCGACGATGCCGGTACGCAAACCCTTGCGTGCGGCATAGATGGCGGAGGCGGCACCGGCTGGTCCACCACCGACTATCAGCATGTCGAACGGGGCTTTATCGTTCAGCGCGGCGCTGGCCAGCTTGTGGCTATTGGCGTCGAGCTTGCGCAGGATATCTGCGATGGCGATGCGGCCTTGCGAGAACTGCTTGCCGTTCAGGTACACGGTGGGGACAGCCAGGATGTTGCGCGCGGCAATTTCCTCAGGGAACAGCGCGCCATCAATCATCACGGTGCGGATGTTGGGGTTCAGTGCGGCCATGGTGTTGAGTGCCTGCACGACATCAGGACAGGTCTGGCAACTCAGGGAGACGTAGATTTCGAAGTGATACTCACCCTGCAGCAGTTTGATCTGCTCCTGCAGTTCAGCCTCGACCCTGGGGGGGTGGCCCGCGCTGTGTAGCAGCGCCAGTACCAGTGAGGTGAATTCGTGACCGTTGGGCACGCCGGCGAAACTGATCGACGTCGACCTTTCCTGCGAAGCGATCTGCAGGGTAGGTTTGCGTGCGGCAACGCCGGTATTGATGTCCAGGATCACTTTGTCCGAAAGCACCGCCAGTTGCTGCGCCAGATCAGCCAGTTGCTCGCTCTCGCTGTCGTTGCCAAGTGTCAGTTGCAATACGACCTTGCCCGGGACGTTTTCCAGCAAGCTCTGCAATTGGGGTTTCATTTCATTGGTGAGCATGTCTTTCTCCTTGTGGGATTGTCACCCTGACGACTGGCTTTTGGCCGTTGCCGTCAGGATGGGCCGGGGTTTCGGTTTCTGGTCTAGATCTTGCCGACCAGGTCCAGTGATGGCTTCAGGGTCTTGGCGCCTGGCTTCCACGAAGCAGGGCAGACTTCGCCATCGTGCTCTGCGACGTACTGGGCTGCCTGGATCTTGCGCAGCAATTCGCCAGCGGAGCGGCCGATGCCGAGGTCATGTACTTCCATCACCTTGATCTCACCTTCGGGATTGATC
>JBIIWM010000222.1:0-4785 GCA_044338875.1 Pseudohongiellaceae bacterium | reverse complement strand
GGGTTCCCGCGATGGCGATGATCCGCCTGCCTACCCGAGATTCCGACGGCAAGGCCAATTTGCACCAGGGTGCGGTGGGCGTGGGCATCAACATGACTACCGGGATCACTACCAACGGGGTGTGGCAGAACCACGTGGTCACCGAGCATCCTGATTTTGGCGTCCCGCTCGCCGGCCTGCAGATTCCTGCCTGGGAAAAGATGCTGGAGCTGGGCGCGTTGTGTTATGACCTGACCAATCTGGGCTACATGGGCGTGGACATTGTGCTCGACCAGAACCTGGGACCCTTGATCCTTGAGATCAATGCCCGTCCCGGCCTTGCGATCCAGATTGCCAATCAAAGCGGACTGCAGGGTCGTCTCGACAAGGTCGAAGCGCTTGGCGAAATTCCCGCCAGCGCGAAAGAAAGAGCGCAGCTCGCACTCACCCTCTTCACCAACTCCTGACAACACCAGCATCAAGGGGTCGGAGTAGTTGATTATCAACTACTCCGACCCCTTGATTTTGTCTGGTCAGGTCGGGCTCAGTTGGCGTTCATCGGCCCAGTTGCCATGCAAGCCCTGGCGCAGACGGAAGGGCAGTTTGCAGCGGGCAATGGGTCCTTCCTCAATTCGCAGTGCCTCGAAGATCGCCAGTTCCGAATAGTTCAGGATGATGTCGTCGATCAGCGCGATGATATAGCCGTCGCCTTCGGGTGCATCGGGATGGCGTGGCACAAAGCAGGGTTCCTGGATCAGGCTGTTCGGCCCGCAGAACCAGGTGCTTTGTTTGCCGGTGCGGAAGTCGATAAAGCCGAGCTTGTTGATGCGCAGGCCGGAAGCGCGCGCACTGGGTCCGTTGAACGGCAGTGAGTGATCAGTGACCAGCCACCAGCCGTAGCTGTGATTTTGCGTCGCATAACGGTCATCAATGCGCGGGAATTCGCCGATCATGTCGGTCAGCACTTCGTCCTTGCCGAACTCATCGCCCTTGCTGTTCATGTCCACGGTCCAGCGTGTCAGGTACGACTTGGCTTCTTCGCGGTTGAACGGTGCGCCGTGAATGTCGGGGAAGAAGGGGAACATGTTGTTCTTCGCCATCGGGGTGTCGAAATAAATTTTGGTGCCGTCGTTGAACGCGTTCATCACGTGTGAGGTGAACAGGTTGGGGCGCTTGAACCAGCGCATGTCTTTTGCGTCACCCTTGCGCGGCAGTACACCGAGATAGACCGGCAGCGTGGTGTCGAAACCGAAATGGGGCAGGCGGTTTTCCAGGCGCTCCCAGTTGGAGGTGCTCGGCACGATGTGGAATAGCGCATAATCTTCGGTTACGCCGAAGTCGTGCATCATGCAGTAGTAGGGAGCCTCGAACCAGATTTCGCGCAGCAGTTCGCCGGTGGGACTGATTTCCATATAGGTACAGTCGCGCGTCAGCAGTCCTTTGGACGCATAGCTGAACGCAATCATGTTGCCGGTCAGCGGATCAATCTTCGGATGCGCACAGAAGGTTTGGCTGTGGCATTTGCCGCCCCAATTGGTGTAACCCTCGGTCTCCAGCGTCAGCGGATTCATCACCAGCGCCGGGCTGTCTTCCTTCAGGGCCAACAGCTTGCCGGCGTGCACGATCGAGTTGGTGTTGGCGGTGCCGCGGATCTTGCCTTTCACTGACGGATCATCGGTCCCGGGATTGCGATAGGCGCCAAACAAGGCCTTGCCGGCGGCGCGCTCCAGTTTGAACTTGTCTGTCTGGGCATAGCGCTGCTTGAAATCGACTTTGCCGTTGCGAAAGCGGAACAGCGAGATCAAGCCATCGCCATTGAAGAACTGGTCCTCGTCGAACATGGGGGCAAACTGCTGGTCCGGATGCACGCGATGGAAGGTGCCGTGCAGCTGCGATGGCACCTCGCCTTCGACCTCCATGTCCAGGATGTCGCCTTCGAAGCGCAGGGGTTTGAGAATGCCGGAAAACGCCAGTGTATTGGGAAAATGTGCCATATCAGAATCTCCTCTGGATGGGTTGATTAAACCTGAAGTAGCACGCCCAGTACAATCCAACTGACCCGCTAGTCAGCAGTGGGTTGACCTGTCGCAAGCACGATGAACCAAAAAAAAAGCCGGGCGGAAAGGGATCCGCCCGGCTTTGATACTGCTTCAAACCAACATCAGAACTCGTAGTTCACACCAAGGGTATAACGACGTCCAAGGATGTCGTACAAGCCGGTGTTTACACCAGTACCAGTACCGGTACGGCCTACACCGATACCAGGAGTGATAACCGGAGCGCGATCCAGCAGGTTCTGGATATTGGCGAACACTTCCAGTTTCTCATCTTCACCAAAGCGGCCAGAGATCCTTGCATCCATGTAGAAGGAAGAAGGAACGCTGTTGTCGTCGATGGTGCAGATTTTGGTGCCACAGGCAGCCAGTATTGAACCAGCTGGACGTGCGGTCAACGGGATGGAGGTATTGCTTTCCAGACGGGTCTTGTCGAGGAGACCGTCTCCAATCCAGCGGCCTTGCAAGAACATGGTCCAGTTATCCATGTTGTAGGACACGTTGGTGGTGATCTTCCATTCCGGGTAGCCGAAACCACCAATCTGACCGGCACGGTCGTCGATGATACCGCCCTGACTCTGAACCGAATTTTCTGCCAGGTAGCTGGTCAGGAAACGGAAGGACAGGTCTTCAGAGGCTGAAGCAAAGAAGTCGACATCGGTACTGTATTGCAGTTCCATGTCGAGGCCTTCAATCTTCTGGGTTTGCAGGTTGATGAAGATTGCTTCTACACGGTCAATCGGGCGGAAGGCACCGTTGGTCGGGTTGGTGACCGGGCCAGAGCCGGAGATAACGTACTGGCACAGGCTCAACTCGCCACGGAAGCAGTTGTCCACGATGTTCTGCGCGCCAAGCTGCGCCAGTGCGCCATCGATATCGATGGAGTACCAGTCAACCGAAGCGGAGAAGCCTTCAAACCATGTAGGCTGATACACGATACCTGCAGTAATGGTATCGGCTTCTTCTGGAGACACGTTGGGGTTGCCACCGGAGAGTGAAGCGGCCTGTACTGCATTGCGGTTATCCCATGGGTTCGCAACGTTGGCACCACCACGGGTTTGGTCATAGCGCTCGCGCAGTGAAGCGGCACGCACGTCGCGTGAACGGGTGGCGCGAACACGAACTTCATCGTTGATGGTCCAGTTGCCAGAAAATTTCCAGGCCCAGATCTCGCCAGAACCGGAGTAGTCAGCCCAACGTGCGGCAGTGTTCAATTCCAGCATTTCCACAAAGGCCATGTCGGACAGCAAGGGCCAGTTGAACTCGGTGAAGGCTTCCCTCACGTTGTAACCACCTTCGATGGAACGCAGTGAGCTGAACAATACAGAGCTGGAGTTTGCGTCGCCGGTGTAACCTGCGGGTACATAGCGCAGGCCGGGAATGCCGCCATAGCCAGGCACGGCAGTGCTGCCTTGGGGCACCACGCCACGAATACCAACTGGCATCAGGCCCTGGGCACTCAGCAGAGTGCCGCCAACCTGGGCGGGATATTCATCAGCAGGATCAAGCGTACGCTGATCCAGCGTTTCTTTGCGGTAGGAGATACCGAAGGCCGAATCGACCGGACCTGCACCAAAGCCTTCGAGGACTTCGCCGGAGGCTACCAGTTCGAAGGTGCTTTGATCGGTCCACTGCCTGGCAGTTTTGCCATTGCGATCCATGATGTAGTCGGCACCAGCCTGGGAGATGTTCTGGATGCCACCAAAGGTATTGATCGGTGCGCAGTCACTGAACAAGCCGCCGTTGCCGCCAGCACCGATAGGGCCGGTGAACGCAGGCAGGTTGACACGGCAGACAGGCTGGTTGGTGGCGGGATTGATCACAGCATCAAAGGCCATTTGCATACGATCGACGCGCACACCATTCACGGTGACGAAATCCTGCACGTTTTTGCCGTACTGGTAGTAACCATTCAGTTTCCAGGTGGGGCTGAGCTCGGTGTCGAAGCCACCAGTCATGGAATACATGCTGTTATTGGTTTCCTGACGTGACTCGCCCAGCGGTGTGCCAGGGCGGTTTGCTGCAGCCAGGCCGTAACCAACAAAAGGTGCGCCAGACGCAGTGATCAGGCCACGTGCCTGTGTTGTCAGGAACGCGTTATCCGGATACACCCGGCCCTGCCAGATGGATTGCAGCGTGATGCTCTCGCGCTGGTCGGATGCGCTGTTGTCAGCATAAATAAGCTGGCCGAACACGGAGGTGCTGGGGCTCAGCTCATAGTCCACATACAGGAAGCTGTTGTTGCGGCGGTAGGAATTACCCAGCTCCAGATCCTGGCTGATGCCATAATCGCCGGGGGTGCCAGCAAAACACAGGCAGCCATTGAGAATCGCGCCTTCGGCAGTTGTTTTCAGCGGGGAGAGATTGCCAGTTGCATCGAACACCAGGCGGTTGATGCTGGGTCGGGTGTTATCGATCAGGACACCGGTAGGGGTGAACGTAGTGGGTTGTACCCAGGAACGGATAATGTCGGTCGGGCCATTGGGATCGGGGTTGGTGATGCGCGATCTGAGATCCAGGAAGTCACGATCCTGCACGGCACCGAAATTACTGATTTCCTTCTGTTCAGAGGCTGAAAACGATCCCATGACATGCAGGCCGCTGCCGAAGTCATAACCGAAGGCAGCACCGGCTTCCCAGGTCTCGCCATCGCCATATGCTGTCATGCCGGTCTGGGCATGGGTTTTGAAGCCTACGTAATCAGTGTCGAGAATAAAGTTGACCACGCCGGCCACGGCATCGGTGCCGTAGC
>JBIIWM010000036.1:0-15762 GCA_044338875.1 Pseudohongiellaceae bacterium | reverse complement strand
AGATGGCGAGCAGTTCAGCAACGATGATTTCGAAGCCAGCCAGAACCGTTCATTGCTGACCATGACACTACCCCAGTCAGGGACCTATCAAGCGGTAGTCACCTCTTATGAGGCAGGCGAAGCGGGAAGCTATACCCTGGCACTCAATACTGACATGCCGATGCTGGCAAGCGGGCTCGCTGAAAACGGAGTCCTGGAAGAAGCCGACAGCACGCTGGACAGTGGCGAGTATTACGACTCCTACGAGATCAGCGGCACGCCTGGGCAACGCGTCAACGTCAGTTTGAGCTCGGATGCCTTCGATCCCTACCTGATTGTGCGCACCCCTGCCGGTGAAGCATTCCAGAACGATGATGACGCCACCTCTTCCAACAGCTTCGTGGAATTCACCATTACCGAAAGCGGTACGCATCGTGTCCTCGTCACGTCCTTTGCCGCGGGCGAATCGGGCAGTTATGCCCTTAACGTGACCTACCCCGATGCCGGCATCAGCCAGATGGCACAGAGCGACGAAATCACCGAGCTTGCCGTCGGCGAGTCCATGGATGGCAGCCTGCAGGACAGTGATCAGCAACTGGAAAATGGCGAATACCGTGATCTTTATTCCTTCATGGGCACCAGTGGCGAGGCCATCAGGATTGAACTGAACTCCGACCAATTCGATACCTATCTTGCCATGGTTACGCCCTCCGGAGAGGACATCCAGAATGATGATTTCAATGGCAGCTCCGGGCTGTCTGTCATCGAAATCCCGTTGCAGGAAACCGGACGCTACCGGATTCTCGCTACTTCCTATGCCAGCGGCGAGCGTGGTGCTTACCAGTTGTCGCTGGCAAGCGGTAGCGCACCGGTCAGCGAACCTGCCCAGTCTGGCGGCAAGGTCTATGGCATCTTTGCCGGTATTGCGGATTATCCTGACGAAGGCAATGATCTGGCTTTCACCGATGAAGACGCCTTCAGGATCAGGGATGCCTTGATTGAAGGGGCCGGGATGAATGCAGCAGATGCCATTACGCTAACCGATGCCCAGGCCACCAGGGAAAACCTGTCAGGCGCGATCATGGAGCTCGCCGCCAGGATGCAGCCGGAAGATACCTTTGTGTTTTTCTATTCAGGCCATGGGTCGCAACAGGCCAATCCAAACGGATTTGAAGCAGCCGACCCGGATGGCAAGGATGAAACCATCGAACTGTACGATGGCGCGCTCACCGACAATGATTTCAATGAGCTGCTCAGCAACGTTCAAAGCAGTCGCATGTTGATCGTACTCGACTCCTGTTTCAGTGGTGGCTTTTCAAAAGACGTGATTTCTCAACCAGGCCGCATGGGGCTGTTCTCATCGGAAGAAGACGTTACCTCGCAAGTCGCCTCCAAGTTCCGGGCTGGCGGGTACCTGTCGGTATTTTTCGAGGAGGCCATTCAAGATGGTTACGCCGACCTTGACGAAGACAGTGTGCTGACCGCGATCGAGATCAGCCAGTACTTGCATGAGCGCTTTCGTAACGATGTGAAATCGTTCAGTGAAGACCAGTACGTCAGGACCTCCGGGAGCCAGATGGGCTATCAGCACCTCGTGGTTGATCGCGGCAGTATCGGACCTTATGACGCGCTGTTTACGCGCTAGGCCGCTTGCAGGCTGCGGGCGCAAGTCCTGCCCGCAGACTTGGCCTGGTAGAGGCTCTCATCAGCCAATTTGACCAGTTCGTCCGGACTCTCCATCGCAGCAGTCCTGCACGCGACGCCGATACTGATACTGCTTTTCCAGAAACTGCCAGCGCCGGTTTCAACCCTGATTTGCGCCACTGCTTCCAGCAAATGCCCGGCCAGGATCATCGCGCCAGCAAGATTGGTAGCCGGGCATAGCACGCAAAATTCATCACCGCCAAGTCGGGCCACGAAGTCATCGGAGCGCACTGCATGTTGCAGCGAGAGAGCCAGCTGCTTCAGGACGCTGTCACCGGCAGCGTGTCCATGCTGGTCATTCACTTCCTTGAAATAATCCGCGTCGATCATCAGGCAGGCAAGCGGTGACTGGGCAATGGATGCCTCTTGCCAGAACAACTGCAGCTTTTCCATTGCATGGCGGCGATTGGGAAGAGTAGTGAGCGTATCGGTCAGGGACATGGAAGCAAGGATAGCGTTGGCAGCGTGCAACTCCTGGGTCCGCGCGTCGACCCGGACTTCCAGGGTGGCATTGATGTCACGCAAGGCTTGATTCTTCTCCGCCAACAAATCGAACAATGCGGTAAGAGCACGCAACATCGGCTCGACCTGATTGTCATGCAGGGCCGCGTGTACCTGCCGCGCAGCTTCAGCCGGTGCGACCCCCTGCCTGACCAGATCTATCTGTACACCCATGCCATGATCCATGCCGAGAATATGGAAAATCAGCCAGCTGTAGAGATATTTCTGCAGCACCTCCATGCTGTTTTCATCGTTGTCGCCGAGCAGCTCAGAAATCATCTGGATCTGGTTAATGAACTGGGCATGAACATGCTGGTGATGGCGTATAAAATCGCGGTCAAGTCCTGAAGCCTCCATGAGCTTCAGCTCTTCGTCAAAATGGTAATGGGTATAAGCAGTCAGCTCCTCCAGATACTCAATACGCTCTTGCATACTGAGCTTGCCCGTCAACAACTTCTCGGTCTGTTGGTTGATGAGATCGACAAGATGCCTGTGCTGGTTGTCCACACTGGGGATGTCAATTTCAAAATTGGCATCCCAGGTAAAGGTGTTGATCATGCGGTGGGAGATCCTGGATGGCTGCGTTACTTGATAATTATCTGCGTATGGAACGGGCAATTCCTTGCTGTAGATCAGGGGTATAGGATTCCAGAGCCGGTATCTTCCTTGAGCTTCAGTTCGCCGCCATCACCACTGCCATTCACGCTCCCCTTTTCAAGCCGCAGCTTGAGCGAAAGGTTATTACGCGAATCGGCGTTGTCCAAGGCGACTTCTTCGGAGATCTTGCCTGCCTTGACCAGAGCGTAGAGTGATTGGTCGAAGGTCTGCATGCCTACTTCCTGCCCTTGGGCGATGGCTTCCTTCAACATATCAATTTCGCGCCTGGAGATCAGGTCGGAAATATAGGAGGACTTCAGCATGATCTCCACGGCCGGCACCCGCTTTTCATCGACACCACGCAGCAGCCGCTGCGAGATCACCGCACGCAGGTTTTGCGCAAGATCAGTCAGCAATTGGTGATGGGCCGATTCAGGAAAGAAATTGATGATGCGGTCGATGGCCTGGTTCGCATTATTGGCATGCAGCGTCGACAGGCACAGGTGACCTGTCTCGGCATAGGCAATGGCTGCCTGCATGGTTTCGCGATCACGGATTTCGCCGATCAGGATCACATCCGGCGCTTCGCGCATGGCGTTTTTAAGCGCGTTGGCATAACTGTGGGTATCAAGCCCGACTTCACGCTGGCCTACGACTGATTTCTTGTGCTCATAAACAAACTCAATGGGCTCTTCGATGGTGAGAATGTGGCCGGTGCGGTTGGCATTGCGGTAATCGATCATCGCAGCGAGCGTGGTGGACTTGCCGGAACCGGTCGCGCCGACCACCAGGATCAGGCCGCGAGGTTCCATGATCAATTGCTTGAAGATTGGCGGCATGCCAAGTTCGTCAATCGACGGAATCCGCGACTTGATGTAGCGGATCACCATCGATACTTCGCCACGCTGGCGATAGATGTTGATGCGAAAACGCCCAACGGCAGGAATCTCGTAGGCGACGTTGAGTTCCAGTTCGGCCTCGAAGACTTTTTGCTGTTCTGCACTGATCAGGGCGTAAGCCAGCATCTTGACGGCGCCCGCTGGCAGCACTTCCCTTGATACCGCAACAGTCTCACCCTGCAACTTCATACTGACCGGGGCTCCGACTGTAAAAAACAGGTCAGAACCCTCTTTCTGTGCCATCAGTTGAAGGAAGCTGGTGATCTCCATCGGGAGTCCTCGTCAGTTGCTACCGCTGATATCAGGGCAGGGCATCAGATTACTCGCTTGAACATCAGTCTGCAGCAGTTACCGCACCGATCTCGGTACCATCGGGTATTCTTACTGCCGTCACATAACCGCCGTCTTCGCCACTGCGCATCGGAGCTATGCGAATGGTGATGGTGTCGCCGGAGTTAAACATGTCGGGCATCAGGCCCTGACGACGCATGTTGTTGCGGCTGTGTCCTTCGAACTCAATATTACGCGTGCCACGCTCGGCATCCGTAACTTCCAGGATCAGGCGCATGTGCGGATTGGCAAAACGGGCTTCCATCACCTTGCCTTCCACCAGCACCGTGTTGCGGAAATCAAACTGTGCAGCAGAATGATGCGCCAGTGCAGGGATGGCCAGCATTGAAGCCAACAACAGGACGGCACTCTTCACAATCTTGTTCACAAAATTACCTCTCGCTTTGAATTTCAATTCACAAATTTGAATTCTGGATGAGACAGAAAATTATTCCTGGAGCATTTCCAGGCCAGCTTTCTCGTACAGCATTTCCATTTCATCCAGCCATTTGGGCTCACTGCACTCATAACTCATCACATGGTAATCCGCCATCTCCGACCAGCGTTTGGTGGTCGTGAAGGGTTCTTCCAGCCACAGCGGATCTGTCATGGTCATTTCGGCCACCAGCACCCTGGCTCCATTCTCTTGCGGGGGATCCAGATAATAAACCTCGCGCACAGTCGCTTGATTGGAGTGCGGGTAGCGCGAATCAACCTGGGTTTTCAGACGACTGGTTTCCACAATCAGACGCTCGCCTTCCCAATGCGCTGAGGAATAGCCGTTGCGCTCGGGGAAGAAATCCTTGGGATCTTCGGCTTCATCACCGACATAGAACCGACGTATTTCATTATGCGCTTCATAAATGACGAAGAGCTGTTCCGGACGCTGGATAATCTCCATTGGATAGCCACCAGAACCCAGCATGGAACCCGGCATGCCATAGCCTACGCAGGCATTGCCCGCCCCGTAGTTGGTGCCTTCGGTAACTGACGTGAAATCAGCCAATGCCTTGGCCGCTTCCGGCTTGAGCTTGGGCTGCCCACCCGGAGCCGCAAAGGCGCCGGCACCGGCACCAGTGGCCCGGTATGTGGTCCACGCACCACTGAAATCCGGCTCTGCCGCTTGTGCAGCAGCAGCGAGCATGGCACACAATACGGTGGCGGCACGTGTCGCTTTCAATACTTTTGCTTTCTTGATGTTGAACATTTATCCCCCTGCAGCTGACCTGTTGACGACTTATTTTTGCATAGCATTTTTATTCTGTCGCACATCTTATTATTTGCACAAATCCTGCCTACAGCACCGCGTAATAACGCAGGATGTTGCCAGACTCCTTGCGGCGGCCTATGCCAATAATCACATGGCGCATCAACCAGTCGTATTTTCCGCGCTCTACTTCAAACGTTGGGCTGGCACGCAGGTAATAGTCGCTTTCCGGTACTACCGGCCCATTTTCGAAAATCCAGGCACGAATCCTGGCCATGACTTCAGGACTGCGTCCCCACAAATAACCGTTGTTGCGCAGCAGGATCAAGGTGCCGTCGTCAGCCTGAAGCATGTAGCGTGCGTCGAAGCTCAGCACATCATCCGGACGGAACAGTGCCCAGTCTCCGCCACTGTCGGGTAACGCTATGCCGTTCAGACGGGGTCCGGTGACAGTACCACTGTCCAGGTAGACAGCTCCCCTGCCGGCGCCGGTAGGCATGTTTTCAATGTTGTGCGTACGAGTGAAGTTGAGATCAATTTCGAACACGAATTCGAGTTTGGGATTGTCGAAGGTGGAGTAGCCTTCAAACGGGCTATCCAGCGCTCCAGTTGCTGGTGTTGGCGCGTCTTGCGCCGAGCTGCCGGCACTTGCCAGCGTGAGGGCGGTGGCACCGAGAGTTGTGATATCGGTAATAAAGTCGCGACGTTTCATGCGGGGTTCCCCTTCTTGGTGATATGAACCGGTCCTTTTTATCACAGGCCGGGCGCTGTGGGATATTTGAACGTTTGAATCGGGCCGGGTATTACAATTTGGATCAGGTTAGTTGATTTTCTGGACAGGCCACTGCGCTGGAAGTGTGAACAGGAAGGACACCCGAGCGAGCCCGGGCGTCAAAGTCCAACACATGGGTGTACCGGCACTGATCAGAGCAAGCCCGAGCGCAAGGGCCAGACCTGTGGGTGGGCCCTTGCTGCAGCAAGGATCCAGAAACTATCCAATAATCCAGCTGAACAAAGAAGGAGTTTGTGGGGCAAGAGTGCTGCGAAGTCCGAGCGCAGTAAGCGCCCGGTCCAATTGGGACTTGTCCTGCAGCTTGACCAGGGCCAGCACTTCCTGGGCATGATCGTGCGTCCAATCCTGTTCAAGCAGCTTCAAGGGATGCTGCATGGCCAGCAAGGGAAAACGCCTCGCCTCGGCAGCGAGCCCCTTGATCAAGGTGTAGTCATCCCAGTTGCCCATGCCAAGCAAGAGTTTGTTTTGCTGCATTACTTCAGTGTCGAGACCAGTACGCCACTGACGGACAATGTCTTCCTGCAATGCTTGCGTGTCCAATCCGGCAGTTGCCAGACTTGCGGCAAAAGCTGCACTTTCGCTACTGCTGGCGCGATACAACACCAGCAAATTCGCATTCTTCAAAATGCCCAGCTGTTCTGCGCTTGCCAGCGAAGTTGCACCAGCAAAGCCCGAGACTGCGGAGAAGGTCAGCGCCCTGCCCATGAAACTGCGACGATCCAGCGTACTCATTTGGCATTCTCCCGCGTCAGGTGCGCAATTATCTGTTGCAGTTGTTCGTCGCTGACTTCACCACGACTGACCGGAAACATGTTGTTGAAGCCACTGCGAACGACTGTCTCAATGAAGACTGGCTGCAGGTCGCGGCGGTTTTCCAGCAGCGCCTGCTCGGGATCAAGCCTGCGACTCAACAAGGTGGTGCCCATGCCGGACGCGCGATGACACATGCCGCATTTTTCACCGAACACCTGTTCGTTACCGGTTTTAGCCAGATTCGTCCAGTCGGCAGCCTGCACCGATACACCCAATGCTGTACCGAAAACCAGAACTGCAAGTTTCTGCAAAATATTCATGCACGACCTCCACGGACGCTGCCCCAGATGCCACTCTTGCCTGGTGCAATGATGCCCTTCGGATCCAGTGCATCTTTCAATTTGTTGTTCCAGCGCAGCTGCGCATGATTGTTGAAATCATAGGAATCGGCGATCAGGTCCATGTATTCAATATGGGCACGATATTCGCTGTAGCGCTGCTCTGTCGCATCAGACACCAGCGCACTGAAGAAACGGTCCACACGCTCCACCATGTCCTTGTCATCCTTGTTGAACAGCACCTGGTTCACGTTGGTGATGTGGCGTTCACCCAGGGCAAACGAGCCGTGATAGTCCATGCCGAATTCGTTGTAACGTGCAAAGGTGCGCTGGAATTGCGCCAGCGCCTTCTCCCCTGATTGCGGCAATACGGGTGAGAAACCCACATGGGAACCACGCCCTCCATGCCAGCCGGCGTTTGCCAGCGGAAAGGTAATCGGCACGCCTGAGGTTGGCTGCACTTCACGCGGCATGCCTTCGGTCCAGATGCCACGCCGCATCGGATAGGCCGTGCGCGCGGCAAAGGTCTTTTGAATAACATTCGCTGTAGCTTCGGTGATTTCGGCCGGACCATACAAACGCAGGTTGATGCTCCACCAACCCAGATTGAAACGCTGGCGAATCGCGGAAATCACCTCTTCAGGAATTGACCCTTTGCCATCATACCAGTCAGTACGCGAGGTCAGTACCGCAGCAGCACGCAACCAGTTGCCGATGGATGGATTCTGCTGGATCAGGCCAGAGCGACGCATCGGAGCCAGCGTGTCGATGGCCCAGCCCAGATCGTCGGCTTGATCAAGTTCCATGTCGATATTCACAATTGATTCCGGCTTGGGCATCAACCACATGCCCAGCTTGGTCACGATGCCGAAATTGGATTGCACGAACATCTGCTCCCAGTTGGGACCAAAGCCGTAGGGATGCAAGTTCCAGCACGGCGAATCCGCCATCGCCCCCATGCCGGTGCGAATCATGTCGCCATCCGGCATCACTACTTCGAGACCGCAGAGTTTGTCGGCGTGATCACCGTAGGGCGTATATCCCACGCCCCGATCCAGCGCATTGCCTGCCACCGAGCCCCAGCTGTTGCCAATCGGTGAAATCCAGTACGGCACATTATTCTCTTCAACGTAATCATAGAGGTCATAGAAACCGACGCCAGGCTCCACCACTACGACACCGTTTTCTACATCCATGCTGATCTTCTTCATGCGCGACATGTCGAGCACCACGGAACCGGACAACACCGGTGCAGCGCTGCCGTAACCGAAGTTCTTGCCACGACTGATTGGCCACAGCGGAATATTGTGTTCGTTGGCGAGACGCACGAGAGCCTGCACTTCTTCGGCGCTGCTTGGGGCAACCGCAGCCGACGCGACATGGGCGGACTGGTCAAATCCAAAATGATCAAGATAGGTGTCACGATCCTGGTCGGTCTTGAACACCCATTTTTCACCGACTACAGAGGCGAAAGCGCGGAGGGCAGAATCGAAGGCGGACGCAGAGATGCCGGGTGGAAGGACGAGCTGCATGGGAGTACCCCTGGTTTTGTTCTTGCCCTCATTATAGAGAGGAGGTGGGGCCAAACAAGCCCTTTTCCGGGCACTTTATCTCTTCCTGGACATGTCTCAGGCACGGACTGCAGTGCACTTTTGCCAACTCGCAGGTGGCTCACACCATATCCCGGAACGCAGTCCAACCCCGCTTTCGCTTGCTGGCAATCCCCAAGTCCTTGTGGGAAACTCAGTATTCATTTTTTTTCAGCATTTTTTCCACTACCCTGGGTGCGCGATCCACCGGCAACCCGTTGACCTGACAACAAAAACATAGCAGGAGCAAACATGACCCATCCCTTTCCCCAGACCATGGACTTCGCCGGCCACAACGAGCCGATGCGCATCGAATGCGACATTTTCGACATGGTTGTCGAAGGTGAAATCCCCGCCGAGATCAACGGCGTCTGGTACCGCAGCGTGCCCGATCCGCAATATCCCTCGCGCATGGGCGACGATGTATTCATCAGCGGCGACGGCATGGTCAATGCCATGGTGTTCGAGAACGGCCATGTGGATTACAAACTGCGCTATGTGATGACCGAGCGCCTGAAGAGTGATCGCGCGGCCCGACGTTCGCTGTTCGGCAAATACCGCAATCCGTTTACCGACGATCCTTCTGTGAAGGGCAAGTCGCGCGGCGTCGCCAACACCACCCCGATTTTCCACGGTGGCAAATTGTTCGCCTTGAAAGAAGACAGCCGTCCTGTCGAACTTGATCCACGCACGCTGGAGACCATCGGTGAATTCGACTTCAACGGCAAGCTGCAGTCGCAGACCATGACCGCGCACACCCGTGTCGACACCGACACCGGCCGGTTGTATTTCTTTGGCTATGAAGCAAAGGGCATGTGTACCACTGACGTGTCCTACTGCGTGGCCGACAAGGATCTCAACCTCATCAGTGAACAGTTCTTCCAGGCGCCTTATGTATCGATGATGCACGATTTCGTAATCACCGATAAACATGCTGTATTCCCGGTTTTTCCCACCACCAGCGACCTCGAAAAACTCAAAGCCGGAGTGCCGCACTGGGCTTGGGATGCGACCAAGTCTACCTATGTAGGCATCATGCCGCGCGATGGCAAGGTCAGTGAGCTGCGCTGGTTTGAAGGTCCGCCCTGCTTCTCCTATCACATGATGAATGCTTTTACCGACGGCTCCAAAGTCCATATGGACGTATGCCTGGCCGACATCAACATGTTCCCCTTCGTGATGGCCTCCGGTGGCTATCCGTACGAGCCGTGGAAAGCCAATGCGCGTCTGGTGCGCTGGACTTTTGATCTCGCGAGCGCCAGCAAGACCTGGACAGAAACCCAGCTCGGGCCTGGCGGTGACATGCCGCGCGTGGCCGTGAAGGACATGAACAAGGATTATGAAATCGGTTACATGGCAGTGTTTGATCCACGCGTCAGTCCGCCCATTCTGTCTGGCCCGACGCCGGCAGGCTTCAATGTGCTGATGCGGGTCAACGTAAAGACTGGCGCCATCTCTGCCTGGTCCGAACCCAACACTACCTTGCAGGAGCCCGTGTTGATTCCTTCACGCCAGCAGGGTCATGAAGGCTATATCGCCGTCATGCAGGACCTGCATGCCACCAACACCGCACAGGTGCTGCTGTTCGAAGCCGAGCATGCAGCCAAGGGCCCGATCGCCCGCATCAAGATCCCGATGCGCCAGCGCTGCGGCGTACACGGCAACTGGGTACAAGCCGAAGAATTGGCCCAAGCCAGGTAACTGCGGCGGGTGGAACCAGCAGCCACCCGTTTACAAGCTGCCCAATACACCAAGGATCCGGTCGCTGATCTTGTGCAAGGGCAGCACCTCCTTGCAAGCCCCCACTTCCACCGCTGCACCCGGCATGCCCCAAACGACGCTGGAGGCTTCGTCCTGGGCAATCGTATGGGCGACTGATCGGAACAACACACCCGCGCCTTGGCTGCCACCTTGATTTTCTCGCAATCGCATTCCCGATGGCCGGTTGTTGCCGATTCCCGGCCACAAATCGCAATCAGAGCGTGCACGCCAGTTTGGCTAGCAAACCAACTCTTCGTCCAGGAAAATCATCCGGTTCGCCTGGGCGATTTCCTGCTTGAATCCTTATGCTAGAATTTCCGTGCCGCAAATAACCTGCGACAACCTCCACACGGGAAGCACGATGAAACCACTTGAAATACTGGCCGCTGGCCTGCTCTATTTGTCCATCTTGCCGGTGGGCAACGCACAACCATCTGCGGGCGCGACTGGTGAGGAAATCTTCAACAATACCTGCGCCACCTGCCATGTAGAGTTGCAGGATGACAAGATTCCGCGAATTGAAACGCTGCGCCAAATGAAGGGCAACGCGATTTTGCGCACTCTCACCGACGGTGCCATGCGCTTGCAAGGCGACATGCTAACCCCCGAGCAACGCGTTGGCGTAGCCGAATATCTCAGCGGTGGCAGCATCATCGAACAACCAGTGAATTTTTCCCAGGGCATGTGCGAAAACCTGCCGCCCGTTACCACTCCCGCACCGGAACAGATATGGTCAGGCTGGGGCAAGGATGAAGGCAACACCCGCTTTACAGCGGAGACCGGCGGCATCAACAAAAACACCGTCGCGCAGCTGAAACTGAAGTGGGCCTTCGGAATCCCGGATGTCACTTCCGTACGCGCACAACCGGCGGTCTATGGTGACCGGTTGTTCGTTGGCAGTCTCAACGGCATGGTCTTCGCCCTCAATTCCCGGAGCGGGTGCACCTACTGGAGCTTCAAGACCGAAGGCGGGGTGCGCTCGGCAATCAGTGTGGCGGAAATCGAGGTGGACGGTGCCAAACGCACTGCGGTGTTCTTCAACGATCAACGTGCGATGGCGTATGCGCTTGACGCCGAAACCGGCACGGCGATCTGGTCCGTAAAAGTCGATGAGCATCCTTCTGCGATCGCGACGGGTGCGCTGAAATACCACAACGGCAAGGTCTATGTGCCGATGTCCGGCCTGCCGGAAGAAGTCCTCGCCAATCACAACAACGATTACCAGTGTTGCAGCTTCCGTGGCTCGGTCACCGCACTGGACGCTGCGACTGGCAAAGAAGTGTGGAAGACTTACACCCTGCCCGAAGCCGAGTACGTCCGCACCTTGCCAGATGGCCGCGAACTGCATGGCCCTGCAGGTGGCGCAGTCTGGAACACGCCCAGCATTGACGCCAAGCGCGGCCTGATCTACTTCACCACTGGCAACGCCTATGTCGAACCGCCAGCGTCCACCAGCAATGCGCTGATGGCGCTTGATCTGGAAACCGGACAAATCCGCTGGGTAAACCAGGTATTGGAAGGCGACATCTGGAGCGGTGGTTGCGAACAAGGGCTTGGCGGCAATCCCGCCAATGCAGGTTGCGCAAAACCGGTAGGCCCCGACTTCGACTTCTCTGCGTCTCCGGTACTGACTACTTTGCCCAATGGCGAGGACATCATCATCGCCACCCAGAAATCCGGACTCGGCTTTGCCTTCGACCCCGATGACGGTGGTCGCACACTCTGGACTTATCGCTGGGGCGTGGGTGCCGCTGCAGGTGGTGTGTATGGCACCGCCATTGATGGCAAACGTGCGTATTTTGCCGTAGCCGACCAGCGCACCGAGAAACCAGGCGGCCTGCACGGCGTCGACCTGGCCACCGGTGAACGCGTCTGGTTTACCCCGCCGGCAGATCTGCTGTGTTCCGCAGGCCCGGGTTGTGGTCCGGCCCAATCTGCAGCAGTGACGGCAATCCCCGGAGTCGTTTTCTCGGGCTCCATGGATGGCGGCTTGCGTGCATATGATGCCGATACCGGCAACGTGATCTGGACCTACAACACCAATCAGGGTTATGAAACCGTGAATGGCATCCAGGCCAATGGAGGTTCCCTCGATGGCCCCGGCCCCGTTATCGTCGATGGCATGCTGTATGTCACTGCCGGCAACGGCGGGCCGTTCGGTAATCCGGGCAACGTGCTGCTCGCGTTCAGTCTCGAATAATCCAGCGCTGCCAGTAGTTGGCAGCACTCGCGCACCCGAGGTTTGCACGGATGCGCGAGTGCGGTTCCGACGTACGGGAGCTCATGCACGATGGCTAGAACCAGCCAAAACCGCTGACGCGATGCCCCAGCAGGGGCTCATTGAAAATGACTTCCGCCGCCATCCCCCCCGCCGCACCGGCACAAACATGCAAGGGCAGGAGATGTTCGGCACGCGGATGACAGAAGCTGGCATATGGAGCCTGCTGCCACTGGGCCAGCGCATCCAGGCGCTGCATGGTGCTGAGACTTGCATCACTCATCGTGCGCACCAGCCAGTCGGCAAACTGGTCACTGGCCTTGCGATATTCCGGCTGCTCGCCGGCAAAGATCGCGCGCAAATTATGGAAGGACATGCCGGAGCCGATGATCGCGATGTTCTGCTCGCGCAACTCCTGCAGGCATTCACCCAGGCGCAGATGCTGGAGCGGATCAAGCCCGGCCACCAGTGACAGCTGGATACAGGGAATGCTGGCCACCGGATACATCAACAGCATCGGCACGAAGGTGCCATGGTCGTAACCCCTGCCCTGCACTTGCCGACACTCAATCCCGCACTGCTGCAACAGCGCGGCAATACGCGAGGCCAGGGCTGGACTACCGGGCGCAGGCCAGGAAAAACGGTAGGTTTCCGGGGGAAATCCGTAATAGTCGAACAACATGCCGGGACGCTCATCGGCATACACCGACGGGTGCGACTCCTCCCAATGGGCACTGACCAGCACGATGGCATCCGGCGCCGGAAAGCGCTGGCCCAGCGTTTTCAGGAAAGCGCCAAGGTGGGCCTGCGCAGGATCACCCATCAGCGGCATCGGGCCACCGCCATGGGGGAGATACAGTATGGGCGCGCGCGTACTCATATTCAGCGCCGCGCCAGATAAGCGCCAAGCGCTTCAAGATCCTTGTCGCTGATCTCGGTCTTGCGGAAGAAGGGCATGATGGAGACTCCATTGCGCACATAGAAACTGACGAGCTCGGGGGTGAGATCCAGGCGCTCTTCCAGCACGGCCGGTTTCTCATCCTTGTACAGCACTTGCAGCGCTGCCGTGCCCGGATGCTTGCGTGGACCCGGCGCATGGCAAGGCGCACACCAAAGGTCGTACACCGCTTTGCCGTGCGCCAGCGCTGGTGCATCCTGGGCCAGCACGCTGGAGCCGGGCAGCAACATTGCGACCAACAACAACGTCAATCTATGCATTATTGCCTCCATTGGTGTTTTCATTGCCCTGTGCAGCGACCGGTACAGGAGCCTGCTCTTCACGCAGATGCTTCGGCCAGATGCCATAGCGGCCGGCCGAGATGATGCCATTGGGATCAATCGCGTCCTTGAGGGTTTGCTGTAGTTTCAGCAGCGCATTGTCATTGAAGGAATAGGCCTGGGCACAGTCATCCATGAACGCAGTGTGGGTACGGTACTCACCCCAGCCATGTTCGGCTGCGACACGAACGAGTTCGCGGTAGATGGCCCTTGTCTTGCGATTCGCCTCGATGTCGCGGGTGATGCTGAAACCGAGCAGGATCACGAAGGTACGCTGGTGATAGGACTGCGGGAACACGTTGAACACAGTCGTCGCCCCCATGTCACGTAGCACCTTGGCCAGCACTTTCTGTGATTGCAGTACGGCAGTGCCATTCATCGGAATTACTGGCGAAAAGCCGAGGTGGCCGTTGGCACCGGTGGGATTGAAATTGGAACGCGCTCCCAACTGGAATACCGACAGCGAGGGCACCCCCAAATGGTTTTCATCCTGGGTCTCCATCAGCGCTTCGTGCGTCATCGGGAAATGCAGGTATTCCTGTTCCACGAAACGCACGCCGGGAATGTGGGAAAACTGCTGCCTGGTATATTCCCAGGATGCATCGATGATCGCTGGCGGTCCGTAGAATTTGAACTGCGAACTCCAGAACGGCGTGTTGTTGGCAACCGCGTGCTCATCGAGGATCCGGATATCTTCCTCGTTGGCGCGTTCGTAACGTTCTTGCAAATCCGGGTTCCTGGCCATGGCGAATTGCATCGGTGACTGCAGGCCAGTCCCGGCATTGAGTACGCCGCTGTACATCATTTTCGCGGTCACTTTCACGAGTTCATGAATGTCGTTGTAGCCCATCACCTGGACCGAGCCGGAACGATAGGCATCGGGCGCCGGCAACAGCCAGAAGCCCATTTTGGTGACAACGCCAAAATTGGACTGGGCAAACAAGCCATCCAGCCAGGGACCAAAGCCCCAGCGGAACTGCTGCCAGGTTTCCGAATTCGGCAAGGCGCCCATGCCGGTGCGGACAACTTCACCAGAAGCCAGCACCACTTCCATGCCGCAATGGGCTTCGAAATGATCACGATAAGGATTGGTGGTATAGCCGCACCCATGATCCAGCGCGTTGCCGATCAGGCTGCCCCACCCCGGATCAGGACAATCGATCCACAGCTTGAGCCCTTTCTCCTGAATGTAACGATACAGATCGAAATAGCTGACACCAGGTTCCACCAGCGCGTAGGCATTGTCTTCATTCACTTCAATGATGCGGTTCATCCGCTTGAGATCCAGCACTACGCTGCCAGTGAGCACAGGAGCCGAGCCGCCATAGCCAAGATTGCGACCAGTGCTGACCGGATACACCGGAATCCGGTATTGATTGCAGATACGTACCAGTGCCTGTACTTCTTCGGCCGACTGGGGGGCAAGTGCGATGGACGGCACCTTCTCCTCTTCCTCTCCCCACATCGGAGAGTAGGCATCACGATACAGGTCTACATCGGCTTCTTCGGTAAAAACCCATTCGTCGCCGATGGCGCTGCGGAATTCCTGCACCGCCTGTTCAAAATCTTCCTGGCTGACTCCGGGTGGGTATCTCATGTGGATTCCTGTGTGCGTGAATTTATTGTGTTGTTATTCGAATCATTTCGGCCAGCTCTGCACTGGCAGGTCCTTGAGGGTTCAAGCGGCGCGCGTGGGTGCGGCAATGACCCAGGACACCAGCGCTTCCTGTGGCTGCGCTCCCGCTTCCTGCACATGCTCTTCACGCAAGAGCACACGCAGGCCGGCATCCCAGGCCAGGCGTTCCAGACAAAACA
>JBIIWM010000035.1:0-15793 GCA_044338875.1 Pseudohongiellaceae bacterium | reverse complement strand
CAGCAGCACGATGGCCGTGGTAAGCACGATGGAAATGATCCGGCGTTTGCGCGTGGCGTGCAGGTATCCCATGCAGACCAGCGGAGCCAGTACGTGTAGCAGCAGCTGGTTCGACTGTTGCAGCCCCGCCGCACGCACGACCACGCGCGGAGAAAAGTTCAAGTGAAAGCCTTTGTAGCCTTCCGAATAGAGCATGAACACCACGAAGGCCACCAGCGCCAACCAATGCCAGGCGCCCAGCTCGTGCTCGCGCAATTCGAGTACGCGCGGCGCCAGCCGATAGACGGCGGCGCTCAACAACAGGATCACGCCCGTGATGCCCCAGTAATAGCCAAAAGTACGCACGTGCCGGACCCCTGAAATGCAGGCCGCATTTTACACGGGAATTGCCCCAGGATAGCCAGCAGCGGCACACCGGCGTCAGCAGATCAATTCCAACTGGAAGCTGAAACACCGGAGTTGCTCCGCTAGCACACTGCAGCGCAGGCTGTGCACCAGCGCACCGGCGGTTTTCTCCAGGCGGGCCAGCTGCTTCTGGTCTGGCAACACGAGCGAACTGTCATCGCTGAGCGTGACCCGGCATTGGCCTGCCACGTCCAGTGCAAGCTCGATTCCCAGCGCGATGGCCAACGGTTTGTGCGCCTTGCGCCGCAGGGCCATATCGGCCTCAGTGCCCAGCAAGGTCCAGCGCAGCAGGGTAAACAGGGCCGTAACCAAGGCCTGCTGCTCGAGCGGGCGAAGTTGGCAACCTTGTTCGCCCTGCTGCAAGCACAGGCGCAGTGGCCGCCCGAGCAGTTTGCTGGTCTGTCGTAAAAAATACGCCACCTTGAGTTCCAGCCACTGCGGACCGTGCGGCTGGCGTTCCACGGCCCGCGCAAGTCGCGCATCGGCTTGCGCGAGCCAGTGCGTCAGCCCGTTGCTGACATCCGCGTCTGGCAAATGCCCAGGCAAGGGGGCGAGCCCGGCGGCGGTGCGATCCAGCATAAGAATCAACTGCTGCTGGGCTTGCCACAACAAGGGTCCTGGTATGGCAGCGCTGGGCAGCTTCAAGCGCAGGTGCGTGTAGACATCAAGCAGCAGTGCGCTGAACTCTTCCATCCCCTGCATTTTCATCGCCGCCATGCCCTGTTCCAGCAAGCGCAGTTCCTGCTGCAGTTGCGCTGCCCGTTGAAAAAACTGCGCCGGCTGCATGAACCACGCCACCTCCGCCGCCAGCAGCAGGTTGCAGGTGGTGGCCAGATAGCCAGGCACCTCTCTCAGCGGCAAGGCTTGGCAGCGCTGGCGGTCGCTTGAAGGAATCGACATTGGCTGCGAAGGCAGCGACACCGTCTGTTCTGATTGCCCGCTGGTACTGGGCCAGTGAACCAGGACAGCGCTCATCAGGCCATGCACACTGGCGGCCTCACGCCACTGTGGTTGTGGCCGCTGCGGTGGTTCCTGTTGTGGTGGTTCCTGCTGTGGTGGTTCCTGCTGCAGCCCCGCCAGCGCGTGCCGGAAACTGGCAGAAAGTTCGAGCAATTCTGCAGGCAGTGGCAGGCGCAGCGACCAGTACTGCAAATACACCTGATTCAAGCACTGGGCCAGCTCGCTCAGCAGCCGCTGACCCACTGCGTGCAGCACCCACACCAGCTTGCCGGACACCAGCAGCAACAGCTCGCTCACGTGCGGTCCTCGCACTTGCGCCAGCGGCGTGAGTTCCTGATGCAGATGCTCGCCATAGCGCCCCAGCTCGGCACGCAGGATGTCCAGCGTGTCCGTGTCGAGTAAGAGGCTGTCGGCTGGCACTGGCTGCGCGGTTAGTGCTGCAAGCGCTGTTTCCACTGGCACTTTACCCAGCGCCAGTCCGGATATGTACACCAGCAACTGCTGCAGCAGGGCCGGTGCAGGCCGCTGGCCGCGCGCATGCACGCTGAGCAAATGTGCTTCCAGCTGGCACAGTATCGCCCGATAGCCTGTACCAGCGTAGCAACCAAGTTGGGTCAGCTCGCGACATTGCCTGGCCATGCCACTGAGGGCAAAGTCCGTGAGGGTCCAGTTACTGCGGCTGCAGGCAGCAGCCAAGGCATGCAAGCGTTGCTGGAGCAGCTGCTCCAGTCCCGGCTGGGTGGCATCGACATCGACGGCAAGCGCGTGTCTTCCTGCGGGGGGCAGGAACCGGCGCAATCCGCGATATATATGCAGCAGGTCGACTTGCTCCGGCCACGGTTCATGCACGCTGGCGACGGGCATTGCTGCCAACAGGTCCAGACGTTGCCGCAACAGAACCGCAAGTTGCCGCCGCGGTTCGTCATTCAAGCGCAGCAACAAGCAGAATATAGGGAGCAAGACCCGCTCGCGTGCCGCACGAGAATCGGAAAACAGTGCGCGGCTCAACCGTTCCAGCAATACCAACTGCGGGTGGAGTTCCTTGTCCTCGCTCCAGCGGCTCAGACCGAGCAAGTCGCGCAAGCAACCACGCAACAACACTTTGTCACTGCCGCCGGTAGCCTGCCGGAAACAGCGCTGTACCTGTTCAACCAGCTGCGCCAATACGGCCACGATCTGATCAGCCAGCAGTTGGCGCGGAGGCCGGTTGCTCATCGTGTGGCCTCCCCAGTCGCGCTACTCTTGCTAGCACTACTCTCGCTAGCACTAGCCTCACTGGTCACCTGTTTCGATTCCGGCAGCAGCTGCAGCTGACGCAGGCAGGCTGCGAGTGCTGCCGATGCAAGCGGTCGACTGAGAACAGCAGCAGCACCGGCTTGCAGCCCCCATTCCACATCGCTGGAGCGACCGCTGCCTGATACCAGGACCAGCGGGCAGCGGGTCAGGGGCTGCAACTGGCGCAACAGTTGGAAACCATTACCCTGCGCTTGCGCCAGCTCGACAAAGATCAGCGCCAGTTCCTGCGGCCAGGCGCGCTCGTGGCCTGCACCACGGCAGGCCGATTCACAGTCCACGGCACTGATGCTACGGACAGTGAAGCCGAAGCCCTCCAGCCACTGGCCGAGCTGCAAGCCCAGGATTGGCGAATCATCAATGATGAGGGCAGTGGCGTTCATGGGGATATTCCACCCTGCAGCGCCAGCACGCTTTGGACGTCTTCCGCCGTGAAAGGCTTCACCAGCAAGGCGTCAGCACCGGCTGCACTAGCCTTGGCCCGCGCGAGCGCCCCGTCTTCCCGGCCCACCAGGATCAGCCGCGTGCGGCAATAGTCGGGATGCTCCCGGACCAGCACGCAGAATTTCCAGGCATCCAGCGGGCCGGTTTCGCAGTCGACCAGGACTACCCCGGGCTTGTGTTCGACGATGGCACACAGCGCCGTGAGGGTGTCGCTGCAGGTGACGCAGCGCCAATCCCTGTCTGCCAGCAGGGCCTGGGTGGTTTGCAAAAGGGCGGGATTGTCATCGACCAGCAGGATGGCCGCCTGGGTCTCGTCAGGTTCTGCAACTGCGGTTGAACTGCGGGCTTCCATCGGCGACTCTCCTTGTCTGCGTTGGCTTGCCCCAGTATTAGCACAGCTTGCCGCTTTCTGCCGGAATCTGATTTGGCGGCGTGTCGCGGCGCCAGGACGCAGGGGTCGCCGTGCTATACTCGCCGGCAACTTTTGTTCACCACTTTTACTCACAACTGCCATTCACAACAACCATTCACAACTACGCGTTATCAGGAAGCCTTATGACCATCCGTCTTGCCATCGTGATGGACCCTATCCAGTCCATCTCCTTCAAGAAAGATTCTTCGCTTGCCATGCTGCTGGCCGCCCAGAAGCGCGGCTGGGAACTGTGGTACATCGAACAGAACGATTTGTATCTCGAGGGCAGCACGGCGATGGCGCAAATGCGCCCGTTGTTCGTGCGCTACGATCCCACCGACTGGTTCACGCTCGGTGACGTGGTGCGCAAACCGTTTACCGATGTGGATGTGGTACTGATGCGCAAGGATCCGCCCTTCGACACGCATTACATCTACAGCACCTATATCCTGGAGCGCGCCGAGCAGCAGGGTTGCCTGATCGTCAACAAGCCGCAGAGCCTGCGCGACTGCAACGAGAAGTTTTTCGCCACGCTGTTTCCGCAGTGCATGCCGGCCTCACTGGTCACCTGCAGAAAGTCGCTGCTGCGTGAGTTCCACGCCACGCATGGCGATGTGATCTTCAAGCCGCTGGAAGGCATGGGCGGCGCCAGCGTATTCCGCCTGCGCAAGGACGATCCCAACGTTACCGTGGTGATTGAAACCCTCACCAACCATGAAACCACCCAGATCATGGCGCAGAATTACATTCCCGAGATCAAGCAGGGTGACAAGCGCATCCTGATGGTGAACGGCGAGCACGTCGGCTATGCCCTCGCGCGCATTCCGGCACCGAACGAAACGCGCGGCAATCTTGCGGCTGGCGGCACGGCCAAAGGCGTGGAATTGACCGAACGTGATCGCTGGATCTGTGCAGAAGTAGGCCCCACGCTGAGAGCCAAGGGCCTGATGTTCGTGGGACTGGATGTGATCGGTGACTTCCTCACCGAAATCAATGTCACCAGCCCTACCTGCATTCGTGAACTGGATGCCGCATTCAATCTCGATATTGCAGGCCAGCTGATGGACTGCATCACTACTACCCTGGGCAAATGACATCAACGCTTGCTGAACTGCCGGAAGATTCGCTGGGGCCGACGCAAGAGCGCTTCGGCTTCACGCTATTCATGTCCCTGTGCGTGCATGCCATCATCATTCTTGGAGTGGGTTTCACTGTTGCCGTGCAACAACAGCCTTCCACCAGTCTTGATATCACCCTGGCGCAATACCAGAGTGATACCGCACCGCAGGACGCCGACTTCCTGGCGCAAGCCAACCAGGAAGGCAGTGGTACCGAAGCAGAGGCCTTGGCCCCTGCCACCGATGTGCAGGCGCGTTTCAGCGATACTGTGATCCGCGATGTTTCTGATTTCCTGACCGAACGCCCGGCGGTGCAGCCGAAAACCAGGGACACCATTGTCGCGCGCCAGACTGACGCGGCAGCTGCCAGCGCCGATCCCCTCGACAACGAAGTGCCAATAGACACCCCGCCGGATCTGCAGAACCTGACCCCGGACAAACCCACCGACTCGCTGGCCAGTCTGCAGGCGCAACTGGATTTGCACCGCCAGGCCTACGCCAAGCGTCCACGCCGTTACACGATGACATCTGCATCCACCAAAAAGGATACCGATGCGCTCTATCTCGACAACTGGCGCAAGCGCATCGAAGCGATCGGCAATCTCAACTATCCCTCGCAGGCCAGCACCGAGGGCATTTACGGCACCTTGCGGGTCATGGTGTCACTGAATCCCGATGGCAGCGTCAATGACATCCGCATCCTGCGCTCCTCTGGCGCACGCGTGCTGGATGAAGCGGCGGTGAACATCGTACAACTCTCCGCCCCCTTTGATCCGTTCCCGGACGAAATGCGCACACGCACGGACATTCTGGAGATCATCCGCACCTGGCAATTTCATCGCGGCGATACCTTTTCCAGTTTTTAATATCCGACAAGAACGCTCAACCATATTTATTTGGCGAGCTTGCCCGCATGTTGCCGGTAAGCAGCTGTTTTTCAGTTTGCCGGAAAGTGCTATTCTGTTTTCATGAGCAATAGCGCCAAGACAACAACGCAAGAACACACCTCGCTGGCCAATCAGTTCCTGGTTGCCATGCCGCAACTGCAAGATTCGTATTTTGCCCATACCGTCATCTACATCTGGCGCCATAGCGAAGAAGGCGCGCTGGGACTGGTGGTGAACCTGCCGATCAAGATGCACCTGGATGAAGTGTTTGAGCAGCTGGGCGTGGCGTATCTGAAAAACGACCGTGCCTCGCAAATTGTGCTGTCCGGTGGCCCGGTGGAAACCGAGAAAGGTTTTATCCTGCACGATGCACCACCGCGCTGGCCCTCCTCCATCGCCATTACGGACCAGCTCACCATTACCACCTCGCGCGAGATCCTGGCCGACATCGCCAAGGGCGAAGGTCCCGAACATTTCCTGCTGGCGCTGGGTTGCGCGGGCTGGAGTGCCGGTCAGCTCGACCAGGAAATTCGCGATAATTCATGGCTCACCTGTCCTGCCTCGAGCGACATCATTTTTTCCACCGACTTTGCCCAAAAGCCCGAGATGGCAGCGGCCAAACTCGGATTTTCACTGTCTCAACTGACGACTGACGTTGGCTATAGCTAAAACCAGCAAGCCGTCCTCCAGCCAAACGCATTACCAGCCGCACATCCAACAGAGAGCCAGCCTTGAGCGATACCCTTACCCTTACCGTGCTCGGCCTGGATTACGGCAGCAAGAAAATCGGCGTGGCGGTGGGCCAGAACCTGACCCATACCGCGATGGGCATAGCGGTGATCCCGGTGAAGCAAAATGTACCGGATTGGGAGCAGCTCGACGCGCTGGTGCAGCGCTGGAAGCCGGGTGCTTTCGTCGTGGGGATGCCCTACAACATGGATGGGACCGAGAACGAGATGACCGCAAAAGCCGGCAGGTTCATGGACGCTCTCGGGGAGCGCTACCAGAAACCATGTCATTCGGTCGATGAGCGGCTGAGTACACGCGAGGCGCGTGAGATTACCCGCGAGAATGCCGGGTTGATCGGCAAGAAATACAACGACCGAACCAAAGTGGATGCGATGGTTGCCCAGCTTCTGCTCGAATCCTGGCTCGGCTCACACTGAGCCGCTGCTTCCCTGACAACTCTCGTGGCCAAGAGCGTGCGCGAAGATACTGCCGATTATCTCAAGCTGTTCCTGCATGACACACCCTTGCTGGATGTGCGCGCGCCCGTGGAATTCATCGAGGGCGCGTTTCCCGCTGCCCACAATATTCCCTTGCTTGATGATCGCCAGCGCGAACTGATTGGCACGCGCTACAAGCAACAAGGACAAGACGCCGCGATCGCGTTGGGCCTTGAACTGGCGACACCGGCGCTGCGTGCCCAACGCCTGGCCGCGTGGTCTGCGTTCTGCCAGCAACATCCTGACGGTTACCTGTATTGCTTTCGCGGCGGCTTGCGCTCACGCACTACCCAGCAGTGGTTGCGCGAGCACGGGGTGCACTATCCGCTGGTGCGCGGCGGCTACAAGGCGCTGCGCCGCTTTCTGCTGCAACAATTCGAACAGGTTTGCACACACACGCCATTGGTCTTGTTGTCCGGCCCCACGGGGTCTGGCAAAACCCGCTTGCTGCTGCAACTGGCGCGGCAGGTTGACCTGGAGGGCCTGGCCCAGCATCGTGGTTCTGCCTTTGGGCGCACCCTGCACACGCAGCCGGCGCAGATCAGCTGGGAAAACGCCGTGGCAATCGCCATGCTCAAACAAACCCGGGGCGACGCCCACCAACTGCCGCTGGTGCTCGAGGATGAAGGTCGCCTGATCGGACGCATCCACATCCCGCCGCTGCTGCAGCAGGAAATGCGCAAGGCGCCGCTGGTGGTGCTGGAATTGCCGATGGAAGCGCGGGTGGCGTTTATTTACCGGGAATACATTGCAAGCCAGTGGCCGCTGTATCAACAGCAGTTTGCTGAACAGGCCTTGCAGGAATTCAGCGCGTTTGTGCTGAACAATCTCCAGCGCATCAGCAAGCGCCTGGGGCCGGAGCGGCATGAACGCGTGCGCGCCTTGTTCAGCGCGGGACTGGCCAGCTTGCCAACTGCCGACAGCAGCGCGTTTGCCGCCGGCATCAGGATTCTGCTGCAAGAGTATTACGATCCGCTCTACGATTATCTGTTACAGCAACGCCAGGGGAGTATCCTGTTCCGTGGCGGGCACGCGGCAGTGCTTGAGTACTTGCAGCACTACACGGCGAGACCCCTATGAAAGCAGGCCCAGTCTATCGCGACATTGTGCTGGCCGGAGGTGGCTATGCCCATCTGCTGTTCATCAGGATGTGGTGCATGCAGCCGCTGCCCGGCGTGCGCGTCACGCTGATTTCGCCGCTCAGTGCGCTGCCCTATTCCGGCATGCTGCCTGCGTTCCTGGCGGGCGAGTATACGGCTGAAGAAATTCATATCGATGTGGTGCGCTTGTGCCAGCGCGCCGGCGTGCGCCTGGTGCTGGATACCGTGGAAGCGATCAATCCCCAACGCAAGCGCGTGCAGTTACGCGCGCATCCCGCGCTCGACTACGACGTGCTGTCGCTCAACACCGGACCGGCAGCGGATCACTCGGTACCCGGCGTCGCGGAACACGCCATTCCGGTCAAACCCGTGTCACGCTTTCTTGCGCACTGGCAGGCACTGCAAGCCACGCTGCGCGCAGCAGACAAACCCTTGCAGCTCGTGATGACCGGTGGTGGCGCCGGCTCGGTGGAAACGCTGCTGGGGATGGCGCAGGCGATTCACAAGGATGCGGACATTCTTCACAAGCCCGCGTTTACCTTGCTCACTGCGAACGAGCGCTTGCTGCCGACGTATCCGGCAAGGGTCGCCGTCACTGCACGACAACGTTGCGAGGCACTGGGTATTCGAGTGCTCTGCAACAAACGCATCAGCCTGGTGGAAGCCGGCCATATCCATACGCACGACAGTTCCAGCACGGTGCTGCCTTATGACCAGTTGCTGTGGTGTACCGAAGCGGCCGCACCTGCGTGGCTGCACGCCAGTGGGCTGGACTGTGATGCGCGCGGCTTTGTGCGGGTAAATGCGCACCTGCAAAGCGTGAGTCATCCCGATATTTTTGCGGCTGGCGATATCACTGCATTCGAACCTCGTGCGCTGCCCAAGGCTGGTGTGTATGCAGTACGCCAGGCTCCGGTGCTGTTTCATAATCTTACCCATGCATTACTGGGCAAACCGCTGAAGACGTATCGGCCACAAGCGCGCTTTCTCAGTTTGCTGGCGCTGGGATCACAGTTCTCCGCTGGCAGTTACGGCGCGCTGGCTGGCACCGGTCACTGGCTCTGGCGCTGGAAATCACGGATTGATTGCCAGTTCATGCACCGCTTCCACAAGTTGTATAACCACGCTGCCGCCGTACCGCAGCAGATGCATGCCGGCGCCCTGATTGATGCGGCGCTCGCGGAAATCACCATTGATCCCGCGCTGCGTTGCGGTGGTTGCGGTGGCAAGCTCGGTGCCACCGCACTGGCGGCGGTGCTGCAGGAAGTGCTGGGCAAATACCAGCCGGAAGATGCCAGCGTGACGGCGTGGCCCTGCGCCACCCTGGTCCAATCGACTGACTTGCTGCGTGCACCGTTCGATGATCCCTGGCTGTTCGGACGCATCGCGACCCTGCACGCACTCAATGATTTGTATGCGATGAATGCGCGCCCCCACAGTGTGCAATTGGCGCTGACGCTGCCGTTTGCGGCGCCTTATATCCAGCAGCGCGAACTGCGCCAGTTGCTGGAAGGCGTGAACTCAGTGTGCCGGGAACAAGACATCATCTTGCTCGGCGGCCATAGTGCCGAAGGGGAAGAATTGAGCCTCTGCCTAACCGTCAACGGCACGCCGGGCACGCACACTTTTCATAAACAAGCGCTGCAAGCGGGGCAGCTGCTGGTGCTGGGCAAACCGTTGGGCACCGGCATCATCCTGGCCGCGCATATGCAACATCGTTGTTCCGGAGCAGCACTGGAGCAGGCCCTGCAGGTTATGAACACCGCTCAAGCCGACAAGGCTGCGTGGTTGGCGCAACAGGGTGTTCAGTGCTGCACCGACATCAGCGGGTTTGGCTTGCTGGGGCACCTGACCGAAATGCTCGGCACGAGCGATTTGCACATGGCACTTGCCCCGGAACACATTCCGGTTTTGGCCGGCGCGGCCGAACTTGCGGCAGCAGGCGTACGCAGTTCCTTGTTCCCGGACAACGAAGCGTACGTGCTGCAGGCCGGTCACTTTGACGCCTTGCGCCAACATGCCTTGTGGCCCCTGTTGCTGGATCCGCAAACCTCGGGCGGTTTGCTTGCGGCGATTCCTGCAGACAAAAAAGAAGCCGCTGTTGCGAGCGGCTTCCATGTGATCGGACAAGTGCTGGCGCGCTGAAACCTCGCTAGATCGTGTCTGGCGCTTTCGCCTTGGACCTGGCTTCGTTGCGGTCGACCACTCCTTTTGAAACAAGGGTTTTCAGGCACTGGTCGAGCGTTTGCATGCCCATTTGTGAACCGGTCTGGATCGCGGAATACATCTGGGCCACCTTGTCCTCACGGATCAGGTTACGGATGGCAGACGTGCCAATCATGATTTCGTGCGCGGCTACACGGCCACCGCCGACTTTCTTCAGCAGCGCCTGTGACACCACCGCTTGCAGCGACTCCGACAGCATCGAACGCACCATGGATTTTTCGGCAGCGGGGAACACGTCTACCACCCTGTCGATGGTCTTGGCGGCGGAGGTCGTATGCAGGGTGCCGAATACCAAGTGACCGGTTTCTGCGGCAGTCAGTGCGAGACGGATGGTTTCAAGGTCGCGCAACTCACCGACGAGGATGATGTCAGGGTCTTCACGCAGCGCGGAGCGCAGGGCGTTGTTGAAGCTGTGGGTGTCGCGATGCACTTCGCGCTGGTTGATCAGGCACTTTTTGCTTTCGTGCACGAATTCGATGGGGTCTTCGATGGTCAGGATATGGTGGTAATGGTTGGAGTTGATGTAATCGATCATCGCCGCCAGCGTGGTGCTCTTGCCGGAGCCGGTCGGCCCGGTGACACACACGAGTCCGCGCGGATTGTCGGAAATCTTCTTGAAAACCTCGCCCATGCCCAACTGTTCCATCGTCAGTATCTTCGAAGGAATGGTACGGAACACGGCGCCGGCACCGCGGTTTTGCACGAAGGCGTTTACCCTGAAACGGGCCAGGCCGGGTATTTCGAAGGAAAAGTCAGCTTCCAGATCGGCTTCGTAGTTCTTGCGCTGCTTGTCATTCATGATCTCGTAGATCAGGCCGTGCACAGCCTTGTGGTCCATCGGTTCGATATTGATGCGGCGGATATCACCATCTACACGGATCAGGGGCGGCAAGCCTGCAGTAAGATGCAAGTCCGAGGCTTTTTGTTGCACACTGAAGTTGAGCAGTTCCTGGATATTCATGCGAGTTGCTTCCTCCTATAATCCGGCGTGAATGTCCGGGACAAAGACCAAATATGACGTTGAGCATACCAGAAAAGCTGGCAGCGGTTGCCTCGCGCGTCCATGCCTGTGAGCTCAGGCATGCACGGCCGCAAGGGGCGGTGCGCCTTATTGCTGTCAGCAAAACGCAACCGGCAGAAAGCATCCTTGCAGCCCATGCCGCCGGCCAACGCGATTTCGGTGAAAACTATTTGCAGGAAGCGCTCGACAAGATGCAGCTGCTCGCCGACCAGCCGCTGACCTGGCATTTCATCGGGCCCATCCAGTCCAACAAAACGCGCGAGCTGGCCAGTAATTTTGACTGGGTGCACACTGTGGAACGGGAGAAGATCGCCCGCCGCCTGCACGAGCAACGCCCACCCGCACGGGGGCCGCTCAATGTGCTGCTGCAGGTCAATGTCAGTGGAGAGGCCAGCAAGGCGGGTGTCAGCCTGGCCGAACTGCCCGCCCTGGCCGCTGCGGTCGCGGCACTGCCCGGCCTGAAGCTGCGCGGGTTGATGGCCATTCCGGCCCCGGAAGCAGATATCGACCGCCAGCGCGCTGCCTTCCGCCTGCTCGCCGACGCAGCCAAGCGCCTGCAAGCCGAGGGCTACCCCGACTGCACCGAGCTCTCGATGGGAATGAGCCAGGACATGGAAGCTGCCATCGCCGAAGGAGCCACCATGGTCCGCATCGGCACCGACATCTTCGGCCCCAGAATCAAGGGGTCAGAGTAACTTGATCCTTCCACTCAGCCTGAATCTCGAGAACAACGCCAGATCAAGTTACTCTGACCCCTTGATTCCGATCAAGTTACTCTGACCCCTTGATTCTGGGTACAATGTGGGATGCAGATTAAAGACACTACTATCGGTTTCATCGGCGCTGGCAACATGGCGACTGCCCTCATTGAGGGTCTACTCGCACAGGGCCTGCAGGCTGGGCAGTTGTGGGCTTCAGATGCCGACGCCAGCAAGCTCCCCGCCTTTGCCGCCAAGGGCGTGCAGACCACCTCGGACAACATGGCTGTCATCACGGCCTGCGATGTCGTGGTGCTCGCGGTGAAACCGCAAATCATGGGCCAGGTGCTGGCCGGGCTGAAACCGGCACTGGGCGCCAAGGCCTGCTTGCTGGTTTCCATCGCCGCCGGTATTCGCATCGATACTCTCGTCCAGGGAACCCAGCCCAACCAGGCGGTCGTGCGTTGTATGCCGAATACTCCGGCACTGGTCCTGGCCGGCGCCACTGGCCTGTTTGCCAATGCTGCCGTGAGTGCCGAACAGAAACAGCTGGCCGGCGCGCTGATGGACGCAGTCGGCACTTCCTGCTGGCTGGACAACGAAGACCAACTGGATGCCGTAACCGCCTTGTCGGGTTCGGGTCCGGCTTACTTCTTTCTATTAATGGAAGCGATGCAGCACGCCGGTGTCGAGTTGGGCCTCTCGCCCGAGGTAGCGCGCAAGCTTTGCCTGCAAACCGCCTTTGGTGCCGCCAAACTGGCCCTCAACAGCGATGTCGACGTGGCTGAATTACGCCGCCGCGTTACCTCCCCCGGAGGCACCACGGAAGCCGCCATCAAACAGTTTGAAGCAGAAGAGCTGCGTGCTATTGTCGCCCGGGCCCTGGGCAAGGCAGCTGCCCGGTCAAAAGAACTCTCCCGCAGCTAGGCTGGGCAGTCATGAGACCAGCACCAGCAGCAACCCGGGCAAGCAGCCACCACACACCACTACAAGAATTCGGAACCACGACATTATGGGCGGAGCATTCGGACAGGCACTCGTTCTCGTAATCAACAGTCTCGGCGGCATCCTGATCCTGGCCGTGCTGTTGCGCTTTTTGTTGCAGGCGGCACGTGCTGATTTCTACAACCCGCTCACCCAGGCCATCGTGAAGATCACTGCGCCACTGGTGACGCCGCTGCGCCGAATCATCCCCGGTTTTCGTGGCCTGGATTTCGCCACCCTGATCCTGGCGCTGCTGCTCAACGTGCTCGCCACAGCCTTGATGATCCTGGCCTCCGGCTACGCCATGATGGATATCGGTACCATCGTGAGCTGGGCTTTCGTTGGTCTCATTGCCCTCATTCTCAATATTTATTTCTGGGCCCTGCTGATCTCGGTGATCGCCAGTTTCGTGGCACCCTACAGCGGTCACCCGGTCCTGCTGCTGATCCATCAGCTGCTGGAACCCTTCTACAAACGCGTACGCAGTATCATCCCACCGATGGGCGGACTGGATTTTTCCGCGCTGTTTCTGTTTCTCGGCATCCAGATCCTGGAAATCCTGGTGGTGAACCCGCTGGCGCAGAACCTGAGCATGTCCGAACAAGTGACCAGGATCGTCATAGGAATCTGATGGCATGAGCGCAAGCATCAGAACCCTGCCCACCGACTCGGTCGGCTACGTCAAACCCAGACTGCTGCATTTCGACGATCCGTTGACCCTGCGCAGCGGGCGCGTGATCGACCAATACGACCTGATGGTGGAAACCTACGGTGAGCTCAATGCCGACAAATCCAACGCCATCCTGATCTGCCCTGCGCTCAGCGGCGATCATCATGCGGCCGGCTATTACGACCCCAACAATCCGAAAGAGAAACCGGGCTGGTGGGACTGCTGCATTGGCCCCGGCAAGCCCTTCGACACCAGCCGATTCTTTGTCGTGTGCCTGAACAACCTCGGTGGTTGTGCTGGCAGCACTGGCCCCTCATCGACCAACCCGGAAACCGGCAAGCCTTTCGGCCCTGACTTTCCGATCATCACAGTGCGCGACTGGGTCAACAGCCAGGCGCGCCTCGCAGATCGCATGGGCATCGCGCAATGGGCCGCCGTGATCGGGGGCAGCCTCGGCGGCATGCAGGTGATGCGCTGGGCGATCAGTTATCCGCAGCGGATCCGTCATGCGCTCGTCATCGCAGCTGCGCCAAAACTGTCGGCACAAAACATCGCCTTCAATGAAGTGGCACGCCAGTCGATCATGAGCGATCCGGATTTTCATGCTGGCCGTTACTACGACTTCAATACCTATCCGAAGAAAGGCGTGATGCTGGCGCGCATGGTGGGACATATCACCTACCTGTCCGACGCGCTGATGAGCGAGAAATTCGGCAAGGATGCAGCAGGCCGCTTTGGCCGCGACCTGCGCACAGGCAAGCTCAGCTTCGGCTTCGATGTGGATTTCCAGGTGCAAAGCTACCTGCAATACAAGGGCGAATCCTTCTCGAAGAATTTTGATGCCAATACCTATTTGCTGATGACCAAGGCGCTGGACTATTTCGATCCTTCGGTGGATTACGACGGTGATCTGAGCCGCGCATTCGTCAACAGTGCCTGCAAGTTCCTGGTGGTGTCCTTCACCAGCGACTGGCGCTTCTCGCCGCAGCGTTCACGCGAAATCGTGGAGGTGCTGCTGAAGGCCGACAAGGACGTGAGCTATCTCAATGTGGAAGCAGACGCTGGTCACGACGCGTTCCTGCTGCCGATTCCGCGCTACATGAAAGCCTTGCAGGCCTACATGAATCGCGCAGCGCTTGAATGCGAATCGGTCCAGCCCGGCAACGGAGGCAAGCACTGATGCGTTCCGACCTGCTCTTGATCCAGGACTGGATTACCCCGGGCACCCGTGTGCTCGACCTTGGTTGTGGCGACGGCTCGTTCCTGGCCCATCTCAAACAAAGCAAACAGGTGCGCGAAGTAGGTCTGGAAATCGATCCTGACAAAATCCAGCTGTGCCTGGAAGCCGGCGTCAACGTGATTGAACAGAACATGGAAAAAGGGCTCGGCAATTTCGAAAGCAACAGCTTCGATACCGTGGTGCTGGCGCAAACGCTGCAAGCGCTGCACCAGCCCAAGGAAATCGTCAACGAGATGCTGCGCGTGGGCAAGAAGTGCATCCTGACCTTCCCCAACTTTGCCTACTGGCGGCATCGCTGTTTCCTGCTGGGCAAAGGGCGCATGCCGAAATCGAAAACGCTGCCGTACGAGTGGTACAACACGCCCAACCTGCATCATTGCACCATCAATGATTTCGACCGCCTGTGCGAGCAGGAGAACATCAAGGTGCTGCATCGCACCGTGGTGGACGACCAGAATCGCAGCAGCCTGATTTCGAACCTGAAACCGAACCTGTTTGGCATCAACGCCATTTACCACATCACGCGGTGAACCAACAAATGGGAATAGCTTGCGTTTTTCATCCAGCACCAGCATCGGTCTTTTTTCCGATAAAAAGTGCTCTTTTCGTGTTTTCGCGCTTGTTGCTCCTGCCTTTATTTTTCCTGGCAGCCGCATCAGCCAACGCTGACTCGCAAACCTTCGGCGACTACACGGTGCATTACATCGCGGTGAACAGCACCTTCATCAATGCCGATATCGCTGCCCAATATGACATCGTACGCAGCAAGCGCAGCGCCTTTCTCAACGTGTCGGTACTGCGCAATAACGCGGATGGCTCCACCACTCCGGTGACTGCCACGCTTGCGGGCGGCAAGACCAACCTGATGCAGCAGACTGGCACGATCGACTTCAAGGAAGTGCGCGAGGGAGCGGCCATTTACTACATCGGGCAATTTGATTTTTCCAATGCGGAACTGTTGCGCTTCGCGATAGAAGTACAACCCGGGCAACAAGGCCCCACCTACGACATCGAGTGGACCACCACGCTGTATTCCGATTAGCCCTCCGTAGCGGCACGGCATTCCGTGCCCACACAGGCGCCCAACCATGCAAACCATTATCCTCGCC
>JBIIWM010000221.1:0-4814 GCA_044338875.1 Pseudohongiellaceae bacterium | reverse complement strand
TGCCCTGACACCAGTCCGCGCGGCGAGGGCGTCCCGGATGATGAAAACAAAGCCTACGACTTTGGCTTGGGTGCCGGCTTTTACGTCAATGCAACCCAGGAACCCTGGGCCAGGCACTACCAGATGTATGACTACATCACCGCCGAACTGCCGCGCGTGCTTGAACACAGCGAACTACCACTGGATACCGCCAACTGCTCCATTATGGGCCATTCCATGGGTGGTCATGGCGCCTTGACCATTGCGCTGAAGAATCCCGGTATCTACAAGGCAGTATCCGCATTTTCCCCGATCTGCTCTCCCATCAATTGTCCCTGGGGCGAAAAAGCACTCGGTGGATACCTTGGCAACGACAAAGCCCAGTGGGAGCAATACGACACCGTTGCATTGATCGCCAAGGCGCAGGAAAAACTGCACATCCTGGTAGACCAGGGTCAAGACGACAACTTCCTGATCAACCAGTTGAAACCGGAGCTGCTGCAAGCGGCGTGTCAGTCAGCAAAACATCCGCTGACACTGCGCATGCATGCTGGCTACGATCACAGTTATTTTTTCATCTCCACGTTCATTGCCGATCACATTGCGCATCATGCCGACGCCCTGTGGGGATGAGCCGCACAGCTGACACTGTATGACTGACTCATTGCGCCTGGCACTGATTCAAACCGACTTGGCCTGGCAAGATGCGGCAACCAACCGCACCTTGCTGGAGTCGAAGCTCGCGCCGTTGGCAGGCCAATGCGACCTGATCATCCTGCCCGAAATGTTCACCAGCGCCTTTGCCATGGGTAGTGGTGCAATTGCGGAAGAGCATCCCGGCCCCACCGCTGCCTGGATGCAACAGCAGGCCGCGCTCCTGGGAGCGGCAATAACTGGCAGCATCGCCGTGAGCGAGCATGGCAAACGTTTCAACCGGCTGCTGTTTGTCACACCCGGCCAGGAAGTGTATGCCTATGACAAAAAGCACTTGTTTCGCATGCTGGGAGAAGATCAGCGTTATGCAGCTGGCAACAGCAAACTCCTTGTGTCGTTCAGGGGTTGGCGCATTTTGCCGCTGGTTTGTTATGACCTGCGTTTTCCGGTGTGGAGCCGTTATACCACAGCTGAGCCGTATGACCTGATGCTTGTCGTCGCCAACTGGCCAGCCCCACGCAATCAGCATTGGCGCACGCTTTTACAAGCGCGGGCCATCGAGAATCTGGCTTATGTGGCTGGAGTCAATCGCATTGGCAAGGACGGTAATGGACTGGATTATGCCGGCCACAGTGCAGTGGTTGATCCACACGGCAACGAAATAGTACAGGGTGGCAGCAGTGCAGGTGTCTACCTGACCACCATCAACAAGGGCGTACTGGATTCCTGGCGTAAAAACTTTCCAGCCTGGATGGATGCCGATAGCTTCACGCTGTCATAGAATGAAAGCATGACCCAACCTCGCGTTTACCTGATCGACTCAAGCATCTACATTTTCCGGGCCTGGTACATCTACGACACCACCATACTTGACCGCGATGGCAAACCAGTCAATGCGGTGTTTGGTTTCGCAGATTTCCTGTATCAATTGCTGCGTCAAAAACAACCACAACACATTGCCTGTGCATTTGACACCTCGCAAACCGACTCCTATCGCAAGGAACTGTATCCAGCCTACAAGGCCAATCGAGAACCTGCGCCCGAAGAGCTCAAGTACCAATTCAGCCTGTGCCGGGATTTCTGTCGTGCTGTCGGCATTGCTGACTTCGGCAGTACGCGCTTTGAAGCCGACGACATCATCGGCTCGCTGGCCACGTATTACCGGCAGCAGGGCTTTGCCATTACGGTGGTCAGCGCTGACAAGGATCTCACTCAGCTGATCCTTGGCGAACAGGACCAATGGTGGGATTTCGCTCGCAACTCCCTGCTCGACCAGCATGGTGTGAAGAAGCAATTCGGTGTACATCCCAGCCTGATTGCCGACATGCTCGCCCTTTCCGGCGACAAGGTAGACAACATTCCAGGCATTCCCGGCATCGGCTACACCACGGCGGCGAAGATCCTGCAGAAATTTGACGGTGTCGAGCATGTCATGAGTAACATGGCGGAAGTGGCCACGATGAAATTCCGCGGTGCCGCCCGCATCCATGCCCTGCTCAAGACGCACGGCCATATCCTGCCCCTGAACAAGCAGCTGACCACAGTAGTCACCGATATGGAGTTTCCTTCGGATCTTGACTTGACCTGGCGTGGAGTCAATCAGGATGTTTTCAGTTCATTCGCAGACAAACTGGGCTTGAGTCCAAGCCTGCAGCAACGTTGGCTCAATATCGATCTCCATACAGCGCAGTGAAAAAACGGGGGCACGACTGCAGGGTCGCGCCCATTAACCTTCGGAAGGTCAAGCAGTTATCTTGCTACTTTCCATTCACTTGATCGCAATGGTCTTGGCTTTGGATTTTGGGTGTTCCGCCTTGGGAATTTCCAGAGTCAGTACACCATCGTTAAACTGGGCTGAGATGCCCTTTTCATCAATGCCATCAATGCTGAAGCTGCGTAAATATTTGCCGTAATGCCGTTCCTGCCGGATTACCTTGCCCTTGTGCTTCTCTTCCTTTTCTTCCTTGTGCTCTGCACTGAGCGTCAACATGTTGTTTTCCACTGTGACCGAGATCTCATCCTTCTTCAGCCCGGGAAAATCCGCCTTGAGCAAATACGACTTGTCGGTTTCCTCGATATCTACCGCAAAAATACCTTCATCATCGCGAAGTTCCGGCAACAATCTGAAACTCGGAAAATCTTTGTCGAACCAGCTGTCCAACAGGGAATGCCGTGGTATAAGATTCATAAATGTTCCTCAATGTGTTGGGTATACGGGATTTTATAATCTGTATCCGACCTATTGGTGGTGAACAACAAACCTCACCCCCAAGCCAAAGATAATTCCAGTGTTCGCCAAATCAAGTCTGCCCAATGATCCAAACCAGTCCAGATTGACTTGCGTCAAGTGCCTGTTGACCTGCCTGCTTCTGATTTCCCCTGGCTTGTCGGCTTACGCGGAAGATGAAGATGACAAGAACGATGGATTTTTTGGATTAGGCTGGCTGGATCAAACCCAGGCTTACAGCTCTACCAAAGCCGATGCGCTCGCTACCCAGCTCGACCGGTTTTTCGGCGTAGAACGCAGCGATCTTGAAGCTGCCTATTCCTCCTTGCGCCTGATCCCTGAAGTACGCTGGCAGGAAGGTGAACAACTCGATACCCGCTTGCGCTTGCGTGGCCGCCTGCATCTGCCAAGAGTTGACGAGAGAATCAGTTTGATTTTTTCCGAAGACCAGGGTGAAGGTACCAGCTATTACACGCAAAACCCGATTTTCAATGAGCCGCAAAGTACGCGTGTAAACGTGGAAGTAAATTTGCGCGACCAGAAGAAATCCCGTTTGGACTTCCGCATAGGCCTGCGTTCAAGCCTCAAATTGCGAACCAGTATGCGTTACCGTTATGAATCACCCTTGTCTGAGAGCATGTCCAATCGACTCTCCGAAACCGTGTATTTCATTGATGGCAAAGGCTTGGGTTCCTTTACCCAGTACCAGCTTGATCGAAGCATTAGTGACAACAGCTTGTTGCGCTGGTCTACAGAATACCGTTATGAAGAAAAGCTTGATGGCGATGAATGGGGTTCTTCCCTGGCCTATCTGTCACGCTACGACGACAGCAGTGGTATCAGCTACTTCGCCCGCGTGGGCGGCAATACCAACCAGAATTTTGTCGGCCTTTACCAAGTCGGAATACGGTTGCGCCGGAACTTCGCGCGCCCCTGGTTATTCTGGGAACTATCCCCAGGCTATCAGTGGGAAAAGCTCACTGAGGCCAGTACCCGCGATGGCAGCTGGTTTACCGCCTTCCGTCTCGAAATGGCCATCGGCCGCCTAAACTAGAACCGGGTTGCCATGGATCACTCTGCTCCCTCCGCTCATTTAAGAGCGAAGCTACCGCTTTTGCTGATGGCTGCCATTGCTGCCCTGCCACCGTTGGCTGTCGACATGTACTTGCCCGCCATTCCGCAAATAGCAGCGGATCTCGGCACCAACATAAACACCGTGCAGAATTCACTCAGTGTATTCCTGCTGGGGTTTGGCTTGGGCATGCTGGTATTTGGTCCGCTGGCAGATCGTCATGGGCGTCGACCACTAGCATTGTTTGGCTTGTGCGGTTTTGCACTGACCAGCCTGCTGCTTACGCTCAGCAGCGATGGCACGATATTTCTTCTCGTGCGGCTATTGCAGGGAATTCTTGGCAGTGCCGCAACCATTGTGATTCCGGCGATGATCAGGGACTGTTATGGCAAGGATACCGCCAAGGGGATGTCGGCCGTGACGATGATCATGTTGATAGCCCCGTTGCTGGCACCTTTGCTTGGATCTCTTGTGCTCCTCTTTGCCCGATGGGAAGGCATCTTTGCGGTACTTACGCTCTACCCTGTCATATTGCTGGGCGTGGCCTGGAAATTATTGCCTGAAACGAAAGCACCAGATCAGCCAGGGAGCACGACTTCCTTGTTGGGTGCTTATCGGACCATATTGGGGAATAGCCAAATCTATCCAGACTTGTTGTGCTACATGCTGTCGTCAGTGGCTTTTTTCACTTACCTGACGTCAGTCTCCTTCGTTTACATCACCTGGTTCGGCGTCAGTGAAACTGCATTCGGCATTCTCTTCGCATTTTCGGCAGGTGCGCTGATTCTCGCCAACTTTATCAATGTACGCATCGTTTCCCGTTACGGCCCGCGCCGCTTGATGTATGCAGGCCTGGCGCTGGGTGCCGTATTTGCATTTTCC
>JBIIWM010000220.1:0-4836 GCA_044338875.1 Pseudohongiellaceae bacterium | reverse complement strand
CCTTACCGCCAACCTGTTGAACCTGCTGGGAGAAAGCGGTACGGCCGGCACGGAAGCATCATCCATCGTCAGCAATCCGGAAACCGGGGTGGTCTCGGTACACGCCACCACCCAGCAGCATCAGGAAATCGCGGCGTTCATCAACGATGTCCAAACTCGTTCCTTGTATCAGGTCCTGATTGAGGCAACCGTGGTCGAGGTCAGCCTGAGTGATGATTACCAGTCCGGCGTGGACTGGGCTACCGTAGGACGCAATGGCGGAGAGATCAGCTTCATCCAGGATCTGACCGGCGCCAATATGGCGAATGCGCCCACCAACATCCTGACCATTGATCGAACCGCGACACCTGATGCGATTGGCGCCACCATTTCACTGCTCTCCCAGTTTGGCGAACTGCGCGTCCTGTCGACGCCGAGAATCATGGCGCTAAACAATCAGGCCGCTATGCTACGGGTGGTAGACAACACGGTATATTTCAATGTGGAAGTGCAGCCCGGGCTAATTACCAATGGAGTCTCAACCAATCCAACCTACACCACTACGGTGAATACGGTACCGGTCGGTTTCGTCATGACAGTCACCCCGCAAGTCAGCGATAACGATCAGGTGACATTGAACGTGCGCCCCACCATTTCACGGATTGTGCGCTACGTTGACGACCCCAATCCCATCCTGGAAGCCGCCGGAGTAACCAACAGAATCCCTGAGATTCAGGTGCGTGAATTCGAGTCTATTCTCAAAGTGTTCAATGGTCAGGTGGCCATTCTGGGCGGCTTGATGCAAGACAGCTTGCAATCGAATGTAGACGGCACGCCCGGTCTGTCACGCCTGCCAGGCATTCGAAATTTTTTCAGCTATCGCTCTGAAAAAGCCACCAAGACCGAGCTGATCATCTTCATCCGCCCGGTAGTGGTACGCCAGCCTTCGCTCAACGGCGACCTGAGCGATTACCAGCAATACTTGCCAGTCAATGGACTGGAAAGCAGCGCCACAGTAACGCCTGGGCAACTGCCCGGACTGTTCTCTGAGTGACCGGGGAAACTCATGAGTTTGCTGATGGAGGCACTGCGCAAAGCTGAAGAGGCCAAGCGCAGGGGGCAGGAACAACAATCCTCGTCGCAGGGCTCAGGCACTTCGGCATCTGCCAATGAACCCCCGGCGTCAGGCTATGCACCAGCGTTTACGCTGGAACACCGCGAGATTCACACCCCGACTCTCGAGACCCCGTTGCAAGAACCCGAAAAAGGAAACGAGAAGGGACACGAGAGGGGGCAAGAGAGGGGGCAAGAGAGGGTACAACAGAAGGCTCCCATCAATCGTGACGAATTGCTGGATTACCTCAGCAACAATCCAGACTTGGAGGACAGCAGCCCCCAGGTTCGCCGCCGTACCGCCAGAGGCAGCGAACCCACCCGCGACCAACTGGCCGCCGCATCAGTTTTCGCAGCCAAACAACAAAACTCAGGTAAACGCAAAACCTACATCAAAATATTGACAGGTTCGCTTGCGTTGATTGTGCCCCTGGTTGGCGGCACCTTGTGGTATCTCAGGGATTTTACGGCCTCAAGCCTGACGGTCAATCCAACAATTGTCAGTTATGACTTGTCCAGCAAAGGCTTCCTTGATGAGCAAGCGTCGGCAGCTGCCGCAACAGAAGCAGACGAAACGACAGTGGAACTGGATGACTACGCCAACAACATTCTGGCTCTGGAAAACACTGAAGATCCTGCGGCTCCAGCCGCAGCACTGGCAGACCCCGCAGCAGCCGTGGAGTCAATTCCAGAAACAGCAGTAATAAACGACACAACAAGCATTGATGCATTTGTTACTGCAACGCCAGAGACCATTGCTGATTTATCCGATACAGGTGCTGATACAGCGACGGCCATAGCCAGCCCCACTGATCCTGCTGCAACCAATTCCACGCCGCCTCCGGCGCGTTTGCAGATTTCCCGTTCCACAGGTCGCACCCAAGTGAACGCGACGCTGCAATCTGCTTATAACACCTTGCAGGCCGGCGACTACCAGACCGCAGCCCTGCTGTACCAGGAAGTACTGACTGAACAGCCCAATAGCCGCGACGCCCTGCTTGGCCTGGCTACCATCCATATCCGGCAAAATGAAGTGAGCCAGGCCAGGCAACTCTATGCCCGCATCCTGACCCTGAATCCACAGGATCCCTATGCCCGTACCGGCCTGTTACAAACGATGCAGTCCGGCCCTGGCACTGCCCAGGAAACCGAATTGAAAAGTTTGCTCACCCAATATCCAGAACTGGCACCGCTCCACTTTACCTTGGGCAACCTCTATGCTGCACAGCAGCGCTGGAGTGAAGCCCAGACAGCCTATTTCAATGCCCTGGTTTATGCAGGCAAAACCAAATCGGGTCCAATCAGTCCCGATTATGCGTTCAATCTCGCAGTAAGCCTCGAACAACTGCAGCAACCCAAGGCGGCCTTGGATTATTATAGGCAGGCACAGGAACTCGCCTTGCGGAGCCCCCCCGGCTTCGATGAGAGACTGCTGGAAAGCAGGCTCGACCTTTTATCGTTGGAACAGAACCAGCCATGACTGCACATAGAGATATCAAAAGCGGACTGCGCAAGAAACTGGGCATGGTATTGCTGGAACAAGGAGTAATTACCGAGGACCAGCTGCGCATCGGCTTGCGTGAACAGCAAAATTCCAAAAAACCGCTAGGTGCGATTCTTATCGACTTGGGTTTCGTCACTGACTCAATCGTGCGCGATGCGCTCAGCGAAAACACCGGACAGCGCAGCGTTGATCTGAAACAGATTGTGCTGAATGCCGATTCAATCCGTATTGTTAACCAGGCGCTGGCCCGTCTCCACAAGGTACTTCCGCTCTCCTACGAAAAGGAGACCCACCATCTCACACTGGCGATGGCTGATACCTTCAATATCGTCGCACTCGATCAGATCCGCGCACTCAACGGTAAGAATCTCCAGATCACGCCGGTGCTGGCCAGCGAAGAAGAAATCGCACGCAGCATCGAAACCAACTACGGTTTTGATTTGTCCATCGACGGCATCCTGCACGAGATTGAAACCGGCGAAATCGATTTCGAAAGCCTGCATGCAGACGACAAGGGTTACAGCCATCCAATGGTGCGCCTGGTGAATGCTCTTTTGACCGATGCCGTACAACGTGGTGCATCCGACATCCACTTCGAACCGGAAGAAGCATTCATTCGGATCCGCTACCGTATTGATGGTGTATTGCGCCAGATTCGCAGCCTCCACAAGAGTTACTGGCCCTCGATGGTGGTCAGGCTCAAGGTCATCAGCAACATGGATATCGCGGAAGCGCGTATTCCCCAGGACGGCCGTATTTCACTGTCGCTGGTCGGTCGCCAGATCGATTTCAGGGTAGCTTCGCAGCCCACCACGCATGGTGAAAACGTGGTCTTGAGGATCCTTGATCGCAAAAAAGGCATCGTGGCGATGGACAAGCTGGGACTCAGTGAGGAAAACCTGCAGCTCTTGCAGCTACTACTCGCTCGTCCGGAAGGTATCGTGCTTGTCACCGGCCCGACAGGTAGCGGCAAAACCACCACACTTTATTCAGTACTCAACCACATGAATACCGAAGAAGTGAACATCATGACGATGGAAGATCCTGTGGAATATCCGATGTCGATGATCCGGCAATCATCCGTCAACGAAGCCATCTCAATGGGCTTCGGCGAAGGTATCCGCTCCATGATGCGCCAGGACCCGGATATCATTCTCGTTGGCGAGATCCGCGACCATGTCACCGCAGAAATGGCCTTCAGGGCAGCCATGACCGGGCATCAGGTGTTCTCTACGCTGCACACCAACTCCGCCATCGGCTCCATTCCGCGCTTGCTGGACATCGGCGTCATTCCCGATCTCATCGCGGGCAACCTGATCGGTGTGATTTCCCAGCGCCTGATCCGTAACTTGTGCAAGACCTGCAAACGCCCTGCGGAAGCTACGCCGCTGGAAAAGAAGCTACTGGGCATTACCGGACCACAGGACAACCCCGTGATCCATCAGCCGGTTGGCTGCCCTGCCTGTGAAAGCCTGGGCTACAAGGGCCGCTCCTCCATCATCGAGATATTGAAGATCTCTGGCGAAATGGATGATCTGATTGCGCGCCGCGCCAGCGCCAGGGAAATGTTGAACCTCGCAGTGTCCCAGGGTTTCAAACCTCTCATCCTGGATGCCAGTCGCCGCGTCCTGGACGGCACTACCAGTGTCGATGAAATCTCCAGGGTCGTAGACCTGACTGAACGGTTGCGGGAGTAGCAAACAGCGATGGCGATGTACAACTACAAGGCTATGTCTCGCGACGGGTTCATCCGGACCGGCAGTCTGGAAGCGAACAATGAAGCCGACCTGGAAAAGCGCCTGCTGAATTTACGCCTCGATCTCATCAAGGCTGATTCTGCCTCTGAACGCAAAACGACCAGTAGCAGGCACGTTGAAAACCGCGAAGTCATTTTGTTCTGCATGCAGATGGCCCAGCTGACCCGGGCAGGGGTGCCCCTGCTTGAATCCCTGACCGATTTGCGTGACTCGCTGGATAGTCCCCAGTTCAAGGAAGTCATTGGCAGCCTTATCGAAGTGATTGAAAGCGGCAAGAGCCTCTCGCAGGCAATGGAAGATTTTCCGAAGATTTTCGACACACTCTTCATCAGCCTGATCCGGGCGGGTGAAGCCAGTGGCCGTTTGCCTGAAGTATTCGAATCGTTGACCGACATGATCAAGTGGCAGGATGAACTGCACAGTTCAACCAAAAAACTGATCATGACTCCGTTGATCGTGGGCACAGTGGTTATTGGTGTCACC
>JBIIWM010000218.1:0-4882 GCA_044338875.1 Pseudohongiellaceae bacterium | reverse complement strand
TCATGGTTACCCATTCCGATGAAATCGCGGCCTTTGCCCAACGCAAAGTCAGTTTCCGTGATGGTCGCATCGATACCGACAGCTTGCTGACAGGAAAACCACGATGATCCTGAATACCCTGCTACTTGCGCTGCGCGCCCTCACTCGCAACCTCATGCGCTCCCTGCTCACGATGCTGGGAATCGTCATCGGCGTCGCCGCTGTTATCGCGATCGTCACGCTTGGTAACGGCGCCACCCAGAGTGTGACCTCACAAGTCAGCAGCCTCGGCGACAAAATGCTGTTCATCAATCCCGGCGCGGGCCAGGGTAACGGACAAGGTGGCTCGGCAGTGCGCCAGTTCACTCTGAAGGACAGCGAGGTGATTGCGCGGGAAATCAGCGGCGTGATTGGCGTATCACCGTCTGCCGGCACCCAGGTGACAGCCATCTCCGGAAACAATCACTGGTCATCGACGATTACCGGCGTCACCGCCGACTATTTCCCGGTACGCAATGCGAGCGTGATCCGGGGCTCGGTCTTCAATGAACTGCAATACCAGAGCGGACGCCTGGTGTGCATTATCGGGAAAACCGTTCGTGAGGAATTATTCGGCTCCGTGGATCCGGTGGGGAGCATAATTCGCGTCGGCAGCACCTCCTGTGAGATCGTCGGCGAACTGGAATCGAAGGGGCAGTCTACCTTCGGCAATGACCAGGACAATGTGATCCTGGCGCCGCTGCGCGCGGTCCAGAGTCGCCTGATCGGCAATGAAGACATCACCACCATCAGCGCCTCTGTCGCCACCTGGGCTGACAATGCCGACGTCAAGGCCCGCATCGAAACCCTGCTGCGCGACCGGCGCAATCTCAGCGAGCAGGACGAAGACAATTTCCGCGTCATGGACCCCACTGAAATTGCCGGAGTACTCGGCAACGTCACCGGTGTGCTTACGCTGTTTCTGGGAGCGATCGCCGCTGTGAGCCTGCTGGTTGGCGGAATCGGCATCATGAACATCATGCTGGTATCCGTAACGGAACGCACCCGTGAAATTGGCATACGCTTGTCGATTGGCGCGATGGAATCCGAAGTCTTGGCACAGTTTCTTGTGGAAGCGGTGATCCTGACCACGCTGGGCGGCATTATCGGAGTTGCACTCGGCCTGCTGGCCTCATACTTCGCCTCGCGTGCGCTCGACTTTCCCTTCGTGGTAGATCCGATGGTGCTGCTGATCGCGTTCGTGTTTTCAGCGCTGGTAGGCGTGGTGTTCGGTTACATGCCGGCACGACGTGCGGCACAACTGGATCCGATCGAAGCGCTGCGGCACGAATGATCGCCTGGCCAGGGACACGACACCTCGTGCCCCCTGGGAGATTGAACTACTTTTTCGGGGCTTCCAGGCTGGGAACCCCATCGCTGCCCTTGCCCAGGCTGAGCAAGCCGTTGTTGGTATAGATCGCCAGTTTGTCGCGCGTATCGACAATGTCGAGATTGCGCATGGTGAGCTGGCCGATCCGGTCCTGCGAAGTGAACATCGAATCGCCTTTCTCCATGGTCAATCGATCGGGGTGGTAGGTCAGGTTCGGACTTTCAGTGTTCAGCAACGAATAGTCATTGCCACGACGCAGCTCCAGCGTCACTTCACCCGTGATGGCTGAAGCCACCCAACGCTGTGAGCTCTCGCGCAGCATCAGCGTTTGCGGATCAAACCAACGGCCTTGATACAGCAAGCGTCCGAGCTTGCGGCCGTTATCACGGTACTGCTCGATGGTGTCTTCATTGTGAATGCCGGTGATCAGCCGTTCATACGCAATGAACAGCAATGCCAGGCCAGGAGCTTCGTAGATGCCGCGGCTCTTGGCTTCAATAATACGATTCTCGATCTGGTCGCTCATGCCAATTCCATGTCGACCACCAATGCGATTGGCTTCCAGCAACAGCTCCACGCTATTGGCAAAGGTCTTGCCATTGAGTGCCACCGGAATACCTTCTTCAAAACGGATGCTGACTTCTTCCGCTTTTACTTCGACTTCCGGCTTCCAGAACGCCACGCCCATGATCGGGTTGACGATGCGCACACCGCTGCTGAGCTGTTCCAGATCCTTGGCTTCGTGGGTCGCACCGAGCATGTTGCTGTCGGTGCTGTAGGCTTTTTCGGCCGACATCTTGTAGCCGAAGCCGTGTTCGTTCATGAACGCCGACATTTCAGCGCGACCGCCCAGCTCGTTGATGAAGGTCTGGTCGAGCCAGGGCTTGTAGATTTTCAAATTCGGATTGGTGAGCAGACCGTAGCGATAGAAGCGCTCGATGTCGTTGCCCTTGTAGGTAGAGCCATCGCCCCATACGTTGACATCGTCTGCCTTCATTGCGGCCACCAGCATGGTGCCGGTGACGGCGCGACCCAGCGGCGTAGTGTTGAAATAGGTAACGCCGGCGGTGGACACATGAAAGGCGCCGCTCTGGATGGCAGCAAAACCCTCGTTCACCAACTGCTTCCGGCAATCGACCAAGCGGGCCAATTCGGCGCCGTATTCCATGGCCTTGCGCGGAATCGCATCGTAATCAGCCTCGTCAGGCTGGCCCAGGTTCGCGGTGTAGGCAAAAGGGCGTGCGCCCTTGAGCTTCATCCACAGCAGTGCTGCGCTGGTATCAAGGCCGCCGGAGAAGGCTATGCCGACTTTATCGCCAATGGGGAGAGACTGCAGAATCGTAGACATGGAAGCAACTATTGAAATCAAGGGGTTGAAAGAGGTTGCAAGGATAAACAGGTCCCCCCGCCACGTCCAGCCGATTCAGGCGAAGCGACAGCAATCAGATCCACTGCATGATGGCCTTGGGATCGGGCTGTTTCAAATCCATGATGCGGTTTTCACGGACCTTTCTCACCCAGTCCGGGTCGGCCAGCAGCGCGCGACCCACGGCAACCAGGTCGAACTCGTCTGCGTCGAGGCGACGCATCAGTTCATCAAGGGGACGATGCTCTGGAATCGCGCCCTCAAAAAACGTCATCACATCGGTGGACAGACCAACAGAACCCACGGTAATGGTTGGAGCTCCCGTAACCTTGCGTACCCAACCGGCGAAATTCAGTTCAGAACCCTTGAACTCAGGCTCCCAGAACCGGCGTTGGGAACACGAGATCATGTCGATACCTGCTTCGACAAAAGGGACCAGCCATTGCTCAAGCTCCAGCGGGCTGGCCGCCAATTTCACCGTGTAATCCTGTTCTTTCCATTGCGACACGCGCAAGCTGACCAGCATTTCGTCACCGACAGCCTTGCGCACGGCCTTCACCACTTCCAGCGCAAAGCGTGCACGCGCTGGCAGTACCAGGCCACCCCAGCCATCCTCACGCTGGTTGATGCCTTTCCAGAAAAATGCATCCAGCAAAAACCCATGGGCGGCATGGACTTCAATGGCATCAAACCCAAGGTCTTTCGCGAGTTTCGCTGCAGTGGCAAACGCGTCAATGCAATCGGCAATATCGGTTTCGCTCATGGGTTCGCCCACTTTGCGTCCTGGCGTCACCAGTCCCGAAGGACTTTTGATGGGAGCCGGCTGATAATCGGGCGCAACATTGAAGAGCGGACCGGCATGCCATAGTTGCATTGAGATGGGAGAGCCTGCGTTGTGTACGGCTTCAACGACTTGTTGCCAACCCGCACTGGAACCCGCGTTGATGTTGGCAAGTTTTGGATGATTGTTTGCCGCCGGCAAATCCACGGCAACTGCCCCGGTCATGACCAGGCCCAGGTCGGGTGCGCGCTCTGCATAAAATTTCGCGAGTGCTGCATCGGGAATGCCACCCTCGTTCTGGTAGCGCGACATCGGCGCCAGAACCAGACGATTTTTCAAACGCAGGTTTTTGATTGCGAATGGGGCAAATAAGGCATCAAGCATAATGGCCACTTCTTTCCTTGCTATTCAAGTCAGTCATCCTCGCTTGCGAGGCAAGCGGGACGAATACTGCCCTAAACAAACCGCCTTGACGATGCTGGCACGAGGCCACCAGCCTGACGAGTGTGCCGGAAGTGAGAGTGGAATGGTCTAACCGTTGGCGGCGTGCTCCTTGCGTGCCACGCTGTGGTGACGGCCATAACAGAAATACACGACGCAACCCACCAGCATCCAGATGATCAAGCGCAACCAGGTATCGAGCGGCAGAGACAAGGCCATCATGCTGCAGAAGAATACGCCCGCCAGACATACGAACCAGGGTGCCGGCACCTTGAAGGGCCGCTCCAGTTCCGGACGCTTGTAGCGCAACACGAGGACACTGGCGCACACCATGACAAACGCGACCAGCGTACCAATCGAGACCAGTTCCGCCAGGATGCCAATCGGAAACAAGCCTGCCATCAGCGCAGCGAAGCTGCCAGTTACCCATGTGGCGAAATAGGGAGTCTTGTACTCCTTGTGGACGCCACCGAAGGCGGGTGGGAGCAAACCGTCGCGTGACATCGCCAGCAGGATACGAGCCTGGCCGAGGATCAGCACCAGTACCACCGAGGTCAGGCCTGCCAGGGCGCCGAACACGACCAGCGGCGTGAGCCAGTTCAGTCCCGCATGGGCGCTCAAGGCAACAGCGACCGGAGCCGCATCGTTGAGCTCGGTGTAGGGAACCAGTCCGGTCAGTGTCGCGGACATCAGGATGTACAGCACAGTGCAGATCAGCAGCCCCACCAGCAAGCCGAAGGGCAAATCGAAGGAAGGCTTGCGCGCTTCCTGGGCAGCGGTCGAAACCGCATCGAAACCGATGTAGGCGAAGAAGATCACACCGGATGCACGCAGGATGCCGGACCAGCCGAACTCTCCCCAGGTGCCAGTATTTTCCGGAATCACCGGCGTCCAATTATCGACGTCGATATAGAAGGCGCCGAACACAATGATGGCAAGGATCACC
>JBIIWM010000034.1:0-16025 GCA_044338875.1 Pseudohongiellaceae bacterium | reverse complement strand
CTGAATCAACTGCCCGAGATCATCCGCCAGGCCTTGGCGCTGGATGAAGACATCAAACTACTGTCGAATGATTTTGCTGAAAAGCACCATGCGCTGTTCCTTGGCCGCGGCATCCAGTATCCGGTTGCCAAAGAAGGAGCGTTGAAGCTCAAGGAAATTTCTTATATCCATGCCGAAGCCTACCCGGCCGGCGAACTCAAGCATGGACCACTTGCCCTTGTTGATAGCGACATGCCGGTGGTTGCAGTGGCGCCCGATGATCAACTGCTGGAAAAGCTGAAATCCAATTTGCAGGAAGTCAGTGCGCGCGGGGGGCAGCTTTATGTATTTGCAGATCGGAGGGCTGGTTTCCAGAACAGCGACGGACTCAAGGTGCTGAATGTTCCGCACTGCAGCGAGTTTCTTGATCCCATCATCTATACGATTCCGTTGCAGCTGCTCTCTTACCACGTGGCAGTCCTGCGTGGCACGGATGTCGATCGGCCGCGCAATCTCGCGAAAAGCCTGACCGTGGAATAAGCCTGGTGCTAGCCGGGCTTTTTGCCGCTTGAGCGTAGTGACCGTAAACTCTTGTTGAGCAGCTTGAGGTGATCCTTGAGCAGTTCACTGCGGTACCGTGCCACGCCCATGGCCAGCACGTCTATCACCACAAGATGGGCAATGCGTGAAGATACCGGCGTAAATACCAGTTCACTTTCTTCCACATTGATATGGATAGGCAGGTCACACAAATCTGCCAAAGGTGTACCGCGGGGTACGAGTCCGATCACGGTTGCCCCAGCCTCGCGCGCCAGGTTTACACTTTGGATCAGTGCCTTCGTGCGTCCCGACTGCGAAATTGCCACCACGACATCATCCTTCTTCAGTGAAATGGCTGACATATGCTGGATATGCGGATCGGTGTAAGCGGCTGCCGATACCTGCAACCGAAAAAACTTGTGCTGTGCATCGATGGCGACTGAACCAGAGGCGCCGAATCCGTAAAATTCAACGCGCTTGGCAGAGCTCAAGGCGGAAATTGCCAGTTCCAGCGCCTGGGGATCCACTTCGTCGCGCACGCTTAGCAAGGAGCCGATGGTTGAGTCGAATACTTTGCGATTTACATCAGCGACGGAATCCTTGTCACTGACGGAGAACTGCACATAGTTGCCACTGCTGCCCAGAAACTGGGCCAACTGTAGTTTGAACGACTGGAAACCATCGAACCCCAGCGCCCGGCAAAAGCGAATCACGGTTGGTTCACTGATATCAGCCAGGCTGGCCAGATCCGAGATTCGCAAGGGCAGTGTCGCAGCAGGATCCCGCAGGATGAAGTCCGCCACCTTGCGTTCAGATTTCCGAAGCTCGGGCATTGCCGTCTGAATTTTTCGGATGAGATTCATGCTGTCCAGAGTAGGGCCTGCTTATAAAATAATGCTGCGAGCGGAGGAAGGTATTACAGACGCCCCAGGCAGGGCAATGGCCCGGAGCGTTTGAGCAAGAGAGAAGAGTTATAGAAGAAAGATCGGCAGTTTCTTGAAGGAAATACGGAAAAAAAGAAAAAGGAAAACAACCAGTCTAGAACCAGAAATTCGAAACGGCCCTGCCACAAGGGCATGACAGGGCTGTGTGAAGGCGGTGGTATCAGCGCATCGGCCGACAGGCACTACTCAGCCGACAGGCACAACATTTTCAGCTTGGGGGCCTTTTGCACTTTGGGTCACAGTCATTTTGACTTTCTGACCTTCGCGCAAGGTGCGGCGTCCATCAGCCACAATCGCGGTGTAATGGACAAAAACATCCTTGCCACCCGCTTGCTCAATAAAACCAAATCCCTTTTCGTCATTAAACCATTTGACGGTGCCTTCTACTTGCTCAGCCATATTTCTCTCTTGTAACAAAAGCCATCTTTGTGGCGAAACCCAACACGATGTTGGTACTCAACCGAACCTTTCCTGCCTTTAGGAGACAACTTTAAAAAGGTCAAGGTGGGCGCGGCGTCAAAGATGGTAACAATAATTGTCAACCTTGCCTACGCGCGCTTTTCGAGAATCCTTGATTTGTCCATATTTGAATTTACTCACTTTGCTGTTATTCGCGCGGCAGTCTTTTTCTTGCCCGGGCCGATGGGTGGCGCGTTAAAAGGTCGTGAATACTGTAAAAAAACCTGAGATTAAGCAGCATTTTCTCTAAAATGCCTGACATGGATGTCTCTCATATTCTCAACTCCCTCAACGATGCCCAGCGTCAGGCTGTGACTGCCGAACCCGGTAATTTATTGGTACTGGCTGGCGCCGGCAGTGGCAAAACCAGAGTGCTGGTACACCGGATAGCCTGGTTGATTCAAATGGAGGGGGTCTCCCCTGGCAGCATTTTGGCGGTGACCTTCACCAACAAGGCGGCCAAGGAGATGCGTACCCGTATTGAAGAGTTGCTTGAGCAACCGATAGGCGGCATGTGGGTGGGCACTTTCCACGGTCTTGCCCATCGGCTATTGCGAGCCCACTGGCAGGAAGCCGGACTGCCTGAGAAATTCCAGATACTGGACTCCGACGACCAGCTACGCCTGATCAAGCGCATCAACCAGGGCCTTGATCTGGATGAGGGCAAGTGGCCGGCACGCCAGAGCCAATGGTTCATCAACTCCCAGAAAGACGAAGGCCTGCGGGCAGCCAATCTGGAGCACAAGGGCGATGAACACTCCAAAATAATGATCCAGGTTTACCACGCCTATGAGCAGGCCTGCGAACGTGGCGGCATGGTGGACTTCGGTGAACTGCTATTGCGTTCCCACGAACTCTGGTTGAAACAGCCCGGCTTGCTCGCGTATTACCAGCAGCGGTTTTCGCAAATTCTTGTGGATGAGTTCCAGGATACCAATGACATACAGTATGCCTGGCTGCGTGTATTGGCTGGCAAGAAAGGCTGCCTGACAGTGGTTGGCGATGACGACCAATCGATTTACGGCTGGCGTGGCGCCAAAATCGAGAACATCCAGCAATTCTCAAGGGATTTCCATCCGGCCGGCATGGTGCGCCTGGAACAGAATTATCGTTCCACCGCCACCATTCTGAAAGCCGCCAACAAGCTGATCGCCAACAATTCCGGGCGTCTGGGCAAGGAGCTGTGGACGGACGGCGAAGACGGGGAACAGATTTCGGTGTATGCCGCGTTCAACGAACAGGACGAGGCCCGGTTCATTACGAGCCAGATAGAACAATGGGTGCGCCAGGGACGCCGGCGTGACGACAGCGTAATTCTTTACCGTAGCAACGCCCAGTCACGTGAATTGGAAGAGGCACTATTGCGCGTCAACATGCCGTACCGCATCTATGGCGGATTCCGGTTTTATGAGCGTCAGGAAATCCGCAATGCGATGGCCTACCTGCGCCTCATATCCTCGCGCAATGACGATGCGGCGATTGAACGTGTAATCAATACGCCAGTAAGAGGCATTGGTAATGTGACTCTGGAAACCCTGAGGAATATTGCACGCACTGAAGGCAGTTCCTTATGGGATGCTGCCAGAAAAGCGGTAACGGAAAGCATGCTACCGGCGCGAGCACTGCAGAACGTCCAGGGCTTTATGGAGCTGATTAACCATCTTGATGAATTCAGCAGTACTCATGAGATGCATGAAACCATGGATTACCTGATCCAGCAGAGTGGCCTGATCCAACACCATGAGAAGGAAGGTGGAGATAAAGCCCGCTCACGCATCGAAAACCTTGAGGAATTGATCAACGCCGCCAAAGCCTTCGAGCCGGAGAACATCCCGGCGGGCGAAACGGTGCTGCCGCTGGCGATCATCACCGGCTTTCTCGACAAGGCGGCGCTTGATGCCGGTGATACCCAGGCCGAGGATTTTGAAGACGCAGTACAGCTGATGACCTTGCACTCTGCCAAAGGCCTGGAGTTTCCGCTGGTGTTTATCGCTGGTATGGAAGAAGGGCTATTTCCACACCGGATGTCGGCGGACTCCCTGGAAGGCCTCGAAGAAGAAAGACGACTTTGCTATGTCGGCATTACACGTGCACGCGAGAAACTGTATCTGTGTCACGCCGAATCCAGAAGACTGCACGGAGAGGAAAACTTTACCCGCCCTTCCCGCTTCCTGCGCGAAATTCCGGCAGAGTTGCGCCATGAAGTCCGCATGAAGGGCCAGGTAACGCGCAATGCTGGCTGGATGGAGTCAGGACATTCTGCAAGCGCAATGAGCATGGCAGACTCTGGCAGCGACGCCAGCGGTGAGACCCTGAGCCTGGGTCAGCGGGTGCGTCATCCCAAATTCGGTGAAGGGGTGGTCTTGAGCAGTGAGGGCAGGGGCGCGAACACCCGCGTACAAATCAATTTTGATGACGTCGGCGGCAAGTGGCTGGTCATGGCCTATGCCCGGCTTGAGGTGATTAACTGAGGTCGTCAGTTAACGCGGTATCGCGCGGGTACGACCGTTGTCGTCAATGGCAACGAAGATGAACTCGCCTTCAGCTACTTTGGTCCACTCGCTTTCGCCGCCGGCATTGTTGGTCCAGGCTTCCACCTCGACTCTCACCGAGCTGCGACCCACACCACGGATTCGGGTGTAACAGCCAACAATGGCACCCACCTGGATTGGTGCCAGAAACGTGATGTATTCAATCGCGACCGTGGCGACCTTGCCCTTCGCTTCCTTCGTGCAGGCAATACAACCTGCCATATCCATCTGGCTTGCAAGCCAACCCCCATGAATCTGGCCATGCTGATTGGTGTTATTGGGCAGCGCCACAACCTGTTGTGCCAGTTCACCGCTGGGGGAAGGGTCCAGATCCAGTTCTACCAGAGTGTCGCTCATGCTTAAGCCTTGAGAGTACTTACGGTTTATCGTAACTCACCAGCGTGAATTCCAGATTCGGAATACTGGTCAGGTCGAACACGAGATTTTTCAATACAGCAGTTCCGTAAAGAACGGTAGGAATGGTCAGTTTCTCGAAGCGGTAAATGGCCCGATCCTGACCGATGTCTTTCAGCTGGACTATCTGCGTAGTGCGAAGCCTGAAGGCATAGTTTGGCGGGGTGCCATAGAGATCAAACACCATTCGATACAGGTTGCCACGGTATTGCACAGGCACGGTCAACACAGTGCCGGAGAAAACTCCGGTTGTCACCGCTAGCTGTGGATCTGTTGGCAAGTTGTTCTGGTCTGCCTCGTAGACACGCTCAAGGGTGACGAAGTCATCGGCAGTGATCGCATTGTCAATTTTCAGCAGTGGCACATCAGTGAACGCGCCGCCCAAGGTAAAACTCAGGTCGCGTACGGATTTGCCGGCGATGGCATCCACTACCGCCATGCCATTGCCAATCACCCGGCCGAAAACAGTAAAGCCGCCGTTCTGCGCATCAAGGTTGGCTGAATTGTTGCCCAGGTTGATAAACCATTCATTGGTGGCACTGTTGGGATCATTGCCCAGCTTGGCCATGGAAATGGTGCCTCTGAGGTTGGACTGATTGAACTCATTTACCACGGCGCCATCCTTGGGGATCGCTACGGCACTACTCGATGAGTTCGAATAGTAATAGCCACCGCCCTGGATCACGAAACCGGGAAGACTGCGATGGATGATGGTGTTGTCATAGTCCCCACCACGCACATAGTTGAGGAAGTTGGCAACGGTCTTTGGCGCCGCAGTGGGGAAAAGTTCGATACAAAATTCACCGACAGAGCTATCGATACAAACATAGGACTGGGCCAGCAGCGGAGACGAGCTGAACAGCCAGACAAACAGCAGGCTGGCGAGAGCAGGCCAGCGGCGGGTAACTAAAAGCGTCTTCATGTAATAAACCGATTGGGAAACCAAGGGGGCCAAGGCAAACTTGGTGGCGAGAATACCATAATTTGCGCGGCGACTGCCCAGCCACTTGATGCACTATTAACGAAAAACCCTCTTGTACAACTCTTAACAGGCCCAACCGACAGGCGTACGGCTTAATCCCGTCTTTACATAAAGCTCATGTTGTTAATGGAAATTTAACGCCAGGCAGTGGTCTTGCTTAATCCGGAATTAATACAGCCTTTCTAAACTGCGCGGCGTGTGAATACATCCAACCTATATGTGAAATGGAGCAAGCTGCCATGAAATTGACAAAATCCCTGTTTACCACCTCCCTGCTGGCTGCCGGCATGATAACTGCTGGTATCCAGTCTGTGGAAACCGCACAGGCTGCAGCACTTCCCGGACTGCAAACCTATGTACTCGGTGCAAGGCGCAACACCACGACCGCAACATTTGAAGGTGGCGCAACCCTGAATGGCGGCGCCAACTACCTCAAGACCGTCCCGGCTAATGTGCCAGTGGACATCATGGCGAAAATCAAGCTTGACCCAAGGGATGTCGGTCTGGATGGCGATCTCTTCCTGGCAATCGGCGTAGGTCCAAATCTGTATCAGTTGACACCAGCTGGCACATTCAAGGCATGGAACTTCAATGGAGTAGACGGCACCGGCCTGGAGCCCTTTACCAGCAAGACCCTCGCTGCTACTGAAACGTTCACGCTGGAAGACCTGGAAGGCAAGTTGGGCATCAGCCTCGACGGCAAGCAGGTTTATGGCTACATCGGCTATATGTCAGATGTGTCAAAACTGAACTACTCAACTGCCGTAATTTTCAATGTCGCTACCCTCCCTTCCGACACCTGTCCGGTTGGTATTGGCAGTCTGCCGCCTATTGATAGTGGCAATAAACGTCTTTGTGTACTGAGCGGTACCCAACTTTCAAATCATATCCACCTGACAAATAATTTCGAATACATCCTTGGTGGAGCGGTGTTCATTGGCGGAGATAACACCGCCAGCTCCACGCTCACAATTGATGCAGGTGTAAAAATATACGGTGAATCCGGAGCAGACTTCCTGGTTATCAGAAGAGGCTCAAAAATCGAAGTCAATGGTTCACCAGACATGCCGGTCATCATGACCAGCGCCAATGACAGCGAAGCAACCTCATCTACCCGAGGCCAGTGGGGCGGCTTGATCATCAACGGCAATGCGCCGATCAACGGTTGCTCAGTAGGCACCGCCTTGTGTGAATCCGAAGGCGAAGGTAACACGGGCTTGTACGGTGGCAACAATCCAGCCGACAACAGCGGTAACCTGAACTATCTTCAGCTGAAATACGCCGGCTATGAAATTACACCAGACAACGAACTGAACGGCATCGCGTTCCAGGCGGTTGGCAGTGGCACGTTGGTTGACTATGTACAGGTCCACAACAACTCTGATGATGGTGTGGAATTCTTCGGTGGTACGGTCAATGCCAAGCATTTGTATCTCAGTGGTATCGGCGATGACTCCGTTGACTGGACCATGGGTTATAGCGGCAAGTTGCAGCATGTGGTGGTCGTTCAGACCGATCGTGGCGACCAGGGTATCGAAGCTGACAGCAACCAAAGCAACAGGGATTCCCTGCCGCGCTCCATGCCCAAGATCGCCAACCTGACCATGATTGGCAACATTAATACCGACCAGGGCATACTGTTGCGTGAAGGGACTGGCGCCAACATCTATAACGCAGTGGTAACCGGGTTTGGTGATGACTGTTTAGATATTGACCATAGCGCCACCTTCATCAATGCAGGCAGTTCTGCCACCAGCTTGACCGGAAACCTGACTATTACCAATACAGTATTAAACTGTACGGTAAAGTTCCGCGAAGAATCAGGTGACAGCTTCAGCGTAGAAACCTGGTTTAATAACCAGAGCGGCAACAGCACTACTGCAGTAAACATGACCACCTATACCAACAACAATGAAGTCAATGCACTGACGCCAGCCACGCTGACCGACAGCTTCTTTGATGCCACCGACTATGTTGGCGCAGTGAAAAATACCGCTTCCGACTGGACTGCGGGCTGGACCTACAAAGATTGATCGAATGAATTGATCTTAAAAACGCCACTGTATTCGCATGGAATGTGATATGGCGGTCAACTGAAGCCAACACGCCAAAAGCATGTTGGCTTCTCACGTTTGAAGACGGATTCGTCTGAAGAGAGAACCATGAAACACACACTCAAATTGCTTACCACCGCCATACTCATTGCGCAACAGACAGTAGTTTTTGCCCAGGACGAAATCTCCGAGACCGTTGCGCCGCCAGCGGATATCGAAGAAGTCGTCACCGTTGGTAAATTTATACCCGACGAAAAGCGCGCTACTGCGTCTATCTCCAACGTACTGGACGCTGCCGCCTTCGAAGCCGCGGGGGATACCAGCGTTGCGGATGGCCTCAAGCGCGTTTCCGGCCTCAATCTGCAGGGCGGCAAGTTCATCTATATTCGCGGCTTGGGCGAGCGCTATTCAAGCACTGTCCTCAACGGCTCGACCCTGCCCAGCCCTGAACCAATCAACCGGGTAGTGCCGCTGGACATGTTCCCGTCCAACATCATCGAAAACGTGCTGGTGCAGAAAACATTCTCTGCCAAGTATCCGGCAGAATTTGCTGGTGGCACGATTCAGCTGCGCACCAAGGTGGTACCGGATGAACCGTTCTTCTCGGTGTCCTCCAGCGTGGGCTATTCAGGCAATACCACCAGCAAGGATGGCCTGGTGTATTCTGGTGGCGACAAGGATTGGATGGGCGTCGATGATGGCACTCGTGATCTTCCTGCAGCACTCAAGAATGCCATTACTGGCGATCGCGAATTAAAGCCGAACAACATCATTTTCCGTGATGGGTTTTCCCGTCAGGAACTTGAAGTGATCGGGGAAAGCCTGTCGAACAACTACACCGCCAAAACCAACTCAATTGAACCGGATGTCAGCGCTGGCGCCAATTTCGGTACCGCAACAGAGCTCGGGGATTTTCGCCTTGGCGGACTCGGTAACCTGAGCTACAGCAACAGCTGGGATACTATCGAAGTAACGCGTAACACTTATGCATCCGACAGCGCGGGTGAATTGCGTCCTTCCAATGAAATGGTATACAACTCGACGGAGCAAAGTGTCGATACCTCCATGTTCCTGACTGGTGGCGTGGAGTACATGGATGCCCATACGCTCAAGGCCACCTTGCTGCAGATCCGCAAGATGGACGATCTTGCTGGCAAGCTCACCGGGTTCCAGAACACCGAAAGCATCAATATCGACCAGACCCGACTCGAATGGATCGAGCGTGACCTGTTGTCGCAGCAATTGGAAGGTGAACACCTGTTCGACGGGTTCGGAGATCTCGCGATCAACTGGCATTACAACAAATCCCGCGCCAAGCAGGATGCACCGGACATGCGCGAGTATCGCTACGATGAAGACGCGAACACGGGTGTATACCAGTTCTCCTTGCGTGGAGACGCCAACACCCGCACCTGGTCTGCCCTCGAAGACAATAATGAAGACATGGGCATAAGTGCCAACCTGTATCTGGAAACGCCGTTCGACACCTATACCGACTTGTCGTTTGGCTTAACCAGCATCAGCCGCGAGCGTGATTCCGAAATCCGTCGCTTCACCTTCATCGGGCAAGGATCGATATCCAACAATCCGTCTGTCTTGTCACGTCCACGCCTGGATGATGTGATCAACGCAGACACCATCGCCCCTACCGGCTTCCAGATTCGTGAATCAACCAGACCCACCGACAACTATTTTGCCAACCAGGAGTTGGATGCCTGGTTCGTGGAAGCAGATATCGAACTTTCTTCCAGCTTCCGGGTCATGACCGGTGTGAGATCAGAAGAGTCTTTCCAGAACGTAGTAACCTTTGACCTGTTTGACAAGAACGCAGGTCCAATCGTCAGCTCATTGGCAAGCGATGACCTGTTCCCGGTTGTTACCGGTACCTGGATCCTTGACGACTACGACATGCAATTGCGCGGTAGCTACTCTGAAACCATATCGCGTCCGGACTTCCGCGAACTGTCGCCTGCACCCTTCACGCATCCAGTGACTGGTTATGTGATCGTGGGTAATCCTGATCTGGATGTGTCCTATATCAAAAACTATGACGCACGCTGGGAATGGTATTACACGTCGGACGAAAGCGTCTCCGTGGGATTCTTTTACAAGGAGTTCGCCGATCCTATCGAAGCCGTCATCCAGCCGAGCTCGTCCAACCAGCGTTCCTTCATCAATGCGCTTGAAGCGAATACTTATGGCATCGAGTTCGACACCTACCGTTGGCTTGGATTCATCAACCCCGCGCTGGAAAACTTTTATGTATCAGGCAACCTGACCCTGATTGAATCGGAAGTCAGCATTCGCCCGGAGAATTCCGGAATCCTGACCAACCAGACACGTCGTCTGCAAGGCCAGGCCGATGTCATTGGCAACGTCCAGATCGGCTTTGATGACGGAATCAAGCAAAAGGGCAGCCTTGTGTATCACCTTACCGGCGACAAGATTCGCGAAGTCGGTATCCTGGGCGCACCGGATGTGATGGACGAAGCCTATGGCGAACTCGACATCACGTATACGCGCTACATGGGTGACAATCTCGAGCTCAACCTCAAGGCAAAAAACCTGCTGAACCAGCTTCAGGAAACCACCCAAGGTGGCCTTGATGTCAACAGCTTCAAGGAAGGAACGTCAGCCAGTGTTGGCGTAACCTGGACGTTCTAAATGCGTACCGAGGGCGGACCAGCGTGTCCGCCCTCAAGCGCTTTCAATTGATGTGTGGAAGCAAGGAAAAATTGTCGGCGTACTCGAGCATCTGCTCAACGAAGTCGTCCGGGTATTCAATCGACACATCCAGGATTTCTGACGAGCCTGTTTCCGTTATTGGCACCAGGCGCGGATTGATGAAGCCTGAGTACGGTGCCACGTCAAGAGGTGCGAAGCGCGCCAGTACTTCGGCATGCAGCACCGGATCTACCTTGGTGCCATAGGTTTCCATCAGGTTCTGTGCCGCGGCAAAATCACCTTCGCTGCGAATACGCTGGTGTTCGCGCAGCAGCTGGCCAAACAACGTACGCAATTTTTGATAGTCATTGATGACGAAGAAAGTCTTGCCGTCACGTTCCTTGCGTTCAATCACATTCTCGGCACGCCCTTGCTCATACACCCAGGCGGCGATTTCCTGGCGGTTGCGCATATGCGCTTCCTCTATGTTCTTGCCTGGCTCAATGCGGTAGAGCTGGGTCATCAGGCCGCCACGAATATAACCATCGTATTCGGCCATGCCGACTTCCAGTGAAGGCATCACGCCAATCTCGATCAGCATCGGATCCATCATGTAGTACAACGCGACCAGATCGGCGCGTCCCTCTTCCATTGCACTGGCATATTGTTTGAGGCTGTCTGCGGCAGAGCTGCCCACGCCGGGATTGACTTGTCCCGAAGCATGGCCGATGACCTCATGCATGTCGGTGTGCAAGTGTCCGCTCAACTCGGCCCAGGCCTTGGAACGTGCTACTTCTTCCGGGGACCAGGCGAATTCTTGCAGGGCGCCGGTTTCAGAAGCATTGTAGGCGGCGGTGATGTTGGAAAGACTGACGGATTTGGAGCCGTGCTCAGCGCGGATCCAGCCGGAATTGGGCAGGTTTATGCCGATCGGGGTTACCGGCGAGGCATCGCCGGATTCGGAGACTACTGTGATGGCCTTGCCGGAAATGCCGACTACTTCAGGCTTCTTGTGCTCCGGCATGATCGGAGAGTTGTCCTCGAACCACTGCGCGATATTGGCAATCGCACTGATACGCTTGGTGGCCTCTTCATCGCGAATGGACACCACTGATTCATACGAGCCGCGATAGCCGAGCGGGTCGTTGTACACCTCGATGAAGCCGTTGGTAACATCAATAGTCGAAGCCGTATCTGCCACCCAGGCAACGTTGTAGGCATCGAAATCAGCCAGATCACCGCTGCGGTAATACTTCACCAGTAGTTCCAGCGCCGTGCGCTGCGCGTCGTTCTCCGCCACTGTGATGGCTTGTTCCAGCCAGTACACAATCTGTTCGATCGCCGCGCCATACATGCCGTCGAGCTTCCACACTTGTTCGACGAGCTCGCCGTTTTCCTTTACCAGCCTGGAATTCAAGCCATGGGAAACAGGGCGCTCAGGATCGGCATTGGTTTTGGCCGCATAAAAGGCGACAACTTCAGCTTCGGTTACCCCTTCGTAGAAATTCACCGATGAGCTCAACACCTTGTCGATACCAGCTGCGATATTCACCTTGCGGGCCTCAACCGCTGGATCGAATAGCACCGGCTCCAGCAGCGTGAGCAGCGCCTCCAGGGTTTGACCTGCTTCAAGTGGCCAGGTCGCGGCACTGTCACTGGCTTGTGCCAGCTCCTTCAGGTAGGCAGGACTAAAGCCCGGAATAAATTTGTCACTGCCATAGTGATGGTGGATTCCGTTGGCAAACCAGACGCGCTTGGCGTACGTCATGAAGGCGGAGAAATCGTCGGTTGTGCGGTCGCCGGGATAATGGCGCACGATTTGCTCGATGAGGCGCCGGATGCGCAAGTTATACGGGTTGTTCTGGTCGTACATGATGTCGCGCCCGCTCATGCCGGCCTGGCTCAGGAAGTACACCAGCTTTTTCTGTTGCAGGCTCAGGTCTGCGAAGCCGGGCACTTGATAGCGCAGGATGCGAACATCGGCAAAACGGTCGGCTTCATAGACAAAGGGGGCGGCTTCCACGGCTGGCGGCACCGCAACATTGGCATTCGCAGACACCGAGGCTTCAGGATGCACGACGGCTTCCTGGCCGCAGGAGGCAAGCAGGCCTGCGGCAGACAACAGCAGCGGCAATAGCAAGTGGGTAGCTTTCATGGGGCGTTCCTCTTAAGCAAGGCTCAGACGGTAAGCAGTTTCAGGCTTACCTGCAATACCAATACTGTCACGAGGACAATGAACAGCGCCAATGCCTGGTGGGAGAGCAGGCGTAGCTGATCGCGCAACCGATCCATCAGGCGAAGCTTGGGCAATACCGGGGGCGGAATACGACGAAACAGTTGTGAATAGACAAACAGCAGCAAGGCCCACATCGCGCAGACCAGCGACACCCGCAGTTGCCTGGATTCAAGATCCCTGTCGGTCATGGCGGCGAAGAGGCCGGATGCAAGTCCAGCCAGCGCCAGCGCCAGGAAGACATAACGCCAGATAAAGAGACGAAGGGAAAGCCGGTTCAGGATCTCAAGCAGTTTGGACATTCAGCATGGGTCATGATTCCGCAGCCAGGGCTGCGGCAGTTTCAATGAGGCAATCGTACAATCAACAGGTCGCATGTTGTGCCATGGGTAACGCCACTGGATGTAGAGCCGAACAACAACTCCCAACCGTGTTTGCCATGGCCGCCCATTACAATCAGGTCGGCTTCCAGTTCTTTTGCCAGTTCGCGGATTTCACGTGCAGGCTGTCCCAACAGATTGTGCAGTCGGCTTTCAGGAATATCGAGGTTGCCGCCCATTTCGAGCAAGGTGTTGCGCGCGTGCTTGGCGGCTTCAGCGTGCAGACCTTCGATATCGACACTGGTCACTTCAACCGCATAACCGACGGCAATCGGTTCCATGACATGGACCAGGTGCAGCTCGCTGTCATATTCCTTGGCAAGTTGCCTGGCCTTGTCCACCACGATGGAGGCTTCATCGGTCAGATCCACAGCGACAAGAATTTTTTTGTAACCACTCATGATGTATCCCTCTTGAGACCAAATCAGCCAATACCCGGGCTGATTAGACTATGCCATCACAACAGGATGCTTGATACACGTCAAGCCGGGCTTGAGCTTCGTGGTTCCCTGCCTTGCCCTCGCAACAGGCTGGTCTTCGACGCGCCAATGAAGCCGGTCGCAGGTATCGGTTAGTTTATTGTTGCCGGATAAGGTAAGCTCATGGCTTGGCAAACAGTTCAATGAACTGGTGTTTCATGAATGAACCCGCAGGGTCGCAACAAGCAGTATGCTGATCGTCATCTCTCCCGCAAAAACCCTGGATTTCGATAATCCGGCCCCAACCCGCAAATTCACCCAGCCACAGTTTCAGGGTGAAGCGCTTGAGCTTAATGCGCTGCTGCGCTCCTATTCCAGTGCCCAGTTGGCCAAGCTCATGTCGATCAGCAAGGATCTTGCTGACTTGAACTCTGCACGCAATCTGGACTGGCAGCTACCGTTCACGCCTGCCAATGCGAAGCAGGCATTGTTCGCGTTTCGTGGTGATGTCTATACCGGTCTTGATGCCGACAGCTTCGGCGAAGACGAGCTCGCCTTCGCCCAACAGCACCTGCGTATTCTCTCAGGCTTGTATGGGCTGTTGCGGCCGCTGGACCTGATTCAGCCCTATCGCCTGGAAATGGGGACGCGATTGGCGAACGCCAGAGGCAAAACCCTTTACGCCTATTGGGGCGACGACATTACTACGGCGCTGGGCAAAGCCTTGAATGCACAAAAGGATCGAGTGCTTATCAACCTCGCCTCGGAAGAATATTTTTCAGCAGTGAAGCCGACGCAGCTGGAGGCCGAGCTGGTGACCCCGGTATTCAAGGATTACAAAAGCGGCGACTACAAGATCCTCAGTTTTTTTGCCAAGAAAGCACGCGGGGCGATGGCGGCCTGGATCATCCGCAACCAGCCCACAGGGGTAGAAGCGCTCAAGGATTTTTCTGAAGGCGGCTATCGCTTCAACAAGGGCTTGTCGAAGGAAGGCAACCTGGTCTTCACCCGCAAACAGGACTAACCACGCTTGATGACATACTGCCAGCAAGCTGGCATCAAGCCCTGGCAGTCTTGGACAAAAAACGAAAATTTTTAAAGTGCTGGTGATAAACCAACCTGAGCATGAGGTAAAGTACCTCAAAGCCGAGCCAGCCAAACGGAGGAGTTTCTTCCATGGGTAGTGAAGAAAAACTGATCACCATGATCATGCAGAAGAACATCGTTCTTGTGCAGGTCAATGATCCTATTGAAAAGGTTGAGCGCATTTTCCGCATTCATCGCCAGGCCTTTGCGGTAGTGCTGGACGAGGATGGCCAGTACTACGGGCTGATCACTGCGTCAAATCTGCTGGGCTTTCAGCTGGCCTGGAAAAATGTCGGCGTCCTCAAGGCCAGGGAAATCTGCTGCACCAAAGTCATCTCTGGAAGTGTGAAGATGACAGTGAAGGAAGCATCCGACCTCATGCTGAGAAAGACAGCAGATTATCTTGTCATCATGGAAGGTGAGCAGGTGCTCGGGGTAGTCTCTCCGCACAATCTGCTGCGTGAACTGATGCTGGAGCTTGATCCGGCCAGTTTCGGACTCGTGGACGACAAGGGCGTCTTTGTCGGTCTGATCTAACCCTCACCGCATCTGATCGTTACAGCATCCAGCCCTCTTCGCCATCATAGCTGTCAAGGAAAACGCAGGACTAGATCCCGATCCTGCCCAGCACATCGATAATTTCCTTGACGATGCGAGACAGGTGAGGATGTTCTGCTTCCACGGTTTCGAGCAACAGTTCAGCCGTATTCACTACGTTGCCATCGGCCGGTACCGGGCCTTCCCACTCTTCCAGTTGACTGCGCAGTTGCTGCAGCAGGGCTTCCTGTTGCGGGCTGGTATCACTGTCAGCAAATTTCTCATGCAGCTGGGTGAGTAAACCTTCAATTTTCTGTTTGGCCATGAGGACATCCTTCTTGTTTTATTGAGGCAGAGTTTCATTATGCCTGTCTGCACGCTGCTGCACAGCCCTGGCTGCTGACAATTGCCTCCAGGTTTGGTTTGCATCAACACCAAACGACTTACTCCCCGTTCGCGCCGCCAACGTTGAGATCCTTGCGGAACGGCAGAAATCCAGCGGCATGCTCACGGTAGGCGTTGATGTGGGTTTCCTCTTCCTCCACGAAGCGGGCAATCGCCGCACGGAACTGCGGATGCGCAATCCAGTGCAGGCTCCAGGTTGGCACTGGTTCGAAGCCGCGTTGAATCTTGTGCTCGCCTTGGGCGCCGGAGTCAAAGCGTTGGTATCCGTGCGAAATACAGTAGTCGATGCCCTGGTAGTAGCAGGTTTCAAAATGCAGGAACTGGAACTCCTCGCTGCTGCCCCAGTAACGCCCATACAAGGTGTCGCTGCCCTTGAAGAAGAGCGCGCCGGCGACGCA
>JBIIWM010000217.1:0-4918 GCA_044338875.1 Pseudohongiellaceae bacterium | reverse complement strand
CGTTGTTTGGCCAGTGCGACACGTTCCGCACGCCGCTGTTCTTCCAGCCGCTTTTCCTCTTCCTTGCGCGCCTGATGATAGTCATAGCGTTCTTTGGAATGCTCTGCCATCAGATGCTTTTCCTTCTTCTCGCGCAGTTCGGCCTTGGCGGCGCGATAGTACTGCACCAGTGGAATATGGCTGGGGCAGACATAGGCACAGGCACCGCACTCGATGCAGTCGAGCAGGTTGTGACTTTCGGCTTTCTCCAGCTCCTTGCTGCGTGCGAACCAGTAAAGCTGCTGGGGCAGCAAGGTTGCCGGGCACACATCTGCGCAGAAGCCGCAACGGATGCAGGCTTGCGCTGGCACCGGAGGTGGCATTTCAGCGTTGGTGGTGGCGATTACGCAATTTGTGATCTTCAACACCGGCAAGTTGGCATGTGGAAGTTGCAGTCCCATCAGGGGGCCGCCGTTGATCAAGCGAGAAAGTTGTGTTGCGTCAACATCACACTGCTGCAGCAGCTCCGCTATCGGCGTGCCGATCAGTACGTCCAGATTGCCGGGACGTTTCAGCGCGGCGCCAGTCAGGGTGACAATGCGCGACACCAGAGCCTCACCATGCGCCACGGCGCGTGCGATTGCATGCACAGTGCCGACGTTCTGGCACAGGATGCCACTGCCCAGCGTGATGGTACCACTGGGAATTTCCGTGCCGGTAAGCATGTAGATCAGCTGTTTTTCGGCACCCGAGGGATACAAGGTGGGAATCACTACCAGACTGATGCGTGGGTCATTCACGCGGGTGACGGCGGCTTGCATGGCAATGATCGCATCGGACTTGTTGTCTTCCATGCCAATCAGGCAGCGCTCGGGCTTGAGGATTTGCAGCAGGATACAGATGCCGGTGACTATCTCATCAGCCTGTTCCCGCATAAGGGCATGGTCTGCGGTGATGAATGGCTCGCACTCGGCCGCATTGATGACCAGCGTGTGGATCTTGTGCTTTGAATTCAGGGCACCCTGCAGTTTGGCGTGAGTGGGAAAGCCCGCTCCCCCGAGCCCGTTGATGCCGCATTCGTTGATACGCTGTATCAGCATGGGGGCATCGCAGTGTTGATAATCCAGTGGCGGCAGTTTCAGCCATTCATCGCGACCATCACTTTCAAGCATCAGGCACAGCTCAGGCAGCCCGGAAGCATTGGGTACCTGATGCTCAGCAATGTCGCTGACGATGCCGGAGGTGGAGGCATGCAGGGTGATGCCCATGCCCGGTGTGCCCCTGGCGAGCACTTCACCCTTGCGCACCTGTTGTCCCACGCTCACACAAAGCTCCGCTTGCACGAAGCCTGGTTGCGTCAGTGGCAGCACCAGTCGCTTCGGCAAGGCCGCCTTGCGAATCGGTTCGCGCAACGATTGCTGTTTGTTTTCTGGCGGATGGATGCCGCGCGGCAGTGGCCAGAATTGTCCTTTGAACGGTGCTGTCATCGACTTGCTCCCTGCATCCAGTCGCTGGCGATCAGCTGCATCTGCGCAGGGCGAGGAGCCGGTCGCTGCCAATGCCAGTTCTGCAGCGGATTCTTTGCCGGGATCATGTCGATGCAATCTACCGGACAGGGTTCCACGCACAGATCGCAGCCTGTGCATTCGCTGACAATAACCGTGTGCATGTGCTTGGCACTGCCGAGGATCGCATCCACCGGACAGGCCTGGATGCACTTGGTGCAGCCAATGCATTCTGCTTCGCGGATATAGGCGACCTTGCGGATGTCTTCCTTGCCGTGTTCGGCATCCAGCGCTTGCTCTTCCACATCCAGCAATTTGGCCAGTGCGTGAATGGTACCTGCGCCACCGGGAGGACATTTGTTGATGGGGCCACCTTCGGCAATCGATTGCGCATAAGGCTTGCAGCCAGGATAACCACATTGGCCACACTGGGTTTGCGGCAGCAGTTCGTTGATTTGATCCACCAGCGGGTTGCCTTCCACCTTGAACGTCGTGGCGGCATAGCCGAGCAGGGCACCGAACACGAGCGCGAGTCCGAGCAGGGCAAGTACAGGTGGCAGCAGAGTTTCAGGATTCATGGTTTATACCAGTCCGGCGAAGCCCATGAAGGCCAGCGACATCAGCCCGGCAGTAATCATTGCAATGGCAGGTCCCTTGAAGGGTTCGGGGACATCGCCAACGGCCAGGCGTTCCCGCATGGCGGAAAACAGGATCAATACCAGCGAGAAACCGGCCGCCGCACCGAACCCGTAAAACACCGATTCGACAAAGCTGTTGGCGCGATTGCTGTTGAGCAGGGCGACTGCCAGCACAGCGCAGTTGACGGTGATCAGTGGCAGGAAAATTCCCAGCACCTTGTAGAGCACTGGACTGGTTTTCTTCATTACCATTTCAGTGAAGTTGACGACCCCGGCAATCACCAGAATGAAGGCGATGGTGCGCAGGTGTGTCAGTTCCAGCGGCAGCAACAGGTAGCGATAGACCAGGTAACTGAAGAAGGAGGTCAGCGTAAGTACGAAAGTAGTGGCGGCCGCCATCCCCAGTGCGGGTTCCAGTTTGCTGCTCACCCCCATGAACGGGCACAGGCCGAGGAACTGGGTGAGCACGAAGTTGTTCACCAGTACCGCACCGACCAGAAGCAGCAGTATGTCCGTCACAGCAAGGTCCTATTCATGTTTTATGAGCCAGGTCTTCTCGTTCAGGCTTATTCAGGGCGTTCGATCAGCTCGATCATGTAGCCGTCAGGATCTTTGACGAAGGCAATGTTGCCACCGCCATGTTTCATCGGGCCGGCCGGGCGTACCACGTTGCCACCCTTGGTGATGATGTCGTCACAGGCCTTGTAGCAATCGGGCACTGCAATGGCGATGTGGCCGAAGGCATTACCCATTTCGTAACTGCTGGTTTCCCAGTTATGGGTCAGTTCGATTACGGCTGAACTCTCCTCATCACCATAGCCGACAAAGGCAAGGGTGAATTTACCTTCCGGAAAATCCTTCCTGCGCATGACGTGCATGCCAAACACCTTGGTGTAGAAATCCAGTGATTTGTCGAGGTCGGTTACCCGGATCATGGTGTGCAGGATGCGCATTGTGGTTCTCCGTGGGAGGAAGGGTGGAACAGGGGGGCCATTAAACCAAATCGCAGGCACTCAGGCACCTGTTCCAGTGAGGCACTGCTGTGCCTGGATTGCAGAGGCGCGACATGCACAGATTGCGATGAAACAACACATCAGGGTTGCAGGGGGGCGACCTGTAGTGCCCTCACTGGGGTTCAAACCGGGACGCTTCTGCTTCAAGATAGCGTCCTTGATCCATGACCCTTGTGCCCCGCATGAACAAAACCGATACCCGGATCGTTGAATTATGGCTGGCCCCTGAACCTGCAACGCTTACTGAAGCGCAAAGCGCGGCTTGGGCTGTCCTGCTCAGTCAGGATGAGCACACGCGTTGGCAGCGTTTTGCCCGGGCTGAGGATCGCCAGCGTTTTCTGTTGGCTCGCGCCCTCACGCGGACAGTGCTTGCAAACAGGCTGGGAGTGGAGCCGGGGAGCCTGGTATTCACGCAGAACCAGTTCGGGAAACCACTGCTGACGACGAAAAGGGGCGAGTCTCTGCATTTCAACCTGTCCCATACGCAGGGGCTGGCAGTGCTGGCGGTGTGCAGTAGCGGAGAAGTTGGTGTCGATGTGGAACGCTATTCGCGCAAGGTCGAGTTGTTGGCCCTGGCCCGGCGCTATTTCGCAACACTGGAAGTGCAGGCCTTGGAAGCGCTTGACGGTGAGGCCCGGCGCGAACATTTCTTCGCGTTGTGGACTCTGAAGGAAGCCTGGGTCAAAGCCAAGGGGCTTGGCTTGCGTGTGCCGTTGGATTCCTTTGGATTTGAATTGTCGCAGGAACAAGGCGGCGCACAGATAACGTTGCATTGTGCAGATCAGCTGCAGGAAACACCGGGGCAGTGGAGTTTCATGCGTTATGTCGTCGGTGAACACCGGATTGCATTGGCAGCTGTCGCGCCTGACGCGAGGACACGGCATGCCGTGCCCCTGCAAGTTGAATTAAAGCGATGGGCCCCGTAGGTGCCAGGCACGCCGTACCCTTGCAAGTTGAACCACGCAGGGGCACTGAACACCTTGCCCCTGCGCCAGTCTAGGTAACTCGCGTACCAGGCTGTGCACCCGGGTGCGGCGCCATCAGGTAAATGTCCTTGCCGTCACCTGCCGCCAGAATCATGCCTTCCGACATGCCGAATTTCATTTTGCGTGCTTTCAGGTTGGCAACCATCACTGTGCACTGCCCGATCAGGTCTTCAGGCTTGTAGGCTGATTTTATGCCTGAAAATACCGTGCGTTGCATGTCCTTGCCATTGGCATCGGTACCCAGGCTGAGCGTGAGCTTGAGCAGTTTGTCGGCGCCCTCCACATGTTCGGCATGCAGGATCTTCACCACACGCAAATCCACTTTGGCAAAATCCGGAAATTCAATTTCAGCGGCGAGCGGTTCTTTTGCCAGTGGTGCATCAGGCGTAGCTGGGGTGCTGGCTGCTGCCAGACTGTCCTTGCTGGCATCGACCATCGCCTGGATTTTTTCCGGCTCCACCCGCGTCATCAAGGGCACGAACGGATTGATCTGGTGCGACAGCAGCAAGCGGTCCGCATCGCCCCACAGCAAGGGCGCCACATTGAGAAAGCTTTCTACCTTGGCCGCAATGCCGGGCATCACGGGTTTCAGATAAATCGTGATCAGGCGAAACAGGTTGATGCCTGCGCTGCAGATATCCTGTACCTGCGGATCGTGCGGATTGGCCTTGGACAGTGCCCAAGGCTGTTTTTCCGCAATCAACGCATTGGCTTTGTCCGCCAGTGCCATCACCAGGCGCAGGGCTTTCGAGAATTCGCGAGCATCATAGAGCTCGGCGATTTCACGCGCTGCCGCC
>JBIIWM010000216.1:0-4924 GCA_044338875.1 Pseudohongiellaceae bacterium | reverse complement strand
AACCGATTGACCCATCCCGGCTGGATGCGCCCTCATGGTTTGTCGATGTGCTTGGCATTGATGGAAGCCAGCTGATCCGGTTGTACGAACTTGGCAATGGAAAAACCCTTATAGTCCGGGTTGATCCGGTCGGCGAAATCAACGAAATCTGGGAAGAAACCAGCCACACGGTGACGACCCGCCTGGGCTCTGTACTCACGATCGCGATGATCCTGTATTTGCTGGTTGGACATTGGCTAAGGCCGATCGGGAATATCATTACTGCACTGGATCAACTGGGGAAAGGGGATTTTGGCCGGCGCATTCCGGTTATCCCGATATCAGAGGTCAATGAGATCGCCCAGAAGATCAATCATCTGGCGACGATCCTGGGAGCCAGTAAATCCGACAACGAGCGTCTGACCCGGCAGGCCATGTCCATACAGGAACAGGAGCGGCGCTTTCTGGCACAGGAGCTGCACGACAGTCTCGGCCAGGCGGTCAGTGCCATCAAGGCAATGGCGGTTTCCATCGCGAATCGTACCCGTGAAACGTTGCCTGCGATTTCGGAGAGTGCCATTAATATCGAAAAAATTTCGGATGATGCCTACAAGGCAGTGCGCAACCTCATGGCCTGGTTGCGGCCGGCCGTCCTGGACGAGCTGGGGTTGACGCTGGCCTTGCAACAAATGGTGGATGACTGGAATCTGCATCACGAGGACACCTTCTGCAGTTTGCGCCTGGATGCGGATCTGTCCGAACTGAAGGAACAGCAGCAGATTCAGGTATATCGTATCGTGCAGGAAGCGCTCACCAATGTGGCCAAGCACGCGGAAGCGGGACGGGTCAGTGTCGTGGTCAGTGGGCAAGAGATCATCACCATACTAATCACTGACGACGGCAAAGGCTTCGATGGCAGTCGGGTCAAGATCGGCATCGGCCTGTCCAATATTCGTGATCGCGCGAATCTTCTCCATGGCTCTCTCAACGTGAGCAGCAAGCGCGGCAAAGGCACCACCCTGCAAATAGAGTTTCCACATGGGCAGAAGTTCAGGAGGCAAAATGAAGAACGGGAATAAGTACAAGGTTGTGCTTGTTGATGACCACGCAGCGGTACGTGCCGGCTTTCGCCTCTTGCTCGAAAGCACCGGCGAAGTGGAAGTGATCGCGGAAATGGAAAGCGGCGAAGCCATCAACCAGCAGATTGGCAAGATCAACCCCGATCTCATTATCATGGACCTTTCCATGCAGGGCATGGGTGGTCTGGAAGCAATACGCAGGGTACGCATCAAGAATGAAAAAATGAAGATTCTGGTGTTCACGATGCATGAAAACATTGCCTTCGTGGAACAGGCGCTGGAAGCCGGTGCCAATGGCTACATCACCAAGAACAATGCCGCCAATATGCTGCTGGACGCCATCAAGCATGTCATCGCGGGCGAAACCTATGTCGAGGCGCGGCTGAATGAACAGCTCTCCATGCGGCAGAGCCTGGGATCGGGCACGGTACTGGGCAGTTTGACGCGACGTGAGTTCCAGATCTTCTGCAGGTTCGCGGAGGGGCTCAACGTGCAGGAGATCGCCGATGAACTCTCCCTTAGTGTCAAAACCGTGGCCAACTACCAGACTCAGATCAAGGAGAAGCTTGGCATTACCAGTACCGCTGAATTGGTGAGGCTGGCCCTGGCCAATGGCGTTATCCAGATGTGAGCTGCCGCTCCTGTCGGAAGCAAACTCCTGAACTTTAGTGATGTTTTTGCGGCATGGCTCACAGTCTCGGTGAATACCCGGGGCTAAAGTTGCTCCGTCCGGCCAAGCCCGGAACGGAGTATCCTGAATCATGAAGTTTCTGCACGTACTGACACTGTTCGCTACAGTGGGTTTGGCTCTCGCCAAGGAGTTTTTTGTCGAACTTGGTATACAGGCTGACTACCCCATCATTGGTGCCATCGGATTGGCCATCACCACGCTCCTGATTTTCAGGAGTATATTCGTTGGTGTCGCCGTCGCTCTGCTGTGTGCGATGATCACGTTCACGCCGGAACTGCTGTCGGACTATCATCTCGACAAGGACATGCTGCTTGCCGCGGCACTCACCATTGTCCTCTTTCCCTGGATCAGCAAGTTCGTCAAGGACAACTGAGTTTTACTTCACCAGTTCGTGCAGATGCATTTGCATCAGCGTGGTGTGCAACAACGCACGGATATCCTGTACGTTGTCGAGTTGCAGGCATTGCTGCAGGATGTTGTGCGCATTGCGCCAGTGCAGCGCACGGATAAGGTATTTGATGCGGGGCAGCTTGGTGGCGCTCATGCTCAGGGTGGTGATGCCCATGCCTACCAGCAGGATTACTGCCAGCGGATCCGTCGCCATTTCTCCACACAGGCTGAGCGGCAGATTGTATTCACGCGCTATTTTCACCACTCGATACAACTCGTGAATGACTGCCGGATGCATGTGATCGTAGCGGCTCGCCACGCGTGAATTGTTGCGATCCAGTGCCAGCAAATACTGGCTCAGGTCGTTGGAGCCGATCGAAATGAAATCGATGCGGTTACTCCAGAAAGACAACTGCGAGATCGCCGCAGGCACTTCTACCATCACCCCTACGCGCGGCCGCACCACTGCAATGCCTTCCTGCTGCAGTTGTTGCAACGCTTCGCTGAGCAGTTCATTGAAGGAGTTGAGTTCCTCGGTAGCACTGATCATCGGCAGCAGGATGTGCAGGTTGCTGTCGGTGCTGGCGGCGCGCAGCATGGCACGCACCTGAGTCATCATCAGCTGGATGTTGTCGAGCGTAAAACGGATGCCGCGCCAGCCCAGCGCCGGGTTGTCCTCGCCGGTGATGGGGAAATACGGCAGTTGCTTGTCGCCCCCGATATCGAGCGTGCGCATGTACACGGGTTTGCCGGCATATGCGTCGAACACCTGGCGATACACCAGCAGCTGTTCTTCCTCGGAAGGAAAGCTGTCACGCACCAGAAACGGGATTTCAGTCCGGTACAGTCCTATGCCTTGGGCGCCATGACGCAAGCCGGGCGAAAGGTCGGCCAGCAGCCCGGAATTGGTGAGCAGGCGGATTTCCTGTCCATCCGTAGTAACTGCGGGCTCGTCGCGCAAGGCCGAGAGTTTGTTCAGCAGTTGTTTTTCTTCGTTGATAAGACGCTGGAATTCATCACACAGCATATCGTTGGGATAGCGCACGACCTGGCCGCTGTTGCCATCCACGATGAAGCGTTCACGGTTGCGCAAATTCTTGAGAGCACCCACGCCCATCACGGCCGGCACGCCCAGCGCATTGGCCAACACGGCGGTGTGCGACATGCTGGAGCCGGAAAAACAGATAACGCCCGCCAGCCGCTCTGCCGGAACGGATGCCATGTCGGAAATGCTCACTTCCTCGCCGATCAGCACTATGTGCTTGATGTCTTCGGCGGCGAGCGATAATGAGGCAGAACCCTTCAGGGTGGTGTAGAGCTTGTTGCCCAAATGGTGGATATCTTCCTGGCGCGCACGCAGGTAGGGGTCTTCCATCGCCAGGAACAGGTCGGCGAAATACTGGATGCTCTTGCGCAGTGCGCCGGGCAGCCAGTTGCCATTGCGTATCTCGGTTTCCACCTTGTTGCTCAAGGTCTGGTCGGCGAGCAGGGAGGCATAAGTGTTGAAAATGCTGGCAACGCTGTCGGACAGCAGCGCACTCATGGTGCTTTGTTCCTGCTTGATTTCCAGTTGTACCGTCTGGGTCAGCTCGTGCCACTGTTTCAGGGCGTCTTCGATATCCGGGCAGGGTTCATCCGGCACCGAGTAGAGATCACCATGGTCGCAGAGCACGCCAGTCCCGATGCCGATGCCTGAGCTGCCTTTGACCCCTTTGACATAAGTATTGAAATGGCCCCCCTGCATCGATACCGGCATGTCGGCCACTATGTGGGCCAACTGGGACGAGAGGGTAACAAGGAAGCCTTCACTTTCAGGCGACAAGGCTTCGGCCTCGCGGCTTTGGACGACCAATACGCCAATCACCTTGCCATAACGAACCAGCGGAATGCCGCAAAAGCTCTGGAAACGCTCCTCGGCGGTACCCTCCACGTAATAGAAATTGGGATGGTCGCTGGCCTTGGCCAGGTTAATGGGGTGGCGACTGCGGGCCGCCAGGCCGACCAAGCCCTTGCCGGCAGGGATGATCACCGGGTGGGTTTGTACCAGGCCGTGGCTGGCCATGAGTACCATGTCGCCATTTTGGTCGCCGAGGTACAGGGTACAGACGTCGGTACCGACTATTTCAGAGATGGAATCCACGATCTTGCGGACCTGCTCTGCAGGTGAGGCAAGTTCCAGCACCTCTTTTTGCAGGCGGGTGAGTTCCAGAATGACGTTGGATACAGGCATCGATACAAGTACTGCTGGTATAGGGTAAAGCAGGGTGACTGCTGCCATTGTAGGTTAGCAGGTAGCTTTTGCCTAACGGTCCGGCTTGTCCCCGCCTTTCTTAAGGTTGGCACCGGTTGGCCTTAAGACTGTCTTAAGACTGCCAGCCTAAGCTGCTCCCCATTGCAGTAGCACTGGAGTAGCCATGACCACCTTCAATCAGACACTGACATTTACCTCTGACCAGAACAGTTTTATGACCCGGGTTGACACCAAGGCCGAGCCGCAGGCAAGCGGCAAGCATGAAAGCATGCTGCGCCGTTATCTGAGCCCTGCCCCCCAGTTTGAACTGGTCGGCAGCAAGCACCCTGAGCGCGCGGAAGCAGAACAATTTATCGCTGAACGCTACAGTGCTGCCTACCATGCCAACGTATCACATTTTCTACCCTGGTTTTTGACCCTGCGCTGTCTCGGCGGGATTTCCGGGGTTGCCGGTATGCGTCCTGCTGACAGTACCCCGCTTTTTCTTGAGAACTATCTGGATCAGCCCCTCGAAGCACTTCTCGCCGGGCACAG
>JBIIWM010000033.1:0-16118 GCA_044338875.1 Pseudohongiellaceae bacterium | reverse complement strand
GCGGCTCTTCCTGGCACCAGATCACGGTTTCCAGATTCTCGTAGGGTGCAATCACTTCCTGCAGTACTTCTTCCGGGAACGGATACAACTGTTCCAGACGCACGATGGCGGCATCGGTGAGTCCGAGCTCGCGGCGCTTGGCACGCAGTTCGTAATAAACCTTGCCACTGCAAAGAATAAGTCGCTTCACGTCCTTGGCTTTCAGCTTGTCAGTCTCGGGAATGACAAGCTGGAAGGTTCCTTCTGCCAGTTCCTTGAGCGTGGACACGGCTTCCTTGTGACGCAGCAGACTCTTCGGCGACATCACGATCAGCGGCTTGCGCAAGGGGCGTATTACCTGGCGCCGCAGCATGTGGAAAATCTGGGCGGGCGTTGTCGGTACACAAACCTGGATGTTCTTCTGGGCACACAACTGCAGAAAGCGTTCAATGCGCGCAGATGAATGTTCTGGGCCCTGCCCTTCATAACCGTGCGGCAGCAACAAGGTCAGACCACAGAGTCTTTCCCATTTGTACTCACCGCTGGCGATGAACTGGTCGATCACTACCTGGGCACCGTTGGCGAAATCGCCGAACTGGGCTTCCCAGATCACCAGTGCATCAGGGCGTGTGGTCGCGTAGCCATATTCAAACGCAAGGACTGCTTCTTCCGACAGCAACGAATCGTAGATGACGAATTTGCGCTGGCTTTCGCTGATGTGACTGATTGGCACGAAGGTATTGCCGGTATTCTGGTCGTGCAATACAGCATGGCGATGCGAGAACGTGCCGCGCCCTACATCCTGGCCGGTAAGCCTCACTTTGTAGTTGTCGTCTACCAGACTCGCATAGGCCAGCAATTCGGCACAGCCCCAATCCAGCGGCAGTTCTCCTGCTGCCATCTTGGCACGGTCATCCAGCACTTTCGCCACTTGGCGGTTCAGGCTGAAGCCTTCAGGAATTTTCACCAGTTTCTGGGCCAGGTCCTTCAGGCGTTTCATATTGATGGTGGTATCGCAGGTGGTGTTCATGTCATGGCCGAGATACGGACGCCAATCAACATAAAGTGCGGTGTTGGGCGCCATCACCAGACTCTTCACCACATGGGTGCCTTCATCCAGGGCCTTGCGATAACTGGTATTGATTTCATCGGCTTCGGCCTGGGACAACAAACCCTCGGCAATAAGCTTCTCTGTATACAAGGTACGGGTACTCGCCAGGGAGCGCACCACCTTGTACATGACCGGCTGGGTCGCACTTGGCTCATCAGTTTCGTTATGGCCGCGGCGACGGTAGCACACCAGATCCACAACGACGTCCTTGTGGAATTGGTTCCTGAAATCCAGTGCCAGCTGGGTCACGAACATTACTGCTTCGGGATCGTCGCCATTCACATGGAATATCGGCGCCTGCACCATTTTGGCGACGTCAGTGGAATATTCAGTAGAACGCACATCGTCCTGGCGACTGGTGGTAAAACCAACCTGGTTATTGATGACGATGTGGACAGTTCCGCCCGTGTAGTACGCGCGGGTCTGGGACATCTGGAAAGTTTCCATGACGACACCCTGCCCGGCGAAAGCGGCATCACCATGAATGATGATCGGCAGTACGGTGGCGCCAACAGGGTCCTTGCGTCGATCCTGGCGCGCTCGCACCGAGCCTTCGGCCACTGGAGCCACGATTTCCAGATGCGACGGGTTAAAGGCCATGCTGCAATGCACTTCGCCACCCGGGGTCATGATGTTGGACGAAAAACCCTGATGGTATTTCACGTCACCCGAACTGTTGTATCGCGCGCGTCCTTCAAACTCATCGAAGAGAACCGAGGGATTTTTGCCAAGCGTGTTGACCAACACATTCAAACGGCCGCGATGTGCCATGCCGATCACAATTTCCTTGGCCCCGGCTTCACCGGCACGCTGGATGATATCGTCCAGGGCGTGAATCAGGCTTTCGCCACCTTCAAGACCGAAACGCTTGGTACCCGGATATTTTGAATCGAGATGTTTTTCCAGCCCTTCCGCCGCACTCAGGCGCTCAAGGATGTGGATCCGGGTTTCATTGCTGAAATTGGGTCGGCCACCACTGCCTTCGATACGCTTCTGTATCCATTGCTTCTCCTCGATGTTCACGATCGCCATGAATTCATAGCCGATGGAACCACAGTAAATGTCGTCCAGCACGGAAACGATCTCTCCGAGCTTCGCGGCTTTTTGCGGGATGAACAAGGGCTGGGTGGAGAAGACGGTGCCAAAGTCGGCACTCGACAGATGATGGAACTCCAGCTTGAGATCGGGGACTTCTTCCCTGTGCATCAGTCCCAGCGGATCAAGCCTCGCTTGCTGGTGACCGCGGACGCGATAGGAACTGATCATTTGCACGACGTTGACCTGCTTGGCCTCATGCTCAAGGCTCCCCGGTGAATTGCTGCCGGGAGCACTGATGATGCGCGCAGACCCGCGGCGCGACATATCCCGAAAATCACGGATAACGCGCGCATGCGACACATCGCTCAGCATTTTGCCTTCAACGGGAGGCAGGCCATCGAAATATTTGCGCCATTCTTCTGAAACAGAAGAAGGATCAGCCATCCAGCTTTCGAACAGGCCTTCGATATAATCCAGATTGCCACCGGACAGATGGCTGGTCTTGCGCAAGATTTCCCGTATGCTTTCCTGCATGCCCATAGTATTCACCCCTGCTCAGATACTGCGTTCAAGCAGCATGTCGCGAATGTGTCCAATAGCCTTCGTCGGATTCAGTCCCTTGGGACAAACCGCCACACAATTCATTATGCCCCTGCAGCGAAACACGCTGAATGGGTCTTCCAGTTCAGCCAGGCGCTCCTGGGTTCTGGTATCACGGCTGTCTGCCAGGAACCTGTATGCCTGCAACAGGCCGGCAGGTCCCACGAACTTGTCAGGATTCCACCAGAACGAGGGGCAGCTTGTGGAACAGCAGGCGCACAGGATGCACTCGTACAAGCCATCAAGCTTGGCGCGCTCTTCAGGAGACTGCAGGCGTTCAATCGCCGGCGGCGGATTGTCGTTCTGCAGATAAGGCTTGATGCGTTCGTACTGCTTGTAGAACGCGCTCATGTCGACAACCAGATCACGGATCACAGGCAGGCCTGGCAATGGCCGCAGCACCAGTTTGCCGTTTTTTACGGCACTGGATACCGGGGTGATGCAGGCAAGACCATTCATGCCATTGATATTCATGCCATCGGAACCGCACACGCCTTCACGACAGGAACGGCGGTACGAAACTGATTCATCCTGGTCCTTCACCAGCTGCAACACATCCAGAACCATCATGTCCTTGCCGGCAGGCAGTTCTACCTGGTAATCCTGCATTGATGGTTTGCTGTCCGTTTCCGGGTTGTAGCGATAGATACTGACTAACACGGTGCTTTCCTTTAGTTAGGGCTTTTCACCAAGGTTAATAGGTTCTTACTTTTGGCTCGAAAGTCGGCACAGTCTTGGGTGAAAAATTCACCGCACGCTTGCTCAGGACTTTCTTGTCGGCGAAATACAACGTGTGACAGAGCCAATTCACATCATCACGTTCAGTGAAATCTTCACGAGCATGCGCACCACGACTTTCGGTTCGGCCTTCCGCAGCTATCGCAGTGGCTTCGGCCACTTCAAGCAGGTTGCCCAGCTCAAGGGCTTCGATCCGTGCGGTGTTGAATGCGTTGCTCTTGTCTTCCAACTGCACGTTGGCAATGCGTTCGCGCAGGCCAGCCAGTTTGCTGATGCCTTCACGCATGAAATCACCGGTACGGAATACACCGAAATGGTTCTGCATGATGCCCTGCAGTTCCTTGCGCAGGACCGGGACACGCTCGCCAGAGGTGGAAGCATTCAAGCGGTTCAAGCGCTCCATCGCGGTGGAGATATCGGTTTCGGATACTGCGCGCTGCTCAATGCCGCTGCGCAGCATCTTTTCAATATGAATGCCTGCAGCACGTCCGAATACCACCAGATCGATCAGGGAGTTGCCACCCAGGCGGTTGGCTCCGTGTACCGATACACAGGCAGCCTCACCGACAGCGAACAGGCCTTCGACAATCTTGTCGTTGCCGTTGGCATCCGTGGTGATTGCCTGTCCATTCACGTTGGTTGGAATACCGCCCATCATGTAATGACAAGTCGGCACCACAGGGATCGGTTCCTTGACCGGATCCACGTGGGCAAAGGTGCGGGAAAGCTCGAGGATACCGGGCAATTTCTCGTTGAGGACTTTTTCACCCAGATGATCCAGCTTCAGCAGCACATGGTCCCCTTCGGGACCACAGCCTCTGCCGGCAATGATTTCCAGGATCATGGATCTGGCTACCACGTCACGACCTGCGAGGTCCTTGGCATTGGGCGCATAGCGCTCCATGAAGCGTTCACCATTCTTGTTGAGCAGATAACCGCCCTCGCCCCTGCTGCCTTCGGTGATGAGCGTGCCCGCACCATAGATGCCGGTGGGATGGAACTGCCACATCTCCATGTCCTGCACCGGGAAGCCCGCCCGCAAGGCCATGCCAATACCGTCGCCAGTGTTGATAAGCGCATTGGTGGTAGAAGCAAAAATACGTCCGGCACCACCGGTGGCGAACACCGTGGCTTTGGCCTTCACAAAAACGACTTCGCCGGTTTCGATGCAGATGGCGATTACACCAACTACTGCACCATCCTGGTTGCGGACGACATCAATGGCGTACCACTCGTTGAGGAATTTGGTGTCGTTCTTCAGGTTTGCCTGGAACAAGGTATGCAGCAAGGCATGCCCGGTTCTGTCGGCAGCAGCACAGGTTCTTGCCGCCTGTCCGCCCTTGCCATAGTCACGGGACTGGCCACCAAAAGGACGCTGGTAAATCCTGCCGTCTTTATTGCGCGAGAACGGCATGCCCATGTGTTCCAGTTCAAACACAGCCTGCGGGCCTTCACTGCACATGTACTCAATGGCGTCCTGGTCACCGATATAGTCGGAACCTTTCACCGTGTCATACATGTGCCAGCGCCAGTCATCATCCGGATCCTCACTGCCAATGGCACAGGTGATGCCGCCTTGGGCGGACACAGTGTGCGAGCGAGTGGGGAATACCTTGGAAATGACGGCAGTGTTGAAACCTGACTGGGAAAGTTGCAAGGCAGCGCGCAGCCCTGAGCCACCGCCACCAACAATTACAGCGTCAAAAGACAGGATCCTGAGTTGAGCCACGGTTCAAATACTCCAGAGAATCTGGACACACCAGACAAAATAGGTCAGCAACACCAGCAAGCAGGCAAGCTGGAACAGAAGTCGCACCGCAGTTGCCGCTTTGCCAAGGGCCATTGCAGTCAGGTAATCAGTAGAAATGGTCCACATGCCGATCCATGCATGAGCACATAGCGACAACAATGCCGCCAGACTGAACACACGCATCCAGGTTTGGCTGAAAAGTTCCTGCCACAGCTGTGCTGTCAGGGCATCAGTAACCGCGATGTAGAACACCAGGAACAGGATCCACGCCAGCAAGACCAATGCGGACACACGCTGAATCAACCAGTCAGCAACACCGTTACGCCCGAGATTCGAGATATTGCTCACCATATCCACACTCCCAACAGAATCATGACCAGGATACTGGCGGCAATCACGATGCGGGCACCCAAGGGGCCTCCTTCACGGCTTTCACCAATGCCAAGATCGAGCAAAAGATGCTTGATGCCGGCCACCATGTGGTAAGCCAGGGCAGAAAGCAGGCCCCACAGTATCAAGCGGAACAAACCTGAACCTGCAAGCTCCCTCACTTCCGCAAAACCAGCGTCCCCGGAAAGAGAGAGATCGAAAATATAAAGAAGGATGGCAATACCGACGAAAAGAATGACACCAGAGACGCGATGGGTGATGGATGCCCATGCTGCAAGTGGCAACCGAATGGTACTGAGATCAAGATTAACCGGACGTTTGTCTTTCACAGTTGTTTACTCTTTGATGAAACCGGACACCCTTACAAACTTCAACCAAGCCACACCAAGAACAAATAAATCAGAATTCTTTAATGTGATAGATAAATATTATCAGCACTGCTTTTCAAAAACCCATGGCGGGCATTATGCCCGAGCAGCTCTGTTTTTATAAGTTCTTTCTGAAAAAAAACACATTAATTTTTTGGGGGAAATTACCGATATATGTCTCAAGATATCATCACTAACACTTTGGATTTGCATACATTTCAATATGCCCTGAAAGCCAATGAGCGCGGCCGCTGCCGCCTGTTTCAGGAAGCTCTGCTGGTTTGACAATTCAAGGTACTGCGGATAGTGTTGCGGCTCTCCGCTCAGCAGTCCCTAAAAGGGGCTGTTCGACATAGCATTTCATTCAGTTGAGGAGTTTTTATGACTGGGAAAAAAGCTCAGTTGTCCGTCGATGGCATTAACCAACCCATTGAATTACCGGTTTATGAAGGGACGATTGGTCCCGATGTGTTGGATGTCAGGGGTTTGACGGCAGAGGGCGTTTTCACGTTTGACCCCGGCTTCATGTCAACCGCTTCCTGCGAATCCAAAATCACCTATATAGATGGTGATGCAGGCATCCTCCTGTACCGCGGCTATCCAATCGAACAGCTCGCAGAAAAGTCGGATTATCTCGAGTGTTGCTACCTGCTGCTCAATGGCGAACTGCCAACTGCCGTGCAGAAAGCGGACTTTGTCAAAACGATCCGCTACCACACCATGGTGCATGAGCAGATCCATCATTTCTTCAATGGTTTCCCGCGCCATGCGCATCCGATGTCCATCATGGTGGGCGTGGTAGGAGCACTCTCAGCCTTTTATCATGACAACCTGAAAATCGACAACGAAGACCATCGCAAGTTCGCGGCACTGCGCCTGATTGCGAAAATGCCCACGCTTGCCGCGATGTGCTACAAATATTCAATCGGCCAGCCGTTCATGTATCCGCGCAACGACCTGGATTTCAGCTCGAATTTCCTCTACATGATGTTTGCGACTCCGTGCGAGGAATATATCCCAAGCCCGATTCTCGCCGACGCCATGGACAAGATTTTCCTGCTGCATGCCGATCACGAACAGAACGCCTCAACCTCCACAGTGCGTCTGGCCGGCTCCACAGGTGCCAACCCCTACGCTTGTATCTCCTCGGGCATTACAGCCCTGTGGGGACCTGCGCATGGCGGCGCCAACGAAGCCGTGCTGAAAATGCTGATGGAAATCGGTGACGAGTCCAACATCGACAAGTTCATCAAGAAAGCGAAGGACAAGGACGATCCGTTCCGCCTGATGGGCTTTGGCCATCGCGTGTACAAGAATTTCGATCCACGTGCCAAAGTACTGCGCGAAGCCTGCCAGAAAGTTCTGACCGAACTGGGCATGCAGGATGATCCGCTGCTGAAGATTGCGATGAAGCTCGAGAAGATTGCGCTGGAAGACGAGTACTTTATCGAGCGTAATTTGTATCCGAACGTGGATTTCTATTCGGGCATCATCCTGAAAGCCATCGGCATTCCGGTAAACCTGTTCACGGTGATCTTTGCTACTGGCCGCACACCCGGCTGGGTGGCGCATTGGCACGAAATGATCAGCTATCCTTTCAAGATCGGGCGTCCGCGCCAGCTGTATACTGGACCGAAGCAACGGGATTACCCGGGCTGAGTTGTTGGGTTCACGAAAAGGCCTCGCTTTGCGGGGCTTTTTTTATGGGCGGGATTTTCCCTGCGGGGCGGCTGGCGACCTGCGCAGCACTTCGTGCCGCTGGTCGAACCCGAGGGGTTCTCGAAACTCCCCCAGCGGGCAAAAAAAAACCCACCTCCAAAAGGAGGTGGGTTTTTTATTTGGCGTCCCCTAGGGGTTTCGAACCCCTGTTGCCTGGATGAAAACCAGGTGTCCTAGGCCTCTAGACGAAGGGGACTTAGAACCTTTGTTTAACTGCACGTGTTGCAAGTGGTGGAGGCAAGGAGGATCGAACTCCTGACCTCAACGCTGCCAGCGTTGCGCTCTCCCAGCTGAGCTATGCCCCCGCTTACCTGCAAATTTTCCCTTGGTAACCAGGAAAGACGCGCATTCTATTGAGCACTCCATATAGTGTCAACAATAAATCTGACACAAGACACTAAAAGGAACTCATTGCATATCCTTGCTGCGGTGCAGATTCTGGTAGTCCTTTTCCAGCACTTTGAGTTGCTTGTTGGAGATACCTCCAAGTACCGCAATGCCGTGTCGCAAGCGGGCTCTGGTGAGGTCCAGACCAAGGATCGCCATCGAATCAATCACTGATACAGACACAGAAGTACCTGCGATGGCGATGAATACCGGAAACAGGAAATCACGAATCCTGAAACCCAATAGTTCCGCCAATTCCGTCATGCCCTGTTCGATCCGGTCGCGATGCCATTCCTTCATTTCCTCAATGCGCCAGGCGATAAATTGCAGGATCCGGGCGCTGTCGTCGACCGACAATTTGGCGTGCGAGAAGCTCTCGGCGGTAATCGCCGGCAGTCCGTACAAAAACAAACCGGCCAGTGGCAGCACGTCAGTAAAACGCCCTACCCTGGGTTTGATCAACGGCATGATCTGGTGCAATTTTTCGCGATCGAACGCCCATTCGGCATAGCGCTGCATGAATTCACTGTCCGACACTTTCTCGCGCAGATAGCGCCCGTTGAGCCAGTCCAGTTTTTCGGTATCAAACACCGGTCCGCCCAGTGACACCCGCAGCAAGTCAAAGTTGTCGGTCATCTCCTGAACCGTAAACAGCTCACGGCCATCCGGCATGGACCAGCCCATCATGCCCAGGTAATTGATCACTGCTTCCGGCAGATAACCCATGCGCTGGTAATAACCGATGCTGGTGGGATTCTTGCGCTTGCTCAGTTTGCTCTTGTCCGCATTGCGTAACAACGGCATGTGGCACAGCACCGGCGCGTCCCAGCCGAAGTATTGATATAGCAACAAATGCTTCGGCGCGGAATTGATCCATTCCTCGCCCCTTATCACATGCGTGATGTGCATCAGGTGATCATCCACGACATTGGCCAAGTGGTAAGTCGGCAGCCCATCGGACTTCATCAACACCTGCATGTCTACCTGAGACCACTCGATCTCAACAGGTTCGCGCAGCATGTCGGGGATTACACATTTGCCTTCGCGCGGCACCTTCATGCGGATTACATACGGCACGCCGAGATTAAGGCGCTCGCCTACCTCGTGCTGGCCAAGGTGCATGCAATGGCCGTCATAGCCTGGCTGCACCTTGTCGGCGGTCTGTTGCTTGCGTAACTCGTCAAGCCGCTCGGCGGTGCAGAAGCAGTGAAAAGCGTGTCCCTTGTCCAGCAGCACACTCACATGCTCCTGGTAGATCGCGGAACGCTCGCTCTGGCGATACGGACCATAGGGGCCGCCCTTGTCCGGACCTTCGTCCCAATCGAGGTTCAGCCATTTCAGCGCAGCCAGGATGTCCTGTTCCGATTTGTGGGTGCTGCGGACCTGGTCGGTATCTTCGATACGGAGAATGAACTGGCCGCCATGCTGCCGGGCAAAGCACAGGTTGAACAAGGCGATATAGGCCGTGCCTACGTGGGGATCCCCGGTGGGAGACGGCGCAATGCGGGTACGAATGGTGGACATGTCAGTTCTACTTCAGGGGAAAGTGGCGATTATACGTCAGCGCTGGCTTTTACTCGTCACTCACCCTGCCACGCAGTTTCTTGGTGCCCGCCAGTTGTTTCTTGATGTCCAAGCGCTTGCGTACCGAGCCTCTGGTAGGACGGGTCGCAACCCTGGCCTTCGGTTTGACACATGCCGACTGGATAAGGTTCTGCAGCCGCGCCAGCGCTTCCTGCTTGTTCTTTTCCTGGGTCCTGTGGGTTTGCGCCTTGATGACGACAACACCTTCGCTGGTGATGCGACTATCACTTATTTGCAATAGCCGCTCCTTGACAGGTTCGGGCAAGGACGAGGCGCGGATGTCAAAGCGCAAATGAATGGCGCTGCTGACCTTGTTGACGTTCTGGCCACCCGCACCCTGGGCACGAATGGCATTCAGTTCGATCTCGGCATCAGGGATGCTCAGGCGTGGATTGATTTCCAACATCGTCGATGCAGCCCGTAACTGCAGTTAGCGGTAGCGACTGTATTCGTCGATAAAATTTTTCAGTTGCGGGCCGATCAAATCGCCTTCGATACCAAGAGCCATGGCCACCGACAAATGGTTTTGGCCCATGGCATAGACAAAATGCGGCAGATGTTGGTGTTTACGCTGGTAGGCGGTCAACAACTCCAATCCCTGCTGCTCAAACAATGGCGGGTCATTTTCAGCCACCGTTACCATCATCGGCAGGTTACTCGCCAGCAGGCCGCCCAACGAGGATCGTGCTTCATACAGCGTGAAATCATCACCAATGTAGGAGCGTTCCAGCGGACCAATCGGCATGCTGGTGAAGTTGTAAAGTCCGGACAACAGGATCAAACCACTCAAGCCATGCCCGAAAGGCGCATACAGTTCCGGATGGGCGACATAGGACGCAGCATGCGCCGCGCCTGCCGATTGTCCCATCAGGAAAATACAGTCTGAATCGAGTCCATGCTCTGTGCCTTCGTGGCGGATAAAACGAATCAGGTGATGGATATCATCAATTCCGGACGGCCACTGGTAATTAGGCGCCAGGCGATATGTCATGGTTATGCCATTGCAGCCATTGCGCACGGCCCACGCACCAATGTTGCTGTAAAACGGCGAGCCTTCCGTGTGTTTGTCACCCGCGATAAAACCACCGCCATGCACAAAAACCAGAATGGGACGCTTGGGGTCAAATCCTGCCGCAGGTGTAAAAATATCCATGCGACACCGTTCATTGGCGCTGTACTGCACATCGCGCGCCACCTTCACCTCGGCCGGGTCAAGGGGACTGGCCAGCGGAGTCAGCAGTGCACGGGTTGCCTGCAAGGTCTCAGGATTGACTTCACGCCCGATACTTCTGATCTGACGTGCATACTCCGCAAAATTCATTGGGGGCAAGGCTCCATTCGGAAATGGCGCTAGTTTAATCATGCGCCGCCCAGGAAGGAAACAAAGATAAAGTGGTTGGGGTAAACTAGGCCCCCTCGAAATTCAGGAGGCTCCATGAATCTGGACCAGTTAAATCAGAACTACGCAGGCAAAGCACCCCAGGACATAATCCGGCACGCCTTGGGCTTGCCCGGCAAGGCCGTGGTAACCACTCATTTCGGACCGCTGGAAGCTGTAATCCTGCACATGATCGTCCAGGTGAAACCCGATACCCAGGTGATCTGGGTCGACCACGGCTACAACACCAAGGCCACCTACCGATGCGCGGAACTTATAATGCAGCTGCTGAACCTTAATGTGGATGTGTTCACCCCCAAGGTGACCGCAGCCCGCCAGGAAGCCGCGCTGGGCGGAATTCCGAACTACACCGAAGACTCACACGCCGGGTTCACCCACAATTTCAAACTGGAGCCCTTCCGTCGCGCAATGAGCACACATGCTCCAGCCATCTGGCTCACTGCCCTGCGCAAGGAACAAACCGAGTTTCGCCAGTCGCTGAATATTTTCACACAGGATGACAAGGGTGTACTGAAAGTAGCGCCCTTCTTCCATTGGAGTGAGGCGCAGATGCGTGCGTATCTGGCCGAACACAAGCTGCCCAATGAAGACAGCTACTACGATCCCACCAAGGCCTTGGAAAATCGCGAGTGCGGGCTGCACACATCGCTGTAATCCCTGCTCGCAAGAAACCCGATGCTCAGCAGCAGGTGCCGCTCGAAGGTGTAGCGCCTGCAACTGCGGTGTCAAACGGCATGCTGGTGCCACATCCGGTGAAAATACCGTAGTGCCGGGAAAAGTCACCGATAAAATCAAAATGCTGGCGGAAGCGGGTTTCCTGGAGCATGCGCCAGGTGTTGCCGCATACCGGGAACACCTTGCCGGTTTCGATCAGGTGATGTTTGTCCAGCATGAACGCATCCGGATGTTCAGCGATGCTGCCTTTGTAGATCACCGCCTGTCCATGATCCTCACACGCCGGCTCCAATCCATCCAGATTGAACAGGCGGTACGTCGCCGAGAAGAACCGGATCCTGCCCACCCTGGCAGCAACCTCGGCAGCAGTGATCTCCAAAAGACGATCTTCCACAAGCCTGGGGTCAGCAAAGCCGCTGCTTTTGGCAAGAGCCAGGAAATCATTCCAGTACAGCGCGCCGCTTAGACACTCCCCGTATAGAACAGGATCATCGCGCAAGATTGCCGGAATGCGGCGCTCGGCGTACACATCGGAAAAATAGAATTCACCACCCGGCTTGAGCAAGCGCTTGATGCCCTGCAACACCGCAGCCTTGTCGGCAGAAAGATTCACGACGCAGTTGGACACGATCACATCAAAGCTGTGGGGTTCGAACGGCAATTCATCGAGCGCTTCGATATAGCCCTTGTGAAAGGCGGTATTACTGAAACCGAAGGCTTGGCTGTGCCACTCCTGATGTTCACGTGCTACTGCCAACTGTTCATCAGTCATGTCGACCCCGCACACGAAGCCGTCCTTGCCGACCAATTGCGCCAGTGCATAGATATCTCGCCCGGTCCCGCAACCCAGATCCAGCACACGACAACCTGTGATCTGCTGCGGCACCACGAGACCACAGCCGTAATAGCGCGCCAGCACGTCCGGATGAATGCGTGACAGGATCGGCTTCAACCACTGCGGGATAGCAGTGATGTCACAGCAGGCCGAGGTTTTCAGGTCAGCAGTGCCTTGCAACTGCTTGCCGTAATAATCCCTGACGCTGTCTCGGGTGGCGTCCAGGTTGCCGTTGCCGGAATCAGATGCGTTCATGGTTTTCCTGTCACGTTTTCCAGTCGGGATTCAGTCGGCTGCCAGCTTGCGCAACGCTTCGCCCGTGAGTCGGTAGATGGTCCATTCGCTTTGCGGGCGCGCGCCCAGCGCTTCGTAGAATTCAATGGCGGGTGTGTTCCAGTCCAGCACACTCCACTCGAAGCGCCCGCAATTTTCCCTGACCGCGATTGCAGCAATATATTTCAGCAAGGCCTTGCCACAGCCTCTGCCACGACAGGCGGGCGTGACATACACGTCTTCCAGATAAATGCCGTTTTTGCCGAGCCATGTAGAAAAATTGTAGAAGTACACGGCATAGCCGACCGGCTTTTCGTCGAGGTAGCAGAGCAGTGCACTGGCCTTGGCTTCGGGGCCGAAAAGGGTTTCCTCAATCTCGGCGACCGAGGTGACGACTTCATGCCCGGCTTTCTCATAAATCGCCAGTTCGATGATGAGGTCGAAGAGAAGTTGCGCGTCGGTTTTCTCTGCGGGTCTGATCGAGATCACAAGGCAGTATTCCTTAATTCAATGGTGTACGCGGTCGAGCCTCGCTAGCGCCATTTCAGCGTGTCGTGCAGACTGACTACCTCGCCGACGATGATCAGGGTCGGTGGTTGTACTTCGGCAGCAGCGATCAGCGCCGGCATCGTCGCCAGTGTGCCGGTATACACTTTCTGTTGCGGCGTGGTGCCCTGCTGGATCAGTGCAATCGGCGTTTCGGGAGAGCGCCCATGGGCAATCAGTTGCGCACAGATCATCGGCAAACTCACCAGCCCCATGTAATACACCACGGTTTGCGCGGGCTGGGCCAACTGCTGCCAATCAAGATCCATACTGCCGTCCTTCAAGTGGCCAGTCACAAAGCGTACTGATTGCGCGAAATCACGATGTGTCAGCGGAATACCAGCATAGGCGGCGCAACCAGAAGCTGCGGTAATGCCAGGCACGATCTGGAAGGGAATTTTGGCAGCCGCGAGTTCCTGGATTTCTTCCCCACCCCTGCCGAAAATAAACGGATCGCCGCCCTTCAGGCGGAGCACGCGTTTGCCCTGCTGTGCCAGTTCCACCAGCAAGCGGCTGATGTCCTGCTGTGGCATCGTATGGTTGGAGCGTTGTTTGCCGACGTGGATCTTCTCGGCGTCCTGGCGTGTCAGATTGAGAATCGGCTGGCTCACCAGGCGGTCGTACAAGACCACATCGGCTTGAGTCATCAAGCGCAAGGCACGGAAGGTCAACAGATCGGGATCACCGGGACCGGCGCCAACCAGATACACCTCACCCTGCATCGGCAGTCCCGCTTCCTTGTCCATGGTTTCCAGCAACAACTGTTCGGCCTTGTCCTGTTGGCCACTCATCATCAGTTCCGCGACCGGACCATTGATGATGTTTTCCCAGAAGCGCATGCGCTGGGTAATAGTGTCGAAGCGTTCCTTTGCGGTTTCCCGGTACTTGCCCAACAGCTGCACCAATGATCCGTAAGCAGAAGGAATCAGCGTCTCCAGACGCGAGCGCAGCAAGCGTGCAAGCACCGGGGCATTGCCGCCACTGGAGACCGCGACGATGAGCGGCGAACGATCGACAATGGAAGGGAAAATGAAACTGCACAGTTCGGGCTGATCCACCACATTCACCGGCAAATGGCGTTGGCCGGCCGCGTGGTATACCGCTGTATTCACTGCCTGTTCATCGGTAGCCGCAATGACAAGTTTGACGCCATCCAGATCCGACTCAACAAACTCGCGCTGCCGCAGCTCATGCCCAGGACTTTGACCTAACAGTGCATGCAGATCGCGGCTGATTGCCGGCGCCACCAAGCGGATATGGGCACCAGAGCGCAACAGCATCTGCACTTTGCGCAGGGCGATGTGCCCACCTCCGACCACCAGCGCACGTTGATTCTGGAGGCGCAAGAAGACCGGAAGAAATTCCATTGTCTATTACCCTTTCAGAATGGTCTTGGCACCGTTCATGTACTGTTGCAGGGCATCCGGCACGGTGACGCTGCCATCGGCGTTCTGGTAATTCTCCAGTACTGCCACCAGCGTACGCCCGACCGCGAGGCCCGACCCATTGATGGTATGAATCAGTTCCGGTTTGCCGGTGGCTGGATTGCGCCAGCGCGCCTGCATGCGGCGCGCCTGGAAATCACCAAAGGTGCTGCAAGAGGAAATTTCACGATAGGTATCCTGGCCGGGCAACCACACTTCGATGTCGTAGGTTTTTTCGGACGAGAAGCCGACATCTCCACCGCACAGGATGATCACGCGATATGGCAGATTCAGTTTCTGCAAGATTCTTTCCGCATCGCGTGTGAGTGCTTCGTGCTCTGCCTCGGAGGTTTCCGGTGCTACCAGTTTCACCAGTTCCACTTTCTCGAACTGATGCTGGCGGATCATGCCGCGCGTGTCCTTGCCATAGCTGCCGGCTTCACTGCGGAAACAGGGGCTGTGACAGGCGAATTTCAGTGGCAGGTCGGCGGCCTCAATGATCGTATCGCGCACGATGTTGGTCACTGGTACTTCGGCCGTTGGTATCAGGTAATACTCCTGCTCGCCGGCCAGCTTGAACAGATCCTGCTCGAACTTGGGCAACTGGCCCGTGCCAAAGGCAGACTCCTTGTTGACCAGATACGGTACATTCATTTCAACGTAGCCGTGTTCCTGGGTATGCGTATCCAGCATCAACTGGATCAGTGCGCGATGCAGGCGCGCGATCTCACCCTTCATCACCGCAAAGCGGGAACCGGTCAGTTTTACCGCAGTGGGGAAATCCAGCAGGCCGCTGTTTTCGCCCAGTGCTACGTGGTCTTTGACTGCAAAATCGAAGGTCTTCGGGGTGCCCCAACGGCGCAGTTCCACGTTGGCGGATTCGTCCTTGCCTTCGGGCACGGCGTCAGCGGGAATATTCGGGATATTGAACAGGATGGCATCAAACTCGGCCTGCACGGCCTCCAGCGCCAGCTTTTTCTCTTCCAGCGTGGCTTTCATGTTCTCGACTTCGGCCAGCATTGGCGCGATGTCTTCACCAGCGGCCTTGGCCTTGCCGATATTCTTCGAACGTGTATTGCGGTCGTTCTGCAGCTGTTCGGTTTCAATTTGCAGCGCCTTGCGCCGTTCTTCTACTGCCACAATAGCAGCAACATCCAGCACGAAACCGCGTTTTTTCAGTTTATCGGCGATAGTTTGGGGTTCGGTACGAACCAGACGTGGATCCAGCATCTTCGCATTCCAGCTACTTGAAAATCAGGCCGGCATTATACACCGATGGGCTTGGGGCCATCCACGTTCTGG
>JBIIWM010000214.1:0-4971 GCA_044338875.1 Pseudohongiellaceae bacterium | reverse complement strand
CTGATCGCCAAAAAGCTGGCTGAGTCGGGCAAGTTCGACTCCATCATTGCACTGGGTGCAGTGATTCGCGGCGGCACGCCGCATTTCGACTATGTGGCTGGTGAAGCTGCCAAAGGCATTGGCCAGGTCAGCATGGCGCATGGCCTGCCCGTGATCTTCGGGGTGTTGACGACTGACTCCATCGAGCAAGCCATCGAACGTGCTGGCACCAAGGCCGGCAACAAGGGTGCCGATGCTGCCATCACCGCGATGGAGCTGTGCAGCCTGATCCGCAAGCTGAAGAATTAATCTGCTTTATCCCAAGAGAAATGCCATGAGTTATTCAGGTGCAGTGCCCCTATCACACCGCAAGCGGGCGCGTGACCTACTTGTTCAAGCCTTGTATCAGTGGCAGATGTCCGACAGCCCTGCCGAACAGATTGAAGCCGAGTTTCGTGCCGACAACGGGCGCAAGGTGGAATGGGATTTTTTCCATCAGGCGCTCACCAGCATCATTGAAAACAAAGCCGCCACGGATGCCTTGTTTGTGCCTCATCTGGATCGTGCGCTAGACGAGCTGGATCCCATCGAAGTCGGTATCCTGCGCCTGGGCGTATTTGAATTCAGCAAGCGTATCGACGTGCCTTACAAGGTCGTCATCAACGAATATGTCGAACTGGCCAAGAAATACGGCTCCACCGACAGCCACAAATTCATCAACGGCGTGCTCGACAAGGCAGCGCAGCAACTGCGCGCACTTGAAGCCAATGCTGACTGAATTCGACATCATCGCGAAATATTTCCAACAGGGTGGACTTGCCGCTGACCCCGCGTTGCATCGGGGGGTAATGCTGGGCATTGGCGATGATTGTGCCTTGCTTTCCGTACCGCGTGGCAAGCAGATTGCCTTGAGCATGGACGTGCTGGTGGAAGGCGTGCATTTTCCCGCAGGGGCTCCCGCCGACTTGGTCGCGCAACGTGCACTTGCTGTCAATCTGAGTGATCTGGCGGCCATGGGGGCCGAGCCGTTCTGCTTCATGCTGGGACTTACGTTGCCGCAAGCAGAGGAAGCCTGGCTGGATGCGTTCGGTCGGGGTTTGCGCGCCAGTGCGCTGAAATACAAATGCCCGCTGGTGGGCGGCAACCTGGCACGTGGCCCGTTGCAGATCGCGATCCAGGTACAAGGCCTGGTGCCCGCAGGAACCGCCCTGCTGCGCAGCAAGGCGAGGCCTGGGCATGATGTGTATGTGTCCGGTGAGCCTGGTCGCGCCGGGCTCGCACTCGAATACATCCAGGGACGTTGCACCGGTCTCACGCCGGAGCAGGAAGCTGAATTGATGAGTGCGTATTACCAACCGGAGCCGCGTCTCCAGCTGGGGCAGGCCTTGCGCGGGATTGCCGGTGCCGCCCAGGATGTCTCCGATGGCCTGTTGCTGGATCTTGAACGGATGGCCGTGCAGAGCAAGGTACGCATCTCGGTCGATATTGCCTCGATTCCATTGGCCGGCGTGCTGACGCGCTTGCGTACCTCCACTGATGTGTTTCGCCTCGCACTCACGGCCGGGGACGATTACGAACTGATATTCACGGCGGCGCCCAGCAAGAAGCGCGCGGTGCTTGCCGCTGCCAAAAAAGCCGGTATCAGGGTGAGTTGCATTGGCAAGGTGAGCAAGGGCGAAGGAGTTGAAGTGATCGACCTCTCTGGCCGGCCGCTGGCGTTCTCCCGGGCCGGATATGAGCATTTCGCCTAGATGTTTGAACCTGTTGGCAGCAAACCAATGAATAAATTCCCACCTTCCGTGTTTCGTAATCCCGTCCATTTCCTGGCTTTTGGGCTGGGCAGCGGCACTGCGCCGGTTGCCCCCGGTACTTTTGGCACTCTCGCGGCAATTCCGTTCTATCTCTTGCTGGACCAGCTGTCCTTGCCACTGTACTTGCTGGCAGTAATGCTGGCCTTTGGGGTTGGCGTTTATCTGTGCGAACGCACGTCAAAGGATCTCGGCGTGCACGACCACGGCGGTATCGTGTGGGACGAATTCGTCGGACTCTGGATCACCATGCTGGTGGCACCCCCCGGATGGGGCTGGCTGCTGGTCGGCTTCCTGCTGTTCCGCTTGTTCGACATCTGGAAACCGTTTCCCATCGGCTGGCTCGACAAACATGTCCATGGCGGGCTCGGCATCATGCTGGATGACGCAGTGGCCGGCAGTTTTGCCTGGCTGCTGCTCCAGATCGCGGCCGTGGCCTGGTATTCCTGAGCCATTCCCTCCCCTTGAGTTTGGTGCTGTCGTGCACGCGCGGTTACAGGCGGTGGCAGAATGGTCTTCACCCCGGTGTGCGTATATACTTGCGCCCCTTTTGAACCACCCCCAAGCGCAGGGTTTTGCGCAGCAGCGGGTGATCATCCCTGGAGCAGTTTGCCAATGCGGGAATACAAGCAGTTCTACATCAATGGCCTCTGGGTTGACCCTGTCAGCCCGAAATTGCTGGATGTGATCAATCCCGCCACTGCCACGGTGGCTGGGCATATCAGCGTTGGTAGTGCTGCCGATGTGGACAAGGCTGTCCAGGCCGCCGCCAAGGCCTTCCGCAGCTGGTCGCGTACCACGCGCGAAGAAAGACTGGCGCTGCTCGATCGCATTATCGAAGAATTTACCAAGCGCATCCCCGACCTGGGCGCTGCCATCATGGAAGAAATGGGAGCCCCCAAGTGGTTGGCCCACGGCACCCAGGCTGGTGTTGGCGTCAATCATTTCAAGACGGCGCGCCGCATCCTGGAAACCTACAAGTTTGAGGAAGATCGTGGCACCAGTCGTGTTGTGCAGGAACCGATCGGCGTCTGCGCCTTTATCACGCCCTGGAACTGGCCTATTCACCAAATCTGCGCCAAGGTCGCACCGGCACTGGCCACCGGCTGCACCGTGGTATTGAAGCCCTCCGAAATTGCTCCATTCTCCGGCCAGCTCTTTGCCGAAATCATGCAGGCTGCTGGTGTGCCTGCGGGGGTGTTCAATCTGGTCCAGGGCGAAGGCCCCATAGTCGGGCAGGCGCTCGCTGAACATCCGCTGGTAGACATGGTCTCCATCACCGGCTCCACCCGCGCTGGGATACTGGTGGCGCAGGCTGCTGCCAAGACCGTCAAGCGCGTGCATCAGGAACTGGGTGGCAAATCCCCGAATATCATTCTGGCTGACGCCGACCTGAAGGCAGCCGTAACCGGCGGCATCGGGGGTGTCATGATGAATACCGGACAGTCCTGTCGTGCCCCTACGCGCATGCTGGTGCCGAATAAATTGATGGATGAAGCTTGTGCCATCGCCAAGGAGGCGGCCGAAGCATGGGCGCCTGGCGATCCGGCTGCCGATGCCAAGATGGGGCCAGTCATTTCCCAGGCCCAGTGGGACAAGGTGCAGCACCTTATCAGCAGTGGCATCAACGAAGGCGCCGTGCTGGTCACCGGCGGTCTTGGCAAGCCTGCAGGGCTGGATCAGGGCTACTTCATCAAACCCACGGTTTTCAGGAACGTTAATAACAACATGGAGATCGCCAGAGAGGAAATCTTTGGTCCAGTGCTCAGTATCATTGGCTACGATACTGAAGAGGAAGCGATTGAGATTGCCAATGACACTGAATATGGTCTGGGGGGGTACGTCCACAGCAAGGACATCGACCACGCCCGTGCCATAGCCGCACAAATCCGTGCCGGTTATATCAGTCTGAATAATGCCGGGCTTGACCTGAATGTGCCGTTCGGAGGCTTCAAGCACTCCGGTAACGGCCGTGAATTCGGCGATCAGGCTTTTGGCGAGTTTCTGGAGTACAAATCCATGGTGGGCTTTACTCCGGCTGCGTGACATCTGTATCAGAGTGGAAACGGTAGGGCAGGGGTAACCAGGGGTTGCCAGCTGCTCAAAAATCAACCTAACGGGTAGTCGGAAACGCCGCTGTCTCAGGCAGTAGACAGGGATTCCGGCAGATTGCAATGCCCCCCTCTACCGTGTAGAGTGCGGCCTTCTTTTTTTACCCGCGATCCTTAAAGGAAGTCATCAACAATGAGCAAAAGCTTTCAAGACGTAATAAATGCGGCAGGTAATCCGGTTAACCTGCTCCGTAATTCCAAGATTGGTGCCTACGTATATCCGGTTGTTGCACCAGAATTCCACAACTGGCGCAGCGAACAGGCTGCATGGCGCGAATCCGCTGTGTTGTTCGATCAGTCCCACCACATGGTTGACCTGTACATCAAAGGTCCTGATGCGATCAAGCTGGTATCCGATACCGCTATCAACAGCTTCGCCAGCTTCCCGGTAAATCGCGCCAAGCAATACGTTCCTGTAAGCCACAGCGGTCACGTTATCGGTGACGGCATCCTGTTCCATCTGGCACAGAACGAACTGGTATTCGTAGGTCGCGCACCTTCTGCCAACTGGATCATGTACAACGCTGCCACCGGCGGTTACAACGTTGAAATCATCAACGACGATCGTTCACCTTCACGTCCAGGCGGCAAAGCCATCAGCCGTATCAGCTACCGTTACCAGATCCAGGGTCCAAACGCCTGGGCTGTAATCGAAAAATTGAACAAAGGCCCGCTTGAGCAGCTGAAATTCTTCAACATGGCTGACATGAACATCGACGGCACCCGCGTACGCACCCTGCGTCACGGTATGGCTGGCGCACCTGGCCTGGAAATCTGGGGCCCTTACGCTGACGGCGAGCGCATCAAGAATGCAATCCTGGAAGCTGGCGCAGAATTCGGCATCGTGCCAGTAGGTTCACGCGCTTACGCAACCAACACCCTGGAATCCGGCTGGATCCCATCCCCATTGCCTGCTGTATACACTGGCAAGGAAATGGAAGCTTATCGTAACTGGTTGCCGCACAACTCTTATGAAGCTGCTGGCGCCATCGGTGGTTCATTCCTCTCCGATAACATCGAAGACTACTACGTCAATCCTTACGAAATCGGTTACGGCCCATTCATCAAGTTCG
>JBIIWM010000213.1:0-4974 GCA_044338875.1 Pseudohongiellaceae bacterium | reverse complement strand
GCTTCAATGGTCAGCAGTTCACCGCCCACCGAGGTCCAGGCTAGTCCGTTGACTTGGCCAATGGCATCGGCTTCTTCTGCTTTGCCGTAGTCATATTTGAAGACACCAGCATATTTTTCGAGATCCTTCGATGCGATCACCAATGTTGCTGTACTGTCGTTCAGGCTTTGTTCCTTGACGACCTTGCGGCAAATTTTAGCGATTTCGCGTTCGAGGCCCCTGACGCCCGCTTCACGGGTGTAGTGTCGGATCAAATCGAGAATCGTCTCATTCTCGATCTTTAGCTCATCTTTCTTGAGGCCATTGTTGGTCAGCTGCTTGGGGACCAGATAACGCGAAGCGATGTTCAGCTTCTCGTCTTCGGTATATCCAGGCAGGCGGATGACTTCCATCCTGTCCAGCAACGGACCCGGTATGTTCATGGAATTGGACGTACAAATGAACATTACATCGGAAAGATCGTAATCCACTTCGAGGTAGTGGTCGTTGAAGCTGTGGTTCTGCTCCGGATCGAGCACTTCCAGCAAGGCAGAAGCCGGATCACCACGGTGATCCATGCCCATCTTGTCGATTTCATCGAGCAGGACCAGCGGATTGCGTACTCCTACTTTTGCCATTTTCTGCACAACTTTGCCTGGCAGTGAACCAATATAGGTTCTGCGATGGCCACGAATTTCCGCCTCGTCCCTCACTCCACCCAAAGCCATGCGCACGAACTTGCGACCAGTGGCCCTGGCTATGGATTCACCCAGAGAGGTTTTTCCTACGCCAGGAGGGCCCACTAGGCAAAGGATGGGGCCTTTGAGTTTCTTGACGCGTTTCTGGACGGCCAGATACTCGAGTATGCGTTCCTTGACGTCTCTCAGGCCGAAATGGTCGTTTTCGAGAATGTCTTCAGCCTTGTGCAGATCAGACTGGATCTTGGTGCGCTTCTTCCAGGGGACATTGATCATCCAATCCAGATAGGTGCGCACCACGGACGCTTCCGACGACATCGGCGACATCATCTTCAATTTGTTCAGCTCAGCATTGGCTTTGTCGCGTGCTTCCTGCGGCATGCCGGCTTCATCGATGCGGCGTTTCAGCTCTTCCGCTTCGTTCGGGGTATCGTCCAGCTCGCCCATTTCCTTCTGGATCGCTTTCATCTGTTCGTTCAGATAATACTCGCGCTGGCTTTTCTCCATCTGTTTCTTGACGCGGCCACGAATACGCTTTTCTACCTGGAAAATATCGATTTCGGATTCAATCAGCGCCATCAAATGTTCGATGCGAGGCTTCAGGTTGGCAAGTTCCAGGATGTTCTGTTTTTCCTGGAGCTGCAGCGACATGTGCGTCGCGATGGTGTCGACCAGGCGGCTGGGATCATCAATACTGGTAATTGAAGTGAGTACCTCAGGCGAGATTTTCTTGCTCAACTGGACGTACTGGTCAAACTGGGAGAGCAGGGATCTTATCAGGATATCGGTATCCTTCTCCTCGACCACATGACTGTTCAGCCCAATGATATCGGCTGTGCAAAATTCTTCATCGAAATGGAATTGCTTGATCTGGACCCGCTCCACACCTTCGACCAGCACCTTCACGGTACCGTCGTTCACATGCATAAGCTGCAGTACTGTGGCAACCGTTCCGATGATGTAGAGATCTTCCGGACCTGGATCGTCCTCAGAATGCTGTTTCTGTGCCGCAAGTATGACCTTCTTGTCTGCCGCCATGGCAGCTTTGAGAGCCTTGATGGACTTTTCACGGGCTACAAACAGCGGATGGACAATCTGGGGATAGACAACCACGCCGCGCAGCGGAAGAAATGGCAGCGTTTGATATGTTGAGGGCTTTTCCATAGACAAGTCGCTATTTCTCTGTGATTACTGCTTAACCATTCGATTGTTTGTCTTTCGGGGCAACATTCGACCCCAGGGTCGTCCCCAGATTCGATCCCATGTTGGCGGCATTCGACCCGGTGGCAACAGTGCCGGCTGCATTTACAGCTTCGTTGTTTTCGTACATGAGCAAGGGCTCGGATTCACCCCGGATCACTGCTTCATCAATGATGACCTTTGATACACTTTTTTCCGATGGAATCTTGAACATGGTTTCCAGCAGGACAGACTCCATGATGGAGCGCAGTCCCCTGGCCCCGGTTTTTCTCTCCTGGGCCTTGGTGGCAATGGCGCGTAACGCATCATTGCGGAACTGGATTTCAACACCTTCCATCTCAAACAGTTTCGAATACTGTTTGGTCAGCGCATTCTTTGGCTCTTTCAAAATCCTGATCAGGGCCTCCACATCCAATTCATTGAGTGTCGCAATCATCGGTAGACGACCTACGAACTCGGGAATCAAGCCATATTTGACGAGATCCTCTGGCTCAACATCGCGCAGGGTTTGACCAGCAGCCTTTTCCGCTTCCTGGCTACGAACCGATGCGGAGAAACCGATGCCACTTTTGTCGGATCGATCCCGGATGATTCTGTCCAGCCCGGCAAAAGCACCACCGCAAATGAACAGGATGTTGGAAGTATCTACCTGCAAGAACTCTTGTTGAGGATGTTTACGGCCACCTTGTGGCGGAACTGAAGCAATGGTTCCTTCGATCAGTTTCAACAAGGCCTGCTGCACGCCTTCACCAGATACGTCCCTGGTAATTGAAGGGTTGTCCGATTTGCGGGAAATCTTGTCGATCTCGTCGATGTAGACGATGCCCATCTGGGCCTTCTCTACATCGTAATCACATTTTTGCAGCAGTTTCTGGATGATGTTCTCGACATCCTCGCCCACGTAACCGGCTTCGGTCAGGGTGGTAGCGTCTGCAATGGTGAAAGGCACGTCCAGCAAGCGTGCCAGCGTCTCGGCCAGCAAGGTCTTGCCGGTACCGGTTGGCCCGATGATCAGGATATTGCTTTTGGACAGCTCAACATCGTCCGCTTTCTTCTGGTAGTTGAGCCGTTTGTAATGATTGTAGACAGCAACCGCGAGGATTTTTTTGGCCTTGCCCTGGTCAATGACGTACTGGTCAAGGATGGCGCAAATTTCAGCAGGTGTTGGCAACTCCTTCTGCTTTTTGTCTGCGGCTTTGTCGTGGATCTCTTCGCGAATGATGTCATTGCACAGATCAACACATTCGTCACAAACGAAAACGGATGGACCAGCGATCAACTTCCGTACTTCGTGCTGGCTCTTGCCACAGAAGGAACAGTAAAGCAGTTTTCCGGAATCGTCTTTGGATTTGTCACCCGCCATGCTGGCACTCCACTACATCAGAATCTATGGCTAAGATGAAGCCATTTGTGCCATTTTACAAGGTCTGCACGGGAAATTCCCCGCAGGATTTTACTTGCCCGTGGGCGTCATCACTCTTTTTTCCAGAACCTGGTCGATGAGTCCGTACTCCACGCCTTGGTCGGCGCTCATGAAGTTGTCCCTGTCGGTATCCCTGGCTATCACGTCGATCGTCTGGCCAGTATGGTCGGCCAGTATTTTGTTAAGCTTTTCACGAATTGTGAGGATTTCTTTCGCCTGGATGTGGATATCAGAAGCTTGCCCCTGGAAACCACCACTGGGTTGGTGAATCATCATGCGGGAATTTGGCAATGCAAAACGCTTCCCTTTGGCGCCACCGGCCAACAGCAAGGCGCCCATGCTGGCAGCCTGGCCAATACACATGGTACTCACATCTGGCTTGATGAATTGCATGGTGTCGTAGATAGACAAACCGGCAGTTACCGAGCCTCCCGGTGAATTTATGTAAAGATGAATATCCTTGTCAGGATTTTCAGATTCCAGGAACAACAACTGGGCTACGACCAGATTGGCCATATTGTCTTCAACAGGACCAATCATGAAGATAACCCGTTCCTTGAGCAATCTGGAATAAATGTCGTAGGAACGCTCACCGCGCGCAGTTTGTTCAACTACGATTGGGACCAGCATTGCCATTTCTTCCATGTGATGTGACGATTTCATGATTGATTCCTGATTCTGATAGCCTGTTTACTCAGCCTTGTTTATTCGCCAGCATGGCCAGTATGCAGGTCAAACAAGTCCTTGCGCCTATCGCGCATGAACTTGTTGACGATGGTTTACTTGGCCGCAGGTTCAGCCTCGGAAGGCTTCAATGCTTCTTCGTAACTGCAAGCGGTGTCTGTTACTTTTGCAGCAGCAAGGATGTGGTCTATTACAGCCTCTTCCATAGCCATTGCCTCTACCTGTGCCAACTGATCCTTGTTGCCGTAATACCATTTCACCACTTCTGCAGGCTGTTCGTAACTCTCGGCCAATTCCTCAACCAAAACACGCACACTCTTGGGATCTACGATGATTTTTTTCTGCTGGATGACTTCATTCATGATGAGTCCCAGGCTGACGCGACGTTCGGCCTGACCCTGGAACAATTCTGAAGGCAGCATGGAAGGATCAAGCTTCTGTTTGCCGTTGCCACCGTACTGCTGCAGCATTTGCTGCTTGAGCACATTGATCTCATTACCAACCAGCGCTTTTGGCATGTCGATAGTGTGCAGTTTCAGCAGACCCTCGATGATCTGGTTGCGCACATTATTGCGCACGGCATTTTTCAATTCCCTTGCCATGTTGTTTTTGACTTCGGTTCGGAACGCCGCTTCATCACCGCCTTTCACATCGAAGGAAGCAAAGAACGTATCGTCCAACTCCGGCAATACCGGTCCGGAAACCTTGCTAACCGTGACTTCAAACTCAACAGCCTTACCTGCGAGGTCCTTGTTCTGGTAATTTTCCGGGAAAACCAGATCCAGTACTTTTTTCTCGTCTTTTTTGCAGCCGATCAAGCCTGCTTCAAACCCTTCGATCATGCGTTTCGAACCAAGTACCAGCCGGGTACCTTGGGCACTGCCACCTTCGAATACTTCACCGTCTACTTTGCCGACGAAATCGATTATGACCTGATCACCTTCTTGTGCAGCACGGTCCACTTCCTGAAAAGTCTGTCTTTGCTTGCGC
>JBIIWM010000032.1:0-16195 GCA_044338875.1 Pseudohongiellaceae bacterium | reverse complement strand
ATTGCCGGACCACCCAGTTCCAGCCACAGGTTTTCCAGCAATTCTGCGAGTGGCAGGGTTTGGCGCAGGGTGAGGGCCGTTTGCAGGTGTGGCACGCTGCGTTGCAGTCGCGTCCTGGCAGCGTCACTCAGGGCTGGCACTGCATCCCAGGCGCTCAAGGTTTCGAACAAGGTGCAATTCTGCCCAGTGCGTTGCTGTGCCAGCAGTTCCAGATCTTGCAGGCCGATCCCGATAAAGGGGCAGCGCAACAAGGCCAGGCCAGCGGTGACATCGGCCGGATCGAGCAAGGCACGTAGCAACGTAAACAGATCGTTGACGGCGGGATAGGACAGCAGTGGATCGATTTCTTCGGCATTCCAGCTTAAGCCTGTACGGCGCAGAGCTGGCACGATGTCGGCAAGATTGCCCCGATTGCGTACCAGGATGGCAATGCGTTCACCTGGATGCTGTTGTTGCAGTTCAAGGCAAAGACGCGCGACTGCTTCGGCTTCGTGGCGCCGCTGAGCCTGCCTGTCGAAATTTTCGTCGGGCTGCACAAACAGACGGCAAGACACGCCGGCACTGCTGCTGGCAGGGTCACTTGCCGCACTGTGGCTGTAGCTGACACCCCCACGGATCAGGTCATTCTCCTGCGGGAAGGCACCGCTGAACACTGCATTGACCCAGGAGACTACTGACGCAGTACTGCGGAAATTAACCTGCAACAGCAGCAACTCCATTTTTACATGCTCGACCTGCTCACGCGCTCGCAGGAACAGGGTCACGTTGGCATTACGGAAACTGTAGCAGGACTGCATGCCATCACCGACGATGAACAGGGTTCTGCCATCGCCATCGGCCCAGCCGGCCGTCAGCTGTTTTAACAGGCTGTACTGCATGCTTGAGGTATCCTGGAATTCGTCGATCAGGATATGCCGGATACGGTAATCCAGTTGCAGCGCAAGATCGGTAGGCTCGAATTCGGTGCCCAGTGCAGCCAGGGCGGCCAAGCTGGTTTGGGTATGGTCGACCACCCCGGCGTGGCTCATTGCCTTGTGCAAATGTGCAGCGAGTAATGGCAGCAGGTTAACGACGTCAGCCAGTACGTCCCACTGGCGATCGCCGTATTCTGCCGGAGGAATACCGGCTAGGCGTTGCAGCAAGGGCAGGAGCCTGGCTTGCTGCAAGTCTGCCACGGTGTTGGTAAAGAGTTCGTGCATGCTGGCAAACAGGGCCGCTTCTTCCTTGTCCTTGGTCGAACTTTTGGGCGGAAAGCCATTGCGCCTGTCCACTTTCTTGCGAAAGCCAGCGCCAGTCGCGAGCAGAAACAGTTTGGCCACTGCTTGCCATTGCGCACCCGCTTCAGCACTGGCCGGTGGCAACGCAGCGTCAAACTCCAGATTCAGCAGCGCCGAATCGCCCTCAAGCGACAGGCGTTCTCCGGCGAACAGCAGCAGGCTCATGATCGACTGTTCGTAGGGCACCAGTCGCCTTACTGCATCATCAAACAATTCTTCGAGCAGGATGCGCAGGTTGTGTTCGAGTTCAGTACGCGCCTGTGCCGGATCGTTGCCCAGACGTGTAATCAGGGGAAGCCACTGATCACGTTTTTTCAGCAACAGCAGCAGCAGGGTTTCAGCCTTGCCGAGGTCATTGTGCAGATGCCGCAACAGACTGGCGACTTGCTCTGCGACCGGGCCTGAATCATTGAGGGCTTCCAGCGTATTGCGTACGGCTTGCGCGTAGACCTTGTCCATGTCGGTACTGATCTGCGGGCGTGCACCGAAACCACTGGCCAGAGGCAGGCGCGCACTCAGCCAGGACGTGAAGCTGTCGATGGTGTTGATGCGCAGGCGCTGACTGTTGTGCAGCAGCTTCCAGTTCAGCAGTTCATCGCGCGCCAGTACTGCCTTGGCGAGTTCTATGGTGAGCCGCTTGTGCGCTGCCATGGTCGTCACGGCAGAGTCATCGGTCACCAGAGCCAGTTGCAGGCTGTCCAGCAAACGCTTGCGCATTTCGGCGGCGGCCTTGCGCGTGAAGGTAAACGCGAGCACTTCTTCCGGCCGTTCACAATGTGCGAGCAGGTTCAGGATGCGCTGGGTAAGCAATTCCGTCTTGCCGGAACCGGCGGGTGCCTGTACGCAGAAAGAACTGGCAGGATCCAGTGCGCGTGCACGTACAGCGGCATCCATGATGTGCTCGCTCATGGTTCGCTCCCAGTGGCGTCTGGTTGATCGTCATCGCCTTCTTCATAGGCTGTGCGCTGCTCGCCAATCCGGCACAGGCTGCCAAGATGGCAATACTGGCAAGTGCCAACGCGGATGGGGTTGACGGCTGCATAGCCATCCAGGAATTCCTGCGCAAGTTGTTGCAGGCTTTGTTGCCAATGCTGCTTGAGGGAGTGCCAGTCGGGGATGTTACTGCTGTCCTCACTCTGGGTGAACGCGATGCCAGGAGCAATGTCATCACTGAGCCCGATGCCGGCAAAACCCGGTTTTTCGACATTCACCCAGGCATGCAGCAGGGCGCTCACCGGCGCGTAAGCTCCGCTTTGTTCTACGGCTTGCTGGTACAGCATGAGCTGGGGCAGTTCCTGGCGCTCAGCATACCAATTCACTGTCTTCGGATGGCCGGTTTTGTAGTCAATGATGACGCAATGACCCTGGGCGTCAGCATCGATGCGATCAATGCGCAAGTCGAGCTGCATGTTCTTGTACTGCCAGTGCAAGCCCTGTTCGACATCAAGCTTGCGGAAGTCTCCGCGTTTGAGTTCTTCCTGCAACCAGAGTTGTAGCAAGGCGCACAGGCGCTCCTGTTCAAGTGCGATGAAACGGGGTGTCATTGTGCCTGGGTAACGGCGCGCCGTTTCCCGCAGGGCCGTGGTGACACAGTCGGCGATCCAGTCTTCAAGTTCGGTCGCCCCGGCGGCAAGCAGCGCCGACTTGCCGCTGAATTTCGCCCAGAACAATTCAAACATCTTGTGCACCAATGAGCCTACGGCTGCCGGTGACAACCCGAAGCGCAGGGGTCTGAGTTCAGTGGCATGCAAGCGTTCGGTGGCAAAGGCCTTGAATGGACAGGCGGCCTGGTTTTCCAACAATCTGCTGTAACCCGAGATAGTTGCTGTTTGCAGCGGCAAAAAACTGCTTTCTTCGACACTTTCGCTGCAGGCTGGAGTGAACGCAGCCAAGGCAGGATGGAAAACGGCAGGAATATTCCCTGCATCAAGCAAGGCAACATCGGCGGCAGGCAACAAGCGCGAGGGGCTGAGCTGGCGATCTTCTTCATTGAGAGAGTAGCTGTAGACCAGCTCTGTGCTGGTATTGTCCTTCAACATTTGCAGCATTTGCCCAGCCTGCTGCAATGCCTGTGACGGATCACTGCCGGGCAACTGGTACTGTTGCTGCAAAGGCAGAGGCAGGAACGGATTGGGAGAATTTTCGGCTGGCCACTGTTGTTCATTCATCTGCAAGCACCACAAATGGGTGAAGCGCAGGCCAGCGCAGGCCAGTGGACTCATGATCATTACCGGTGCGCTTTGCAACAAGGCAGGCTGGCCTTGTTTGTGCGCGACACGATTGAGGGTACGCAGCGCCTGTGACAGCGAGCATTGCTCGAGCAGGAAGGCACACTGCAGCATGTGGGTCTGTAATTCTTCCCAGGCCAGCAGTGTCGCCTTGCGTTCCTGGAACTGCAGGCTTGCACTGTTCAACAAGACCACCCAAAGTTGCTCGAACAGGCCGAACCAGGAGTGGAGACTGGCCCGTTCCGGTGCGCGCAAGATGGCGGTGTGGAACCCAAGCAATGCCTTGCCAAGGATTGGGGCGGGTGTCTTCGATTTTGGATCCAGGCACCATTTCCTGAAGTCACTCAAATTGGTGCGAATCTCGCCGCGCTCGCGCAGGCGCAACGTCAGTTGGGCGCGAGCAGCGGCTTCCGTGTCAGCGCCTTGCAGCCATGGTGAGCGCAGAAGCTGACACAGCATCAAGGTATCGCAGCTTTCTTCATGCAACTCCAGCAACTGCAGGGCGGTATGCACGAAGCCTGCGGCAGCGAGCGGTTCCTGCGTAGTGCAGAGAACCATGGTTGCATTCTTGTCATCCAGGGTTCTGGCAAATGTGCGGCGCAGGTTTGCCAGCAGTGAAGAGAGGTCAGCACATACGATGCCAATTTTCGCGGCAGGATTCCCGGCCAGTACCGTCGCAGTCCAAGTGGCAGCGGCCTGGATTTCGTCGGCCACTTGCTGACAAGCCTTGATGCCGAGAACAGGATTTCCAGTTGAAAATTGCAGGGTTTCGATCTTTACCCCGATCTTCCCCAACGTATCGAAGAAGGTCTTGTACAGTGGTGGCGGCTCGGAAAACCCCCAGAGCAGAACTTTGTGTGGCAACAGCGCATTCAGTGCTGCAGGATCACTGTTGGCCAGTTCTTGCAATAGCGGCAGCATGGCGCTGAAGCTCAATACGCCTTTGCGCTTGCACTTCTCGCGAAAGCGAAAGGCCCAGTCGGAGAATATAGTGACAGCAGGGAGTTCACTTTCCGGTTGTTTGCCATGATCCGCTTGTTTTATCAGGGAAGCCGGCAGTTGCCACTGCAACAACAAGAGCCAGGCTTGCTTGGCGGTATCAGCAGTGCCGCCGGGATTGAGCAGGGTATCGCCGAGCGGTGAACCGGCAATCACACTTTCCCAGAGCAGGGTTTCCTGAACGGGTGTCAGGATGGTCTGGCCAAGGCGCGGATCATCCGAGTAGAGCGCAAGTTGCTGCCAAAGATCCGATAACCACAGGTCTACCGCGATGATTCGGGAAGCAGCTTGTACCGCAGCGCCACCCATCTTGATGCGCTGCGCTGCCAATTCGTCCTGTAAAAGACGACTGCTGCGAAAATTGGGAACCAGCACCAGCGCGTCTGTCGAGAGTTGACGATCCAGTGCTGTCAGATCTGCAGCAGAAAACATCGCAGTCCTTACATGTTGGGATAAGAGGGACCGCCGCCACCTTCCGGGGTGACCCAGCGGATGTTCTGGGTAGGGTCCTTGATGTCACAGGTTTTGCAGTGCACACAATTTTGCGCATTGATCTGCAGGCGCGGGACTTCATTATCGTGCACGATTTCGTAAACACCGGCTGGGCAGTAACGCTGCGCCGGTTCATCATACTGCGCCAGATTGAACTGGATCGGTGTGTCAGGATCCAGTAACTGCAAATGGCAGGGCTGGTTCTCTTCATGAAAAGTGTTGGACAGGTAGACTGAGCTGAGACGATCAAAACTCAGTTTGTTGTCAGGTTTTGGATAGTTGATGCGCAAGCAGTGGTCTGCGGGTTTCAGGGCTTCATGATCGGCCATGTTGTCCTTCAACGTGAAGGGCAATTTACCCTGAAATATGGTCTGGTCGAGCCAACACCAGGCAGCGCCAAGCAGTGTGCCCAGTTTATGCACGGCAGGCGCGCAATTCCTTGACAGGTACAACTCTTCACGCAGCCAGGACACTTCAAAGGCCTGCTGGTAATTTTCCAGCACTGCAGGAGTGTTCTCCTCGAATGCCTTGAAGATACTGGTAGCGGCCAGCATGCCGGATTTCATCGCAGTATGCGTTCCCTTCAGCTTGAGAAAGTTCAACAGGCCGGCATCGTCGCCCACCAGCAAGCCACCGGGAAACACCAGGCGTGGCAATGACTGGAGTCCGCCCTTTGCAAGGGCGCGTGCGCCATAGCTGATGCGCTTGCCCTTAGCCAGGACCTTGGCAAGCGCGGGATGGTGTTTCATGCGCTGGAATTCCTCGAAGGGACTCAGCCAGGGGTTTTCGTAATTCAGGTCGGTGATCAGGCCTACAACAACCTGATTGTTGTCGGTGTGGTAAAGGAAGCCGCCACCACTGGTCTTGCTTTCTGCGAGAGGCCAGCCAAGTGTATGCACGATATGCCCCTGGCGATGCGATGCAGCAGGTACTTCCCAGATTTCCTTGATGCCGAGGCCGTAATGCTGTGGCGTGCGATCCCTGTCCAATTCAAAGTCGCGAATGACCGCTTTGCCCAAATGCCCGCGGCAACCTTCTGCCAGTACGGTATATTTCGCATGCAGGGCATAGCCTGGTGTGAAGTTGGGACCGGGTTCGCCATCTTTGCCAATACCCATGTCACCAGTGAGGACACCAGTGATGGTACCAAGTTCATCCTTAAGCAATTCGGCAGCACTGAAACCAGCAAGAATTTCGACTCCGAGTGCTTCTGCCTGGGTGGCGAGCCAGCGGCAAAGGTTGGCCAGGCTGATGATGTAATTGTTGTGGTTATGCAGGGCGGCCGGAATCAGGAAGTCAGGAATCCGGATGCTGCTCTTGCCGGAGGGAAAATACAGTACATCCTCGGAAACCACTGCGGTACTGACCGGGGCTCCAAGTTCCTTCCAGTCCGGAAACAGTTCGGCAAGCGCCCGGGTCTCCAGGATCGCGCCTGAGAGAATATGAGCGCCGATTTCAGAGCCTTTGTCGATCAGGCAGATGCTGAGTTCGCGCTGGTGCTCCCGGGCGAGCTGTGCGAGCCTGCAGGCGGTAGCGAGGCCGGCGGGGCCGCCACCAACGATGAGAACGTCGAATTGCATGCTTTCCCGTTGAATGGGACTGGTGCTGGTCACTGCGATTACCCAAGGCTGTCAATGCATAGAGGTGACCATTATAATTGCCGGGTTTGAAAAGTCGCGACAATTCCAGAAAGGAATCCAGTCCAAATCCAGCAACAATACTGACAGCACAAATACAGGCAGTACTTTCCATGAAAATTCTTGTAGCGGTTAAACGGACCATTGATGCCTACGTCAAGGTTCGTGTCCTTGGTGACCACACTGGTGTCGATTTGGCCAATACCAAAATGGCCATGAATCCGTTTTGTGAAATTGCCGTCGAAGAAGCAGTGCGGCTGAAGGAACGTGGCCTGGCTACGGAAGTGATTGCCGTTTCCGTCGGCTCCGACAAGGTTCAGGAGCAATTGCGTGGGGCAATGGCGCTGGGGGCTGATCGCAGTATTCATGTCCAAACCAGCGATGAGCTGGAACCCATCAACATCGCCAAATTGCTAAAAGCGGTCGTGGACCGGGAAAACCCGGCCCTGGTGATTCTTGGCAAGCAAGCGATCGATTCCGATGACAACCAGGTCGGACAGATGCTGGCAGCCCTCTGTGATCTGCCACAAGCCACCTTTGCCTCGAAGGTTGAGTTGACAACAGACAGGGTAGTCGTGAGTCGCGAAGTCGATGGTGGTGAGCAAGTGCTCAGCCTGACGCTGCCAGCAGTAATCACCACAGATTTGCGTCTCAACGAGCCGCGCTATGCCAAGCTTCCGGAAATCATGAAAGCCAAGAAGAAACCGGTGGAACAAGTGACCCCGGAAACATTGGGTGTAAGTGTGAAAGTGCACCTGACCTTGCTCGGCGTGAATGAACCTGCACCACGCAAGCCGGGTGTAAAGGTTGCCAGCGTGACTGAACTGGTGGACAAGCTGCGCAACGAAGCCAAAGTGCTTGTTTGAGACAGCTTGCCAACAGCGGGCGCTAATGAATTGGAGAAGAAAGAATGAAAGCGTTGGTAATTGCAGAACACGATAACCAGGTATTGAAGCCGGCCACTGCTGCACTTGTTACTGCGGCCCTCAAGCTTGCCGTTCAAGTAGACATATTGGTAGCGGGAAAAGACTGCGCTGCGGTCGCCGATTCAGCTGCCCGCATCACTGGCGTGGGCAAGGTGCTGCTGGCCGATCATGCGTGCTACGAACAGCACTTGGCGGAAGCCCTGGGCAAGCTTGTCACCATAACCGCAGATGGGTATAGCGCTATCCTCGCGGCGGCATCCACCACCGGCAAGAATTTCCTGCCACGCGTAGCCGCTCTGCTGGATGTGGCACAAATTTCCGAGGTTGTTGCTGTGTTGGACAAGGATACTTTCGTACGTCCAATCTATGCCGGCAATGCACTGGCAACGGTGCGCTCATCGGATGCGGTCAAAGTGCTGACTGTACGTGCCTCTGCGTTTGAGGCGGCGGCAATGCAGGGCACTGCGGCAGAAATCACCAGGATCGGGACAGTAGTCGCACAGTCACAGAGCAGTTTCGTCAGTGCCAACATGAGCACCAGCAGTCGGCCCGAACTGGGATCGGCGCGAATCGTCGTGTCCGGCGGTCGCGGCTTGGGTTCTGCTGAAAATTTCGCGATGGTTGAATCGTTGGCCGATAAATTGGGAGCGGCAATTGGTGCCTCCCGTGCAGCTGTGGATGCCGGCTATGTAGGCAATGACATGCAGGTAGGGCAGACCGGCAAAGTTGTAGCGCCTGACCTTTATATCGCTGTAGGCATTTCGGGAGCAATCCAGCATCTCGCCGGCATGAAAGACAGCAAGGTCATCGTCGCGATCAACAAGGATCCTGAAGCCCCGATCTTCCAGGTCGCTGATTACGGACTGGTAGCGGATCTGTTCGAAGCGTTGCCTGCGCTGGAAAAACAGCTTTAAACAACGTTGCAAGACAATACATCATCCGCAGGACTCTGCTGCCTTTAACAAAGACAGCACCTGCCAACCCTGAGGAGTCAACGCATGCACCATAAATTTTCTTTCAAGACCATCTCTGCACTTTGCCTGCTGGCAGGCGCGATGAGCGCCCACGCCGACATGCAGTTGGATCAGGCGGCTTCTTCATTGTTTTATGTCACCAGCAAAGCGTCCTCTGTTTCTGAAGTAAATACCTTTACCGGGTTGAGTGGGAGCATAACTGAAGCCGGCATGGCTACGCTTGTAATAGATCTCGCCACGGTTGAAACCAGTGTCGCTATTCGTAACCAGCGCATGCAAGAGCTTGTGTTCCAGGTCGCGCAATTCCCTTCAGCCAACGTGACAGTTCAGGTAGCTCCGGAAGTGCTGAATGATTTGCCGGTAGGTGGCAGCATGACTGGCCCGTTCATGGCAACCGTGGGATTGCATGGTATTAGCCAGGAACTCACTGCAGATTTGCAGATTCTTAAACTTGATGAGGGGACGCTTCAGGTACAAACCGCACGTCCACTGATTGTGGGCGCTGGCGCTTTCGGTTTGGCGGAAGCAGTAGAACAGTTGCGGGAAATCGCAGGTCTGCCGTCCATAAACCCCAATGTGGTAGTTACCTTCACACTGGTTTACAAACAGTAAGACCTGCGACCCGATTACTTCAAAGTAGCTGCAACCGGATGTTACATCCGGTTACGTGGATCGTTGGGAGCGCGTCTGCGTTCCCGTGGCTGTTCAGCCTCGCCTGTGGGAGCAGGCGTAGTAGTTGCTTCAGTAGTGGCTGAAGGAGCAGCGCTGGTTTCCAGCGTAGTTGCTTCGGCGCTGGCAGCTGGAGCTTCCACTACTTGTTGGATCACTTCTCGTACTTCAAGTTGTTGCCGTGGTTGCGCAACTTCTGTGGAAACAGCTTGAACCTCGTTTGGAATTTCCTGGCTTTCGGCTGTCACGGTTTGAACCAGTGGAACCTGATCGCTGTGGCTCCGGGTTTCAGTTTCGGCAGTGCCTGCTACTGTTGTAACAACTTCTTGCTCTGAAACCACATCCCTGGAGACACCTGCTTCTGCTGAAACTTCAGGAGTCACTTCAGTGGGGACAATGGCGCTGGTATCAGCAACACCGGTTTCGATTTCAATCTGCTCCTGCAAGAATGGCTCTGCATTGGCAAAACCTGAAGTTTCAGTGCCTGTTTCGTGCTGGCTGGTTTCAGCCTGCACGCCTGCAGCGTGTTGTTCTGCTTGCACAGCAGAAGCTGCCGCGCTCAAGCCTTGATCCAGCTGGAGAATACTGTCTGCATCGGCGGTGGCAACATTGCTTTCGATGTTTTGCAAATTCATTTGCGCAACTTCAATTGCCGTGTTGGCAGCCATTTCCTGCAGAACTTCATCACGTGGACCGCGTTCGCGTGGACGCGGTTGGCGCGCACGTTTGTCGGCTGGACGTTTGCTGGCACGCGCTACATCAGAAGCTGAACGCTCCATTGGTTGTGCTGGTTCCAGGTCACTGCCGGCTTCGACAATGGGGGTTTCGACAGCAGTGGTTATACCATCGGCACCGGCCAGGTCCTTGCGATCACGATTGCGATTGCGACCACCGCGGCGACGTTTGCGTTGCTCACCTTCCTTGCGGCCTTGCAGTCTTTCTTCTTCGGTCAGGGCAACAGCCGGTTTAACGGTTTCAGCCTGTGACGGCCTTTCAGCACGTTCAGCACGTTCTGCACGCTCTTGTGAACGTTCCGGACGTTCTTGCGAACGCTCCGGTGAACGAGCCTCAGATCGGCCATCTGAACGTCCGCCCCGTCTTCTGCTGCGGTCATTCCGATCACGACGCTGGTTTCTGTCACCGCGTTCACCACCCTCTTTTTTGGCGGGAGTGCTTTCAGTGACTTCGGCAGTGCCGGCACTGCCGAACAACGCGGAAATAAAGCGGCTGATCAGGCCGGGTTTGGCTGTTGCGGCAGCGGCAGGCTGAGGCGCGGCCTGGGCAACCACCGGGGGTGGTGCAGTTTGCAGACGAGTGGTCTGTACCGCAGGTATATCAGCGACAATCGGTTCCTTTGGCAACAGTTCTTTCGAACTTTCCGCTTCCGGCAACTGGACTTCATAACTACGGTCGGTCGATTCCGAACCTATGTTCTGGATATCGAAATGCGGAGTTTCCAGATTCGGGTTGGGGATGATGACAATGCGTTTGTGGGTCTGGATTTCGATGGCCACGACTTCCGGACGTTTTTCATTGAGGAGGTAGGCGGCAACTGTCACTGGGACGATGGCACGAATTTCTTTGGAATTGCTCTTGTTCGCTTCTTCCTGGATCAAGCGCAAGATGGAGAGCGAGAGAGATTCGATGTCACGAATAGTTCCCTGTCCGTTGCAGCGCGGGCAAACCGTGGCACTGGTTTCACCCAGCGACGGACGCAGACGCTGACGCGACATTTCAAGCAAACCAAAACGTGAAATGCGACCGATTTGTACTCGGGCGCGATCCATTTCGAGGGCTTCGCGCACACGATTTTCGACATCGCGCTGGTTTTTCTGCGACATCATGTCGATGAAATCGATCACGATGAGACCACCCATGTCACGCAGACGCAGCTGGCGCGCAATTTCGTCGGCTGCTTCAAGGTTGGTCACCAGAGCGGTTTCCTCGATATCGGAGCCCTTGGTAGCGCGCGAGGAGTTGATGTCGATGGAGACCAGTGCTTCAGTCGGATCGATCACGATGGAACCGCCTGAGGGCAGTTTCACTTCGCGCTGGAAGGCGGTTTCGATCTGGTTCTCAATCTGGTAGTTGGTGAACAGCGGAGTCGTGCCGGTGTAGAGCTTGATGCGGCTTTCGAATTGCGGCATGACCTGGCGTACGAACGTGATGGCGTCGTCATAGGCACTTTGGGTATCCAGCATTACTTCGCCAATGTCCTGGCGCAGGTAGTCACGGATGGCACGCAGAATGACGTTGCTTTCCTGGAACAAGAGGCAGGGAGCTTCATGTTCAGTGGAAGCCTTCTTGATGGCGGCCCAAACTTGCATGAGGTAATTCAGGTCCCACTGCAATTCTTCTGGCGCACGGCCTACACCCGCGGTGCGGATGATGATGCCCATGCCATCCGGGATCTCGAGGGAATCCATCGCATCTTTGAGTTCGGAGCGTTCATCACCTTCAATCCGGCGCGAGATACCACCGGCGCGGGGATTGTTGGGCATCAGCACCAGATAACGTCCGGCCATGCTGATCATCGTGGTGAGAGCGGCACCCTTGTTGCCACGTTCTTCTTTTTCCACTTGAACGATGACTTCAGTGCCTTCGGCAATGGCATCGCGAATGTTGACGCGACCACCTTCCTGCGCACCTTTGCGGAAATATTCGCGGGAAATTTCTTTCAGCGGCAGAAAGCCATGACGATCAGCACCGTAGTTGACGAAAGCAGCTTCGAGGCTGGGTTCGATACGGGTGATACGGCCTTTGTAGATGTTGGCCTTTTTCTGGATGCGGTTGCGGTTCTCGATATCAAGATCGTAGAGCCATTGACCGTCTACCAGGGCGACGCGCAACTCCTCTTTTTGAGTTGCATTGACGAGCATTCTTTTCATGTTGGCTATGTTCCGTAGTGTCAATACGAACCATTGGGGCTAGCCAGACTTAAGAATATATATTAGAAAAATTCCCTAACATATTGATTTAAAATTATTTTAATTAATTTCAAATCTGGGAGTTCCCAGTGTCCTCAGCCTGTTTGCTGCTTTACCTGGCATGCCGCCCTTGGGCGACTTCTGGCTCTGGACCTCCAATCATGACCCTTGTTGCTGACGTCTACAAAATGCCGACGTTTGGTCCTGATGTCTGATCCTGGGCTGTCTTTGCGCAGTATCTCAGCCGCGTACGTGACTGTGTCGTGTGGTGCTTCCCTACTAGCCAGAAGAGTGCTTCAAAACTGCTCACACGCTGCTGGTCTGAATCTTTGTCTGTTGCCCGGTTCGGTCCGGGGTTAGTACGAGTCTGCCTGAGAGGCCTGAGTCGATATGACCGGCTGCTCTGTTTTGGGATTAAACGGGCTTCTGATCTGTCGTCTGTTGGGTCCGTATTCGGGTCCCAGTGCTTGGGTGCAGTATCAGTCCGCTGCAGTGCAGCGGTGCCGGGTCCAACCTTGAGGCTGACCTGAGCTTGGAGCCACCTGGATAACTTTAGTTCCGCCTCGAGAGCTTGAACCGTTCAGGGGCCGTTCTATTGCATGAATGCAATCTTGCTTTGCCTGACTTGATAGGGATGGTCTGGGTCGTGACGTTCTAGCGTCGACTTTGCACCGGCAAGACCGGAGCCCGTTGATACAACCGTAGCTAAATCAGGCACGCGACTCTAGCACTAAACCCAAGTATCTTCAAGAGTTTATGGGGGTTTGTTGTTATACTCGCACACCTTAGCAGGCAGTAGGAATCAGACATGAGCAAGCCCGGAGATCCAGCGCCAGGGTCCGGCACCAATCCAGGACAAAGCCCGGGGAAAGACTCAGGACGAAGTTCAGGAAAAAGCCCAGGGGGAAACCCGGAGCAAAACGGTGCCAAAAATACAGTACAGATGTTGACAGTAGGCGAGCCCGCGGCAGCTCAACGCCTGGATAATTTCCTGCTCGCCAGGCTCAAGGGAGCTCCCAAGAGCCTGATATATCGCATCATTCGCAAAGGCGAAGTGCGAATAAACGGTAAACGTTCCAAACCGGAGTCGCGTCTGGAAGAAGGTGACGTGGTGCGCGTGCCCCCGCTCAGATTGAGTGAGCAAGGCGACAAGGCAGTGCCGGGTGAGCAATTGCAGCAACATCTGCGTGACGCGATCCTGCTCGAAGATTCCCAACTATTGGTGCTCAACAAGCCCGCCGGCCTGTCCGTGCATGCCGGCACCGGGATGAAGTTGGGGGTCATCGAGTCCTTGCGCAGCATGTTTCCAGAGGTTGGCGGGCTGGAGCTGGTGCATCGCCTGGACAAGGGTACTTCCGGCTGCCTGCTGCTCGCAAAAACCGGCAAGGCACGCAAATATTTGACCCAGGCATTTCGCGAGCAGGGGGTTCATAAGGTGTATCACCTGTTGGTAGCTGGTAGCTGGCCCGCCAAAGTCACCCGGGTGGATTTGGCCTTGCAGCGCCAGGCAGAACGCTCAGGCGAGCGTTTCGTGGAGACTGATCCTGACGGCAAGGCGGCGAGCACCGAATTCCGGGTCCTGAAAAAATTCCGGCAGGCTACCCTGATGGAAGCGAGACCTGCGACTGGTCGTACCCACCAGATTCGTGTCCATGCAACTTCTGCCGGGCATCCCTTGCTGGGCGATGACAAATACAGCACCGGTGCCAGTGAACAATTGACGCGTGACATGGGAATCAAGCGCCTGTGTTTGCATGCTGCAGAGCTGGAGTTCAGGCATCCCGATGATGAAAGGGTAGTGCGCGTATCTGCTCCCTATGATGAGGCGTTCAGCCGGATACTCAAGCAGCTGGAGAAAGCGGGTTGAGTCCACACTGGCGCAGCAGCGTGCAGAGACTGATCAAGGGCAGTCCCAGCAGGCTGTGAAAATCCTTGCCTTCCATAGCCTCGAAGAGTGCAATGCCCAGCCCTTCTGCCTTGAAGCTGCCAGCGCAGTCAAACGGTTGTTCAGTTTGCAGGTAATAATCGATCTCATCCGAAGTGAGTGTCCGAAAATACACACGATAGACGTCGTGACTGTGGAAACTCAATCCGGACTCGCTATCGAGCAAGGAGATAGCAGTGTGGAAGTCAGCCGGCAAGCCGCTACAGTGCTGCAGTTGTTTGCGCGCCGCCTCAAACGAGCCGGGCTTGCCAAGAATCTTGCCATCGCACTGGCAGGCCTGGTCGGAGCCAATGATCAGGGCTGAAGGATAACGCTGGGACAGCACGGAGGCCTTGGCTGACGCAAGGCGTTGCACAAGGGTTTCGACGGATTCCCCGGGCAGTGGTGTTTCGTTGATATCCGGGCTGCAGCAGACAAAAGGCAAGCCCAACCGCTGCAGCAGGGATTTTCGGTAGGGAGATGAGGAGGCGAGAACGAGTTGCATGCGGTCTTCCAAAGATATTTATGTACTTGGCTTGTTGGACGCAGAACACTAGCATAACCACCATTGGCTTGAATGCCCCGTCGGTTTTCTGAAATGAGTATTACCTGCTTGAAATGTTTTGTCCGCACAGGCCTGCAATTGGTCCTGATTCTGCTACTGGCTGCCTGTGGCAGTTCGTCGCGCCCACCGGTGGACGAATTGGGTGGCTCCCAGCGTTTTCTCGATGCCGACAAGATGCATCGGGTGAATGACGGTGAAACCCTGTACGTCATTGCCTGGATGTATGATCTCGATTTCGCCGCACTGGCGAGTGCGAACGATTTGCGCGAGCCCTATAACCTTAATCCCGGTCAGATGCTGCGGGTAGGCTTGCGCAATGCACAGGCTGCCACGGCTGCTGCCAGTGCGCCGGCCGCTACGACCACAGCTACCGGGGTAATAGTAACTCCGGTACAAATCGGGGGGGGAATCAGTCGTGTGCAGTTGGGTAATTCCGGATTACAGCGGACGACATTGCCCGAATCGCCTGCAACCCGGTTACCGCCGAGTATTCCAGCGACAACGCCGCAACCACCGCTGGCAACTCCGGAACCTGTGATTGAAGCGCCGTCTGTGGCGGTCGCCCCCGAAGTTCCAGTTGAACTGCCGCCAGAGCCGGCCAGACAACCAGCCAGCAGTGGTCCGATTCAGTGGGCCTGGCCTGCGCAAGGCCAGATCATTGGTCGTTTTTCCGATGCTGGCGTGGAAGGGAAAGGCGTGGATATTGCAGGTTCACGTGGCGATCCGGTAAAGGCTGCGGCCGATGGTCAGGTGGTATACGCAGGCAGTGGTCTTCTGCGTTACGGAGATCTCATCATCATCAAGCATGATGAGCGTTTCCTCAGTGCCTATGCGCATAATGACAAGATACTGGTGAAGGAGGGCGCTACCGTCAAACGTGGTGACACTATCGCAGAACTGGGATCGAGCGGTATCGACAAAACCATGCTGCATTTTGAGATCAGGGTCCAGGGTACACCAGAGGATCCGATGCAATATTTGCCCGCTCGTTGAGTCCGTGCCAACAATTTTTCAGCATTTTTTCGTCCTTGTACTATAATCAAAAAAGCGGTGAAAACAGCTATAAATGCCGCTAAAAGTGCAGAAGCACAAGTTTTGCGTTGAATAACCCGGTGTTGGTTGCAGGCGATGCCTCCACAAAATCAGGAGGAAATATACAGGTGCTCTGCACTTGATAGAGTTGCTTTGTACAAGCCTTGAATTGAATTTTTAGTTTGCCTTGAAGGGAATCAAGATGAAAGAAAAAGAACCGAACGCAGCAGCAGACAGCGAAACAGCTAATACCATCCATTCCGAAACTGCTTCAACCCTCCCGTTTACCCAAGCTTCTCTTGCCCCGCGGCACGAGCTTGCGACTTCTACAGCAGTCTCCACGACACACGCTTCAGACGTCTTGCATGATGCTGTCAGCTTCTATCGGTTGCTCGAAGAAGACAGATTGGCTATTGATCCGGATATGGCTATGGATATTGATCTGGATGGGGATACGAATGTAACTACTTTTATACTTGGGCTTGATGAGTCAGGCGACCCTGAGCCCATCGACCCAGACGCTGAACCAGGTTACCGAGCCATCA
>JBIIWM010000212.1:0-4979 GCA_044338875.1 Pseudohongiellaceae bacterium | reverse complement strand
CACCCGCATTTCGGGAACGCGAATTGGCAGCGCGCGCACGCAATCCGCTGGATCAGCATTTCTTTGCTGGCAGCTGGGGCAAGGGAATTCAGGGCAGGTAATAGAACCGCTGTCAGCGAACTCTTCCAAGCCGGAAGGGCTCGCTGACACCTGGAGCTCACGTCTTCTGGAGCTTAAGTCTTCTGGAGCTTAAGTCTTCTGGAGACCAAGAGCTCAGTAGTAGTACTCGGTATAACCAGGCAACAAACTGTAGCGGGAATTCAGGAACGCCACGATATCGATGAGTTCACTCACTTTCATTTCGGGGTTCACAAACATCGGCGAAGAACTTGCGCTCCTCACTTGTTCCTTGGGCAACTGCTCCACATATTTGTCGGAGAGCACATGATCCGGGTTGATGATGGAGGTAACCAGATCGCCATAGGTCTTGGCAAACATCAACTCACCACCCAGTACCACGGTCAGCGGCGGGTTAGCCGGGCGCGACAGTGCAATACCAGAAACCTCATGACATTGATTGCAACCCAGCGTCACGAAAGCCTGGCCTCCGCGCGCAGTGTCACCGCGCAAAATGGGAAAACGAAAATCGCCCGCGTAATCCGGGTAGGTTTTGCAGGCACCGAGGAACATCAATCCCAACATTCCGGCTGCTGCGAGCACGCTTTTTGACTTCATCCGAGTCTCCTTTTGAAGAAAAGTAACCTGCCGCCATCATACGGCAGTTGCTTGCGCCGCTGTTGATCTATGTCAGCATCAATCCGCATCAATATCCATTCCCCTACCATTCCTTGCTGCCCTGCTCCTTGTTGTAGAAGACCACCTCATGCCTGCCGTCAACAAGACCGACGTGCGCACTGACCTGCATGCCAACCGTAAGCTTGCCTGGCTCCACATCCATCACGCGACCGAGCAAACGCGGGCCTTCTTCCAACTCGATCATTGCAATGCTGAAGTCATCACCCGTTTTTTCTGCTCGGGACTGGCCAGCGGCTGAATGCACAACCCCCCTTCCGGAGGGCGCTACCCATTTGAGCTCAGGGGAACCACAGTGCGAACAAAGTGCGCGCGGGTAGAACACAAACTTGCCACACTCACGGCATTGCTGGATCAGGAACTTGCCGCGCGCCAGCGCATCCTGGTACACAAGCAGAAATTCTGCACTACCGGATTCGGAACTGGGGTTGGTCACCTTGGCGTCTCATCTGTTTTCACATTCATGTGCAGGGATTATAGGCATTTGACTTTGCGACTGTCACTGCGGCATGCTCGCGGCACTTAGCACAACAACTGGTTCAGCCTTCCTCAACTGACCTGCTTTGTCATCACTGATCCAGCCAGCCATAACTGATGTATTTGCCACTTGTATAAACTGACCCATGCGCAGCTCGCCTGGCGCGTCGCCCAGGATCTTCCTCGCAGCAGCCACGTTTATCTTGGCGCTGGCCTGCCGCTTGGCGTGCCTGCATACACCCGCACCGACAGCACCGTTGCATTCAGCACTCACTTGCGAGCTGCTGCAAGCGCAACTCCCGACCTTTATGTGTTTGCAGGCGCACAAGTGAGCGAGCGCGGCGATCTCTCGTTGCGCGTACCGCCGGATGCCGACACCAGCCGCGCGTTGGCGCTGGCTGCCACGGCCCCGCAGGTCCTGGTGGTGATGGATTTCTTCGCAGCCGATGGCAGTGCCACTCTTGTTCCACTATGCACAGGACCGCTGGCCCAGGAATGCTGCGTTACCCGCGTCTATACCGACATCGCGGTATTCGATCTCAAGGACGGCAAGGTAATCCTGTGCGAGATCATCGAGGGCATTACGCTGCTGAGTCTGCAAATGGAACTTGAGATTGACCTGCTGGTGTCGCCGCACTTGGGCCTGATCAAGGCGCCGACGCTCAAATAACAATTATTGAAGACCCACTTTGCTGCAAAGCAGCAGACTTGAGATAAACGCATGGAATACGAAATTACCCTGTTCAACGGCATACTTGTAGTGATTGCCGGCTTTCTGGCTGGTTGCATCAATACCGTTGCTGGTGGCGGCTCGATGCTGACCCTGCCCGCCCTGATGATCATGGGTATCCCTGCCGACATTGCCAATGCTACCAATCGTGTTGGAGTGGTCCTGCAATCGTTCGCCGGGGCACGCGCGTTCCATGCCAGAGGCAAGTTGTCGCTGCCCGACATTCTGCCCACGCTCGTGCCCACCTTGACAGGCTCACTGGCAGGCGCGCTGCTCGCATCCTATTTGCCGAGCCAGATTCTCAAACCAATCCTGCTACTGACCATGCTGGGAATGGCGCTGTTGATGCTGGTGAAACCTGAAACCGTGGCGCCGCCGCCTGGCACGCCCGTACGCACCGTCAAGGAAAGCCCCGCCGCCTTGTTTGGACTGTTCATGGCCGGGCTCTATGGCGGCTTCGTGCAGGCTGGTGTCGGCTTCATCATCATTGCCGCGCTCGCGGGTGGACTGCGCTACGACCTGGTCCGTACCAATGCGTTGAAAATGGCGATCGTCGGCACGGTGACGGTGATCGCGCTGGCCGTGTTCGTCGTGCGCGGCCAGGTGTTATGGATTCCCGGCCTGCTGATGGCGGCAGGTACTGTCGTAGGCGCGACTGTCTCCGTGCGCTTTGCCATCGCCGCGCCGCAGTCAGTCCTCAAATGGATACTGTTCGTGATGGTGCTGCTGACCTGCAGCGCAGCCTATTTCAGCTGAACATGGCCATGGCCACTTGAACTGCGCAAGATTCTGTTCGGTGCTGCCAAACGACTGCCACAAAAAAACGGGCACAATAAAAACGGGCACAATAAAAAAGAGGGCATCTGCCCTCTTTTTGTCTGCATGCAAACCGCAAACCTTAACCGCTGCCGCCGGGACCGTAGGGAATCATGCGGCCAGCGATAATCACGAGCACCCAGATCACCAATGAGATCAAGGCAACCACCTTCGCACGGTACGGCGCATCCTGGCCGTCGGCGAGGCGACTGAGCTCCTCGTGTTCGCCAAACCAGAACCACAACGCATTAATGCCGGCGATGATGATCAGGGCAATCTTCCACTGGAAAACCAGGTTGGCAAGATAGTTGAAAGGATCTGCCGCCAAAAACAGGATGCCTGAAATCAGGTTGATGGCAAAGGCCGCGATTGCAACAGGAATGAAGGCCATGGCGGCTTTCATGTTGATGAATTTCCCCAAGCCCAGCACACGACAGTCTATCAACAGCAGGGCGCCGAACATGATGGACAGGCCAAGGAAATGCAGTGTTTCCATCAAGGGAAACATCCAGTAAAAATTGACCATCCACTCGTGGAGGATGGTTGTTTCAAGCCAGGTGGCCAAAGGTTCCCAATTCATGCTTATTTCCCCTTAAACCAGATAGGCCATCAGACGGCCAGTAACCAGGCCCACTACCCAGCAAGCCACACAAGTGGCTGCGAGTGCTTTTTGCACGGTCAAACTCTTGTTCTCGCGCACACTGTTCATCACCAGCTTCATCAGGACGCCGCCCACCAGGATGGCACCGATCTTGAGCTGGAAAGTTCCCTGGAAAACATAGCTGCTGGCGCTGCCGGCAAACAGGACCAGACCAGAGAGCAGGTTGATGGCGAAGCCAATCCAGCCCACCAGGAACAGTCTGTCGAACGCAAGGATGGAAATGTTTTTGGCATAGCCCAGCACGCGGAAATTCAATGCCAGCACTACCCCCATCACTGTGGCCATGCCCACGGCGTGGCTTGATAGAGTAATGGGATAGCCCCAAAGTGATTCGCGGACGAATGCACCCAATGGGCCATTTTCATACCAGAGCAAAAAATCCATGTTCAGGTCTCGCTTTATTAATACTGCCCGGTGCAGCGGGTTGGATAAAGGATCGAAAGTAGCACGACCGCGATATGAAAGATGTCTTGTGGATTGTGTTTTGTTGACATCGATCAACGAAGCAAAAGTAAACCAGCTCCCCCCGGGAATCAAGCTGCAGACTTCCGGGAGAAACCTTGTTCAATAACGTGGATCGTACATTGCGTCGGCGACGATCTGCTCGAAATCATTGCCCACGGGCAACGCGGCAAAACCCAGCTCGGCAGCGCGACGACCAACCGCCACCGCAATCTTCCGGGACACTTCCCGAATCGAATTGAGCGGAGGGTAGAGACAGCCTACCTGCAATTGCTGATCCGACACGGTTTCGGCAAGCGCCTTGGCTGACACAATGAGCAACTCATCGGTAATACGTGTGACACCCGCTGCCAATACACCCAGTCCGAGTCCCGGGAAAATATACGCGTTGTTGCCTTGCCCCGGCACCTTGGGCTGGCCATCCACTGTGACCGGACTGAAGGGGCTGCCACTGGCAAAGATAGCCATGCCACGGGTCGCCGCGTAGGCGTCTTCCGCGGTACATTCAGCCTTGGTCGTCGGATTCGACAATGCAAAAATTATCGGGTTGTCATGGTGCGTCGCCATCATTTCAAGAATCTGGTGCGAGAACGTGCCGCCCCTGCCAGTGGCACCAATCAGCACATGCGGCTTGATGGCACGGATTGCGTCTTCAAGATTCATCGCCGGCATATCAGCGGCAAATGGCGCTGAATGCTTGGTCAGCGATTCGCGATCACGGGTAATCAGGCCCCGGCTATCCGTGAGGAAGCAGCGCGCATGCGCTTCTTCCTTGCCCAAGCCTTCCAGCTGCATCGCAATCGCGAGGAGGCCGGCAATACCAGTGGCAGCGGAACCGGCACCAGCAAACAACACACGCAGTTCCGACAGTGGCGTGCCGGTGATACGGGTCGCCGCATACAAGCCTGCCAGGGCGACAGCTGCGGTGCCCTGGATATCATCGTTGAAGCACAGCAGGCGATCCTGATAACGCTCCAGCAACTCCACGGCATTAGGCGTGGCAAAATCCTCGAACTGCAACAATGCATTCGGGAAGTTCTTCATCACGGCCTGGATGAATTCTTCGATAAAAGCGAAATA
>JBIIWM010000211.1:0-4990 GCA_044338875.1 Pseudohongiellaceae bacterium | reverse complement strand
CGCCATCCTTGACCGAGCCGATGCGACGAATATCCAGGCGGACGGAGGCATAGAATTTCAATGCGTTGCCACCGGTAGTGGTTTCAGGTGAACCGAACATCACTCCGATCTTCATACGAATCTGGTTGATGAAAATCACCAGGGTGTTTGAGTTCTTGATGTTACCCGTCATTTTGCGCAGCGCCTGGGACATCAGGCGTGCCTGCAGACCCATGTGGCTATCGCCCATGTCGCCTTCGATTTCTGCACGCGGCGTCAGCGCTGCCACGGAGTCGATGACAACCACATCGACTGCGCCGGAGCGTACGATCATGTCGCAGATCTCAAGTGCCTGTTCGCCGGTATCCGGTTGGCTCACCAGCAGATTGGAGACATCCACACCCAGTTTCTCGGCATAAATCGGGTCGAGAGCATGTTCTGCGTCAATGAATGCACAGGTGCCGCCCGACTTCTGTGCTTCGGCAATTACCTGCAAGGTTAGTGTGGTCTTGCCTGACGATTCCGGTCCGTAGATCTCAACAATACGTCCCCTGGGCAAACCGCCAATACCGAGGGCAATATCAAGCCCGAGCGAGCCAGTGGAGATGGCAGGAATGGCCACGGTCTCACTGTCACCCAGACGCATCATGGAACCTTTGCCAAACTGGCGTTCAATCTGGGCCAGGGCTGCGGTAAGAGCCTTGTCTTTATTGGTTTCTTTCTCTGCTGCCATTGGATTAATCCTGAAGATGAAAATGTCGCTATATTAAAATTATGATCAAAGCGCCTGGTTCCGGAGCTAGTGCCTGGTTCTTGCCGGTTATTGGTCTGGTTTTGCTAATAGTTGTTAAGCAGTTGCCAGTCGGAGCAGTGCCGGAAGGAAGCGTTGGAAGGCTTCGGAAGCGAGCCTCATTAAAGCAGATAAACCCGATTTCATCAAAGAAACTTGCCACGCTTGGAGGGGGCGGAGTTGTTAAGGTAGTATCCGGTTCGCAGCTTGCTTTGCCTGATTGAATGCCCCATTGAATAACTCCCCGACCCAGCATACCCCGATGATCCAGCAGTTCCTGACGGTGAAAGCCGACTACCCGAACGAGCTGCTGTTCTATCGCATGGGTGATTTTTACGAATTGTTTTTCCAGGATGCCGTGAAGGCAGCGGAATTGCTCGGCATAACGCTTACCGCGCGCGGCAAGGCCAACGGTTCCCCGATTCCAATGTGTGGCATTCCCTACCATGCGGCCGATCGCTATCTCGCCAAACTGGTAGAGCATGGTGAATCGGTCGCAATCTGTGAACAAATCGGCGACCCGGCCACCAGCAAGGGACCGGTTGAGCGGAAGGTGGTGCGTCTTATCACCCCGGGCACCCTCAGCGAAGAGGCGCTGCTGCAGGAATTCCGTGATCAGTTGCTGGCGGCCATGTGGCAGCACGATGGCCGTTTCGGACTGGCAGCACTTGATGTCAGTTCCGGACGATTCACCATACTGGAGACTGACAACGAGAGCACAATGGAGGCAGAACTTCAGCGGCTGGATCCGGCTGAATTGCTGGTTCCCGATACCCTGGGTCTTTCCGCATTACTAAAAGCACGCCGCGGGCTGCGCTCGCGTCCGGCCTGGGAATTCGATTTTGATTCTGCACTACGCGCCCTGACGCGCCAGTTTGGCACCGACAACCTTGATGGTTTTGGTTGCAGCGGAATGATAGTGGCGATTCAGGCTGCCGGTTGTTTGCTCAATTACGCCCGTAGTACCCAGCACAACGACCTGCCCCACTGTCGCAGCTTGCGCGTAGAACTGGCAGAAGACAGCTTGATTCTCGATGCCATCAGCCGCCGCAACCTCGAAATCGAATTCAATCTGGGCGGCACGACCAGCAATACGCTGGTGTCGATCTTCGACCATTGTTCCGCTCCGATGGGCAGCCGTTTTCTGCGACGCTGGTTCCATCGACCCATCCGCGACCATCGGGTGATCCGGCAGCGCCAGGAATCCGTGGGCAGCTTGAAGGATGGCTACCACTACGAAAAAATCCAGCCGGTACTTAAACTGATTGGTGATACCGAGCGTATTCTCTCGCGTGTCGGTTTGCGCTCAGCGCGTCCGCGCGATCTGGCGCGTCTGCGCGATGCACTCGAAATGTTACCCCTATTGCAAACCCTGTTGGCTTCGGTGGAATCTCCACGCTTGCGGGAATTGGCGAACAGTATTTGTGAATTTCCATTGCAGGCAAAGCTTTTACAAAAAGCCATAATGGAAAATCCGCCGGTGGTCTTGCGCGAAGGCGGTGTTATTGCCGAAGGCTTTGATGCCGAACTGGACGAGCTGCGCAATCTGAGCAGTAATGCCGGTGCTTTTCTTACCCGGCTCGAAGAACAGGAACGCGCACGTACCGGACTCTCCACACTCAAGGTCGGTTACAACCGGGTGTCCGGCTATTTCATCGAACTCAGTCGCGCACAGTCAGAAACCGTGCCTGCAGAATACATTCGGCGCCAGACCCTGAAAAATGCCGAGCGGTATATCACGCCAGAACTCAAGGTCTTCGAGGACAAGGTCCTCAGCGCCAACAGCAAGTCGCTGGCTCGGGAAAAACTGCTCTACGACGCAGTGCTGGAAACCCTGGCCGAGGAACTGGACGCCCTGCAGCAAAGCGCCTATGCCATGGCAGAACTGGATGTACTGTGTAATTTCGCCGAACGTGCACATGCACTGGATCTGTATTGCCCGGATCTGTGTGGGGAAAACGGCATCCATATCAAGGCGGGCCGGCATCCTGTCGTTGAACAAGTCACCTCGGGCACGTTCGTCGCCAACGATCTGCACCTGGATGGCGACAACAGCATGCTGATCATCACGGGCCCCAACATGGGGGGCAAATCAACCTACATGCGCCAGGCCGCAATTATAGTGTTGCTGGCTCATACTGGCTGTTATGTTCCCGCTGACCTGGCGCGTATTGGGCCGGTCGATCGTATCTTCACGCGCATAGGTTCCTCGGATGACCTGGCCCAGGGCCGTTCGACCTTCATGGTCGAAATGACGGAGGCTGCCAACATCCTGCATAACGCTACCAGCAATAGCCTGGTACTGATGGATGAAATCGGCCGAGGCACCAGCACCTTCGACGGACTCTCCCTTGCCTGGGCCTGTGCCATCCATATCGCCAGCACTATCAGGGCGTTCACCTTGTTTGCCACCCATTATTTCGAACTGACCGCCCTGCCCGATGATTATCCCAGCATCAGCAATGTGCATCTTGACGCTACCGAGCACGGCGACAGCATTGTGTTCCTGCACGCAGTGAAACCAGGCCCCGCGAACCAGAGTTACGGTTTGCAGGTAGCCCAGCTCGCAGGCATCCCGCGCAGGGTAATCGAAAGTGCGCGTCATAAATTGCAGCAGCTGGAAAAGGACGAAGGCTTCAAAAGCAGTCTGGCCACACAGCAACAGCAGGTGCAGAACGACCTGTTTGCCTCGCTGCCGAATCATCCTGCCCTTGATATTCTGGACGCGACCGACCCTGACCAGCTGACGCCTCGCCAGGCCCAGGAACTGCTGTACCGTCTGAAGGAACTGCGTAAACACTGACGCTGCTGCGGTATGCCCGCCCGGAGCTCCCTTCATCAGCCCTCAAACAACAAACCTCAAACCTGTAAATTGTTGGAATAATGCTGCTAAAATGCGCGTCCTTCGGACCCCTCTGGTCCGGTTCGCATTCAGAATACGACCCACCCGGCATCTGCCGGCAAGATCAGGAGTAGCAACAATGACATTCGTGGTTGGCGAGAATTGCATCCGCTGCAAGCACACAGACTGTGTCGAGGTCTGCCCGGTGGACTGTTTTTATGAAGGTCCCAATATGCTGGTGATCAATCCCGACGAGTGCATCGACTGCGCACTGTGTGAGCCGGAATGTCCAGTGAATGCCATTTTTGCCGAAGATGAAGTACCAGAAGACCAGCTCCAGTTCATCAAGCTCAATGCCGAGCTTTCGGTGAAGTGGCCGAACATCACCGAAATCAAGCCTTCACCAGCAGATGCTGATGAATGGAACGGTGTACCCGGCAAGATCCAGTACCTGGAAAAGTAGCAAGACTGCCCAAGACAGCCTGTAACACGGAGATTCAACAGAATCTCCTTAATCGTCCTTGAAACAATCCAGCGAAAGCCCTTCACGCTCCAGGATACGCCTTAATTTGGCGAGTGCTTCAATCTGCAACTGTCGCACCCGTTCTCGCGTAAGCCCTACTTGCTTGCCAACTTCTTCCAGCGTGGCACATTCGTAGCCATGCAACCCGAATCGGCGTTGCACTACTTCCCGATGCTTGTCTGACAAGCGGCTCATCCATAGCCCGATACTGTGCTGGATATTTTCGTTTTCCAGAATAGCCTGCGGTTCAGTTGACGGATTGGATGTGAAGGTATCAAGCAGGGACAGATCAGCTTCGTCATGAATCGGATGGTCCGCTGAACACACGGTAATGCTGAGTTTCAACAGCTTTCTGACAAAGCGAAGCGAACGGCCCATGTGGCTGGCCAATTCTTCATGACTGGGTTCCCGCCCAAGGGTTGCCTCCAGCTGCCTGCGCGATTTGTGGCAAAGATTGATGTCCTTGAGCACATGAATTGGCATGCGAATGGTGCTGGCATGATTCATCAAGCCCCGATCGATAGCTTGCTTGATCCACCAGGTGGCATAGGTAGAAAACCGAAACCCAAGGGTGTAGTCGTATTTTTCGACGGCCCTGATAAGGCCAAGATTTCCTTCTTCCACCATATCCAACAGGCCAAGTCCCCTGCCCTGGTAGCGCTTGGCGATGGCAACCACCAAACGCAAATTGGACTCGATCATGCGCTACCGGCTCTTCAGGTTGCCTTCCCCGATTTCACGGGCAAGCTCAACTTCCTGTTCAGCAGTAAGCAAGGCCTTGAAGCCGATCTCGTTCAGATAAAGCGTGGTGCTATCAATGCTGGCATGGTTGTCCCGGCCCTCTGCCATGATGGCT
>JBIIWM010000209.1:0-5043 GCA_044338875.1 Pseudohongiellaceae bacterium | reverse complement strand
CAGACAGCGTCAAGAGCACGCATTGGAGCTGGTTCCTCGGCGGAATCTGCTGCGGCTTTCTGATTGTCGGCATCGGCTATCTGGGCATCATCAAACTTGACACCGAAATTACCGAAGCAACCCAGACAGCAGCCGCCAGCGCCGCAGCAAACCCCAATCGGCCTACTTTCGATTTCGGGTTTTATGACGAGCTCGCCAATGCCGAGATTATGGTGAATGTTCCACCAGCACCCGGCACCGTTGCCGAGGCTGCCGCCAGCGCGCTGGCCAACGCTGGTACTCCCGCCGTCACTACCAATGCCGAGCCGCAGGATCCAACCAAATACCTGCTGCAAGCAGGGTCTTTTCAGGATCGCATGGATGCCGAAAGCCGGCGCGCCAAGATCATCTTGCTGAACATGAGCGCAAACATCGTACCGGGTGTGGTCTCTGGCAAGACCTGGCACCGCGTCCAGGTAGGACCCTTCCTCGGGCGCAGCGCCGCAGATACCGCCCGGGATCTCCTGTCGGAAAACAATATCGACTCAATACCGCTGCTGATGCGGGAATAAGCCTGCTTCCACGCAGCCCGAACGCACCTTGAAATCAGGCGCGGCGCCTCAACATTGCTGTACTCGACCTTAATCCACACGTGTGCTGCCAACAGCCTGACCTGTCTCACCCGGAGTTCGCATGGAACAACTGCACGGCACTACCATCCTTTCGGTTCGTCGCAATGGCAAAGTAGTCATAGGCGGTGACGGTCAGGTAAGCCAGGGTGCCACTGTGATGAAGGGTAATGCCCGCAAGGTGCGCCGCCTGTATCGTGACCAGGTAATCGCCGGTTTTGCGGGCGGTACCGCTGATGCGTTTACCCTGTTCGAACGCTTCGAGGAACAACTGGAAAAGCATCACGGCAAACTTACCCGTGCTGCGGTTGAACTCGCCAAACTCTGGCGCAGTGACCGCGCGCTGCGCCGCCTGGAAGCCCTGTTGCTGGTGGCCGACAAGGAAGCGTCCCTGATCATTACCGGCAACGGCGATGTCATCGAACCGGAAGACAGCCTGATGGCGATCGGTTCCGGCGGCTCTTATGCCCAGGCAGCTGCGCGCGCCATGCTCAACACTACCGAGCTGGATGCCCGCAACATCGTCGAAAAAAGCCTGCACATTGCTGCCGACATTTGCGTATATACCAACCATAACCTGACCATCGAAGAACTGACCTGCTGAAACATACACAATGCCCATGGCCCAACTCAGTCCCCGTGAAATAGCCGCCGAGCTCGACAAACACATTGTCGGCCAGGATGCCGCCAAACGTGCCGTCGCCATCGCACTGCGCAACCGCTGGCGTCGCATGCAGCTGCCGGAAGCACTGCGCAATGAAGTTACCCCCAAGAACATCCTGATGATTGGCCCCACCGGCGTCGGCAAAACCGAAATCGCCCGTCGCCTGGCCAGACTGGCGGGCTCGCCTTTCATCAAGGTGGAAGCGACCAAATTCACCGAAGTGGGCTACGTCGGCCGTGATGTCGATTCCATTATCCGCGACCTCGCCTTCATTGCCGTGAAGATGCTGCGTGAACAGGAATACGAACGCGTCAGTTCGCAGGCAGCCAACGCAGCAGAAGACCAGGTGCTCGACATCCTGCTGCCCGGCTCCACCGATACAGACAATGACACGCGCCAGGTCTTTCGCAAAAAGCTGCGCGAAGGCCAGCTCAACAACAAGGAAATCGAAGTAAAGACAAGTGAGCGTGCCAGCAGCATGGAGATCATCGCCCCGCCCGGCATGGAGGACATGACCAACCAACTCAGCAGCATGTTTTCTACGATGGGCAGTAGCCGCAAGAAGACACGGCGCATGACCGTGAAAGCTGCCTTGAAAGCCTTGCAGGATGAAGAAGCCTCCAAGCTGGTCAACGAGGAGGAGCTGAAAACGCGCGCCATCGAACTCACCGAACAAACCGGTATCGTGTTCATCGACGAGATCGACAAGGTCACGTCACGCAACGACCAATCCAGCGGCGGCATATCGCGCGAAGGGGTGCAGCGCGACTTGTTGCCGCTTATAGAAGGCTGCACGGTCAGCACCAAATTCGGCTCGGTGAAAACCGACCATATCCTGTTCATTGCGTCCGGCGCCTTTCATCTGTCCAAGCCCTCAGACCTGATTCCGGAATTGCAGGGACGCTTGCCGATCCGCGTGGAACTGAACGCACTCACTGCTGAAGATTTCAAGCGCATCCTCACGGAACCGGATGCATCGCTGTGCAAACAGTATCAAGCCTTGCTGGCAACGGAAGGCTTGCAGCTGGAATTCACTACCGACGGCATTGAACGCATTTCTGAAATCGCCTGGCAAGTAAACACGCGCACGGAAAATATCGGTGCGCGCCGCTTGCATACCGTGCTGGAAAAATTGCTGGAAGATCTCTCGTTCGGTGCCGACGCCATGGTGAAGAACAACAATGCCAACATTGTCATCGATGCCGCATTTGTTGAAAGCCATCTGGGCGAATTGGCCGCCAACGAAGATCTCAGCCGCTTCATTCTTTGACACTTACTGACGCAGTACAGGTTACCCACATGCAACCAACCGATATACGCCTGCATAAACGTTCTGCCACGCTGGAGCTGCAGTATCCGGATGGCGTCAGCTTCACGCTGCCGGCAGAATTCCTGCGCGTGCATTCCCCGTCCGCAGAAGTGCGCGGCCATGGCATCGGCACCGAAGTACTGCAAACCGGCAAAATCAATGTGAAGATCGATCGCGTTGAACCTGTGGGACATTATGCGGTGCAGTTGCATTTCGACGATGACCACAATACCGGCATCTACACCTGGGAATACCTGTACGAACTGGCGCTTGGCCACGACCAGCTCTGGCAAGACTACCTCGAACGCCTGAAGCAAGCGGGTGCACGCCGCGAACCGGTTTCAGCCGGCGTGCAAGTGGTGAACATCATGCCGCTGAAGCCACATTAACAAGCCGCATTGAACCTACACTGCTGCTCCTCGCTGTGAGGAGTGCCAGTGCCTGGCATCTCTGGCATAGTTGCACTTGAGGTGTCCGCGCCATGACTGAGCAACACACTACCGAAACACAAGCCGCTGCCAACACTGCCTGGCATACGCTGTCAGCGGCGGAAACCTTGCATCTGCTGGGCAGTGATGCCACGCAAGGCCTGTCAGCAGCAGAAGCCCAAGCGCGCCTGGGGCAGTACAGTCCCAACCTTTTGCAGACAGCCCGTAAAAGTTCGCCCCTCAAAATCCTGCTGAACCAGTTCAGTGACTTCATGATCCTCATCCTGGTCGCGGCAGCAATTCTTGCCGGCATGTCCGGTGATTTGGCAGACGCCCTGGTCATCATTGCAATTCTGGCCCTGAACGCCATGATCGGCTTCACTCAGGAACTGCGCGCAGAAAAGGCCATGGACGCTTTGAAACAGCTGGCAGCCCCACTCGCTGCAGTGATCCGGGATGGACGCACCCTCAGCCTTCCCGCCAGTGAATTGGTACCAGGTGACCTTGTGTTATTGCAGGCAGGTAATCTGGTGCCCGCCGATCTGCGCCTGCTCGAAGCAGCTGCATTGCAAATTAATGAAGCGGCCCTGACGGGTGAATCAGTCCCTGCTGACAAACACACTGGAAGCGTGCCGGATCCCAAGGCAAGTGTGGGCGATCGCCAGAATATGGCTTTCAAGGGCACCATGATCACCAATGGTCGTGGCACTGCATTGGTGGTTGCCACTGGCATGCAGACCCAACTCGGGCGCATCGCCAATCTGCTCGACGCGGCAGAGGATACCCAAACGCCTCTGCAGAAACGCCTGACGGTGTTCAGCAAGCGTCTGGCAATCACCATTCTGGGAATTTGTGCGTTGATCTTCCTGGCCGGGCTGCTCCGCGGCGAACCGGTATTGCTGATGCTGCTCACTGCCGTGAGTCTTGCTGTGGCCGCGATTCCGGAAGCCTTGCCCGCGGTAGTCACCATCGCACTGGCCCTGGGCGCTTACCGCCTCGCGCGCCATCAGGCGCTGATGCGCACACTGAGCAGCGTTGAGACGCTCGGTTCGATCACCTGGATCTGTTCTGACAAAACCGGGACCCTCACCGAAAACCGCTTGCAGGTAGACAGTATCTGGCAGGATGGTGTTCGCAGCAGAACGAACGGGCCCTTGCCAGCCACCGCCACTGAATTGTTTGCTGCCATGTTGCTGTGCAACGATGCAACGCAACAAGACGGATCCATTCTTGGCGAACCCACCGAAGCTGCGCTGCTTGCTGCAGCACTGGCGCAAGGGATGGATCAAGTAACACTGAACCTTGCCATGCCTCGAATATCGGAACTTCCGTTTGAATCGCTGCGCATGCGCATGACCACCTTCCACGACAGTAGTGAGCGCATTGTGGCTTACACCAAGGGAGCGCCCGAAGCTGTGATCGCGTTATGCAACGGCCACTGGAGCAGTTGCAGCAACGGCAGCACCGATCAGCACTGGGATGCCACCGCGATCAATGCAGAAGCCGCCGCCATGGCCGCTGCGGGCCTGCGCGTACTGGCGTTTGCCGCGCGCAGTTGGGATGCAGTGCCTGCCACTGACACAGCAGAAACCGGTTTGCACTTTATTGGCCTTGTCGGACTCATTGATCCTCCACGCATCGAAGCAGCCGCTGCCATCGCCACGTGCAAAGCCGCCGGGATCACTGCAGCAATGATCACCGGCGACCATCCCGCCACAGCCCTCGCCATAGCCAAACGCCTGGATCTGGCACAGTCGGAGACCCAATTGCTCACTGGCAAGCAACTGGCAGAGATGGATGATGCAGCGCTTGCCGCCCAAGTAACCCATGTACGGGTATATGCCCGCATGGACCCGGCGCAGAAAATCCGCATCGTGAAAGCCTTGCAAGCGCGCAACGAGTACGTGGCCATGACCGGGGATGGCGTGAACGATGCGCCGGCGCTGAGACAAGCAGATATCGGCGTATCCATGGGTCGCAGCGGCACTGATGTTGCGAGGGAAGCATCCGACATGGTGCTGCTCGATGACAACT
>JBIIWM010000031.1:0-16454 GCA_044338875.1 Pseudohongiellaceae bacterium | reverse complement strand
CGTAATTGGCATTCATCCTGATCAGGCGTACCACAAAATCCCCTGCCGGCAAGGCCACATCCTGGAAGTTGTAATCAAAACCCATGAAGAAATGCTGGTCCGGACGCCAGGTTACTCCCAGGTTGTATTGGGTACGATCGCCATTGTAGAAGCCACCCTTGCTAAAACTCATGCGTGGCGCTAACGCACGCTGTTCTGAAAAGCGCAATTCACCCTGGATGCCATCATAGCTGTAAATACCGGCTGGAATGTACATGCCCGGACGAATCTGGAAATCCCGTTCCAATCCTTCCTTGCCTGCATAGAAGCCGCCACCAACCTGGCCACCGTAGTGGGTGCTCAGGTTGATCGCGCGCCAGAACAAGTCCTGGGTTTGCATTTTCCCGGTATCCAGCTTCTCGGTGTAGCCCATACGCATGAAACTGAACACATTCCTGAACAGGGCATTGTCCTTGAGAAAATAGCGCGCATTGCCACCCAGATCGATACTGCGCACACCGGTATTGTTGGCAAAGCCCAGCGCTGGATTGAACTGTTCGCCAATATACGTGTAGTTGGAAAAGACTCCGAAACCGTTGTTCTGGGTATCCAGGCTGCCCTGCACACCATAGGCCTTGTCATCGCCACTGATGCCGTCAGTACTGGACTGTTGGTACCAGGCATTGCCGCGCAATGAATGGGTAGAAGAAAAACGGGTGTTCTGGTAACGGAAATCCATCCCTGCCACCGAGTTGCCGGTTTCACTGTTGGGATCGCCATAGGTAAAGATGGCGCCCACATTCGACTCAGACAGGACATTGGCAGTGGCACGCCCCACGAATACCGATTGGCCATCCAGTCTGGGAGTATCGCCTTGCTGCACCATCAGGCCACCGACGTTCCAGTCACCCACCCTGCCCGTAAGCTTTATACCAAGATCAAGATCCACTGGCTGTCCGTTACTACCCAGACCGATACGGCGCGAATAGAAGGGAATGCCGTTCTGGTTCAAGCCACCAAAACTGAAAATATCCACATCCTGCAGGAAGAAATCGCGTTTCTCCGGGAAAAACAGCGAGAAGCGCGACAGGTTCACCTGCCGGTTGTCCACTTCGGTGGCGGAGAAATCCGTGTTTAGCGTAAGCGCGCCAGTGAGATTGGGCGTAACTTTATAGAATACGTTGAGCGAAGGATCAAAACGCACATCGCTCACACCAGTGACATAGTTTTCGGTCGTAGCCAGCGTCACAGATGGAATAATATCCAGACCCTTGCCTTGGCGGATGTCCTTGATGCCGGTGATCAGGCCTGTGGTAGTAGGGTTGATGGTGCGATTGTAGGAAGACCAGGCCAGCTCTTCACGTTTGCGCGCGATGGTCCGGGCAATGGTAAAGCCCCACTCAGACGAATTCGGATCGAAATTGAGCGTGTTGAACGGAATCGCGATTTCAGCAACCCAGCCTTCGTCATCCACACGCGTCTCGACCTTCCAGATGCCTGCCCAGTCTTCGTTCAGCATGTTGGGATTTTCGAACACCGCTTCGCGGCGGATCCCGTTGGGATTTACCTGGAAATGGTAGCCGGTACGACCATTGTTGAAAGTATCAAGAATGAACTCAAGAGAGTCATCACTGCGGATGTCACCGCCTTGTACCAACTGGCGCGCCACAATGGCATCAGCTTCATCATCATAAAGACGCGCGCCAATATAAAAAAAGTTCTGGCTGTAGGCGATGTAAAACTCGCTTCTTTCCGATGGCTCTCCATGGTCCACCGGCTGGAACTGGTGCATGTCCCTGATGGCTGTCGCGTGTTGCCACAGCTCATCATCCAGCACACCATCAATTACAGGCTCATTGTCAGTACGCACGATTTCAATCTGCTTGCGTTCGAAAGAAGCAGCTATTGCCGCTTCTTCATTGCTTGCCTGGGCATGGCTGTGGGAGGCTGCCAACACGCCAAAAAGCAACGCGAAGGTCGCCAGACATGTTTGTTTCATCTGGTGATCCGGGTAATCAGAAAAAGGGCGAAGTATAGTCATTCATCTTGCATCGTAAATGCAGGCCTTGGAACTTCATGGCAATTCCCCAATTCGTTCACATTTGCAAAAAGCATGCTTTTTTGTAGCGTGAACCGTTTGAAAGCGTGGAGACTTTCACGAATGGGGTTGGGATTTGGTGTCCTGATACCGGGAGTTGCTATTGGTTTTTCAGATGCGACCCGGCATCAAGGTACCCGGCTTGTTCAGTTCAACAGGGTCTTGCGACCTTCCTTGTCCAGCCATACTACCAAGTCCTGCCACATCATGCGGATTTGGTCGGTGGGAGGCAGGATGCCTGCAGACGGAAGTTCAAGAGTGACAACGGGAATGCGCTTGTTTAAACCTGCATAGTTGCCAAGAGAGCCTGGATAAACCCCCAATTGATGCAAATAGAGCTCACCAATCTTGTTAGGCGCTTGCGCCGGACCATCGAAATCCAGCAGGTGATAAGGGGCATGGACGGATACAATTACATCAGGGTTGAATTCCTCAATCTGGCTAATGATCCATTGCACCTCGGGTTCACTGGCAGCACTTTCTCCGGGAAAGCGGCGCGGATTCTTGCCAGTACTTTCCTGCCAGTAGGTGACTGCATTTGCGCTCCAGTCCTGGGAAGGAAAATTCCTGTTCAGATCCACACCATTGGCATTCTGCCGCTTGGCCTGGCCTTCATCCAGCAAACCATCCGGATTCACTACAGGTGCAACACGCCAGTGGAAATCACCTTCAAGTGACGAAGGCGAAAACATCTCCAGCCATTTGAAGATGATTGAGATGGAGGAATATTCATCACCGTGAATACCTCCCATCAAAAACACCCTGATACTTTCGTCCGTGTGCATTTCCGGAGCCACTTCCTTGACGACCAGAGGGCGGTTATTGATGCTGAAGCCGCCACCAAAATGAAATTTCTGGCCCAAACAATCTTCACTACTGACACTGCCCAATTTGTCGCCAATCTGGGTACAGAGTTTTTCAACATTTTGCCGATACTCATCGATAACACTGATCCCGGCAACCGGTGCAGAAATGCCGGTTCCCGAATCTGGATTTGCAGCGCCTGGATTCACCAGCGCTGCGGTTTCTTGGTCTATAGCCGGTTCTGGTCTTTGCGCGTCTTGGTCGTCAGCTTGCCCGGCAATGCTTTCCGCCGCTTCAGTGGGTAGAGCAGTGAGTGCCGGTTGATCCGGCATTGGCACTTCGCCAGTGCCAGTGTCCTGCTGTGCGCTGGCGCTGGGTTTGTTGTCCTCTGGCAATTGCACGCAAGCTGCAACCGCGCCAAACACCAGGATGGCGAGGATACTCAGTTTACGCACGGGATAAGTCTTCAACATGGGTCTAGCCACTTCCTTCGTAAACAATCTTCCAACCTTGATCTGAATTACGCCAGACCTGTTCTTTCCATCCGGCCCAGTCGTAATTGTCGCTTTGGTATTTTTGATAATAGCGCACTGTAACCAGTTCTTTATGCAAAGGATCGGCCATCATGCTCATGTCCGAAAATTCCACCTTGATAAGGCGCTTGTTGCCGTTCACGCGCCTCTTGTAGTCAGACCAGGCCGCCTTGTTGCGGTACAAGTCGGTAAAATCGTCTGCATAATAATCCAGGTAGGATTCATCATCCTTCGCTTCCCATGCCTGCCTCCACGCATTCAAGGCCGACTGCAACCCCCTGCGCTCAGACTTGTGGGTAGCGGCAGGTATCCATTTGATGGAGCTCGGGCTCATTACAATCCACGTATGACCGGCAACGATGTTGTCCTGCAGCTCGCCCAGGCTTTCATTATCGATGACAATACAGCCATCACTGTCCAGCAAGGGTCTTTGTTCGGTGTTTTTGGGCAAACCATGCAGCCAGATGCCATGGCCGGTACGGCCCAGTATGGCATCACGGGGATTGGGGTAATTGAGCGGGTAGGCACCTTCCCCATAGAAGTCATCCAACTGGGCATCGCGCAGAAAGCTGGTAAGTCGATAAATGCCCACGGGAGTTTTCTTGTCACCCTCAAGACGTTTGCCTATCCCCTCTTTGCCTATGGAAACAGGGATACGCTTGCGCAGCACCAAACTGTCCGGACCTACCCTTTCCAATACATTGAGTTGTCCCGGGCCCAACTCTACCCACAGCAGGAACCGCATTGAACGAGGGAGCAACATCGTCCCTTCCGGCACGATGGCATGAACGCCAGAGGAACCGGAACCCAGGTTCAGGGAACCACTCAGTGAATGATAAAAGGAGTTGGCAGAATCAAACAGCAGGGCAGGCCTGGATCCAGCCTGCGCAAAGACTGTTGCGGAGAGAGTGCAGAGGCTCAGCGAGAGCAAAAGCAGGCGAAGCAAAGAGAGTTGCTGGAACAAGGCCGTGGCCAAACGGTATTCCTCAAGAATACGGATCTAAACAGGAAAAAGCTTATGCCGGAAGGATACTGAGCCGAGATGGCTAAATCAAGTTGGACCCTGGCCGGATACTGTAATAGCAGCCTGTTTTCAGCTTTTCCCGGTTTTTTTAACGACCCTGGGGCGGTGGCGGGGCCGGCCGATCTGGCGGACCCGGTGGGCGCGGCCGATCCGGTCTGTTGCCAGGGGGTTGTGCCAGGTCTCGCCGGTTACGGAACTGTTCACGCAATCTGAGACGGCGCTCATCCGGCAGCGTCTGGTACTCCCTGAATCGCTCACGCATGCTGCGTTGCTGGTCCGGGGGCAGGCTGCGGAAATCATCGAATCGACCCCGGATGCGGTCACGCTGGTCCGGGCTGCGCTGACTCCATTCCTGGAAGCGTTGTTGCGCCTGCTCCCTTGCCTCGCCATCAAGTGCTCGCCAGCGCCTGGCGCCATTCAGCAGATGCTGCTGCCGCTGGGGATTGAGGGAAGACCAGTCTTCCTGCAGGGGCTCCAGCAAGTCACGCTCATCTGGAGCCAGCTCTTCCCAGGCAATACCCTCCTGTGCCAACACAAGGCTTGGCAATAACAGCAGGAGAAGTAGTCTGGCAATCATGTTCATTGATTTAGTGTTTACCTTGCTTCCAACCAGCTAGATGGATGACTCATTTGCAGCCAGCCACTGATAAAATTCGTAGTCCTCGTAAAACTCCAGGTTCTCCTCAGAAGTGAGGATTTCAATATCTTCCAACGCAGCATTCGTCGCAGTACTGTTCGTCGCGGTAGCATTCTCCGGCACCAGGCCCGACCGGGGAAATATCGTAAAGGCAAGCACCAGTACACAGGCAGTCACCAGACCGCCAAAGGGCATCAGCAACGGCTTGCGCTTGCGCAACTTCTGCTCAAGCACGGCATGGCGCATGGCATTGAGGCGCGAGACCGTGTGGCCATCAAGCGCTGCACAACTCCGATCCAACTCCAGTTTCACCTGGCTCAGCAAAAGCTCGTCGTTTTCGTGTGCTTGCAGGAGTGGGTCCCGGGGGTTCATTGCCAATGAGCTCCAAGTTTGCCTTTCAATGCAGTCAAGGCGCGCGAATAATGGGTTTTGACACTGCCTTCAGCACAATTCATGGCCTGTGCCGTTTGTTTTACATCCAATCCTTCCCAGGCTCTCAACAGGAATACCTGTTGCTGCCGGAGCGGAAGCTGATGCAAGGCCGCATTGAGAACCTCAATGCTTCTTTCCGCAATCAATAGTTCCTCCCCAGAGCGACTGGCCGGATCCTCCACACTTTGCAGGGGATCGTCCTCCTCCTCTTCATCATGCGAAAGCCAACTGCGCAGGCGATTGCGGACTGAGCTGCGCCGATACCAGTCACGGATACGACTCTGCAAAATGCAAAAAAACAGCGGTCCCAGCTCTGCTTCCGGTTTGTCCGGGTATTTCTCGACCAATTTCAGCATCGTATCCTGGACGATATCAAAAGCATCATCGGGATTGCCGGTAGCGATACGCGCCATGCGAAAGGCACGTTTCTGCACGCCAGCCAGGAACTTGTCGAGGATTTGCTGTTGTTGCAGAACATTGCTCCTGACAGGCGTGTCTTCTTTGCCGAGATCATAGCCGAGCATCAAAAGTGGATCACCCAGACCGGGCTGCAAGGACGCGGATTTGAATCCCATGACGACATTCTGCATTGGTGTTTGGTGACCATAACGCATGAACCGTCACTCGGTTTACATGGAATGGGATTACACAGCAACAGTCAATTCTAAACAGCAGTAGCGGCATGACTGGGTGGAACGTTCAATGGCGCCAAATGGAGTCCCGCCAGGGTTCCCGCATCCTCAACATGCCCACAAACCTTGCCAGCAAATTTCATTTCACCGCGTAGTGACTGGGTCCACAATAATTCACCGCTGGCGGGATTGCGAAACTCCAGATTAACCAGCATGCCCTGGGCTGGCGTGCGAGTGATGTGATAAGCACGCGGCTGTCCCCACGAGGGATAGAGGTAAAGTCCCTCACCATCAAACACAGTAAGGGCAGTATCTGCCAGCAACCAGCTGCCGGAAGCAAACAAGGGACGGGCCAAATTGTCTGTTATCGGCAACGATTTTATTGATGCAGGCAGTCCGGACGCCCGCAGAGTTCCCAAAGGAGCCAGCACAGATCCCATTGTTCCCAGTTTTATGAGCATTCTGCGCTGCGGGTTCATGGATTTCCTTTGCGAGGCTGCATCATGTTCTTTTATAGCAACTCGTGAAAATGGATGAGGGTATAGGCAGGATTGTGATGTCGTTCCGCAGTACCGATAAACACGGTCTTGCTGAGCCATGCATAGGGGCCTTCAGGGGTATCGAAATAGGGAGTGACCCTGAAATAGGGAGTCCCATCTTCGGTGTTATTGTGCTCGTAGCCGAGCAGATTCATGTAGATCCACGTACCGTCGCCGGCTTGCAGCATCATGTGGGCATCCATCAGCTCGTTGCTGGCGAAATCCGCCCCACTTTGCGGAACTACCCTGCCCTGCAGTTTCGGCCCCCAGATTTCACCACCGCTGGCGGGTTCGAAGATGCGTGTACGCATCTCCCCGTTGAAGGCCAATCTGCCACTGCTGTCGATACGCATGGAAAATGCGTATGCAAGATTGATGGAGGGAACGTCAGACTGTGCCATGGCAGCTTCTTCTTGTTGCTCTTGTTATTGGAGCATGTAGCCAAGACTAAACTGCACCACTCGCCTTTTCAACCAGCGCATTGACTCTTTCTTTCTACTGGCCATTGCAGGCTCCTCCTTGCAGATGTCGCCTTCCGGTCGTTCCTGGCTCTTTCCTGGCTCTTTCCTGGCTTTGCCCGCCTTGCTCAACCTACCTTGTCTGGCAGGGCGGCACCGCTGAAGAATGCATCAAGGTTGCGCAGGACCCGCATGCCCATCGCGGTCCGGGTCGTCAGGGTTGCACTGCCGAGGTGGGGCAACAGGACCACGTCCTCGCGGGAGCAGAGCGCAGCTGGAACCTGCGGCTCATTTTCGAAGACATCAAGACCTGCGCCTGCGAGCTGGCCTGCCTCGAGTGCAGCAAGCAGTGCCTGCTCATCGATTACATCGCCACGCGAGGTATTGATCAGATACGCATGTTTCTGCATGCACCGGAATTTTTCGCTGCTGAACATGTGCCTGGTTTCCGCCCCACCTGGACAATGCAAGGACACATAATCGCAGCGACGCAACAGATCAAGCAAATCACCGCAGAACTCTGCCTGCATATCCTGCACCTCGGCATCCTGCACTGCATGCCTGCTGTGATACAGGATTTTCATGCCGAATCCGTAATGGGCCTTATGGGCCATGGCCTGACCGATTCTGCCCATGCCCACGATTCCCAGCGTGGCACCGGTTACCATGGCGCCCATGAGATGGGTTGGGTACCAGCCGGTCCATTGGCCTGCACGTAATTGACGCTCGCCTTCTCCGGCACGACGGGCCAGCATCAGTAACAAAGTCATGGCCAAATCGGCAGTGGCATGGGTCAGCACACCCGGGGTATTGGTCACCGCCAGCCCGCAACGTGTCGCCGCTGCAATGTCGATATGGTTATAACCCACGCCATAGTTGGCAATCAGTTGCGTGTGCGGTTTCAGGTTGTCGAACACGCTGGCATCAAGCCGGTCTGCCACGCAGGGACATACGGCATCGTATGTCTGCAAGGCTGCTCGCCACTCATCCGTACTCAGTGCCGCATTTCTGAAGGTGATTTCATAGCGGCTTTTCAACAGCACTTCCACTGACTCTGGCCATGCGCGGGTAACAAGTATCTTTTTCATGCCAAGTATCTTCTTCATGCCTAGTATTGTCATTGAGTCCAATAGAAGCAGGACCCAGCCCTTGCTGGCGTCAAAACGGGTAACATTCTAGCAATAAATATTGCGGTGAGTTTGACTCACTTGGTAATTTGTCGACTCGATTTTTTTCAGGGAAAAGTCCTGCACTCCAATGACTGAAGTATTGCAGCAAATCAACATTACATATCACCCAAATCAGGACCGCCTCCTTTTGCGCGCCAGGACCGGCGCAAACAGCGAGTTGCGTGTTTGGCTGACCCGACGCTACGCTAACTTGCTGCTCCAGGTACTGTGTACCCGGATGGACAAGGCCGGCGGCATCCAGAACCTGTCATCCGATCGCGGCACCCTGGAGCGCTTCAGGCAGGGAGCTTTCGACCAGCAGTACAAGGTGGAGAGCATTCGGGCTTATCCTTTGGGCGAGGAAGGGGTTCTCGGATTCCGGGTCAATGTGCAGGATGCCGGTGCGGGAGTCACCTCTTTGCAGTTATCGCCCGAACACGGCCAGGGGCTGGTCCTGAACCTCGACCCGTCAATGCTCTACCTGATATTCAATCTGCTGGAGCAGGCCATCCTGCAGGCAGATTGGTGCCTGCCTTCAGTGTCCTCCCACAAGGCTGCGATCCATTAGCTGCCCATTAGAGCTCCATTAAAGCTTTGTAGGGGATTGGCATGCCGTGCCCCTATAGTAAAAGCCATAGGCATTTCTGTGGTTATTTGCTAACCTTCCCCGACATCATGTCCGGTCGTGGGCAATGGAGCGACGAAGCCTATTCCTGACGACAAACAAGCCCGACAAGAACCAACAAAATAAAATAAAAACAGACTCTAAAGCCGGAGCGCCGGATCGAATGCCGAACTGAATGCCGAACTAAAAAAGAACCAAAAACAGAACCGAAAACAGAACCGAAAAACCGAACCCAAAACAAAAAGGGGAAAAAACATGTCCTTTATCAAGCTGAGCCTGGCTCTACTTGCAGTTGTAACCATCGCTGGTTGTGGTGCAGAGACGGTAACCACCGAAAGCACTTCCGCCACAGACAGCAGTGCACAAGCAGCTGCTGCAGGCATCTCTCATGGTGAATATGTTGCGCGTCTTGGCAACTGCGTAGCCTGCCACTCAACTGAGGAAGGTGCTCCCCTTGCAGGCGGTCTCAAGATGGCTGTTCCGATGCTCGGTAACATCTACGCGACCAACATCACGCCCGACACTGAAACCGGTATCGGCTCCTACAGCTTTGAAGAATTCGATCGGGTGATGCGCACCGGTGTCGCCAAGGATGGTCACCGCTTGTATCCAGCCATGCCCTACCCCTCTTATGCCAAGATGTCTGAACAGGATATGCGCGCATTGTTCGACTTCATCATGAACGATGTGGAACCCGTCAATCAGCCCAACCTGCCATCCGAAATTGCCGGCTGGAAGAGCCCACGGTGGCCACTGGCGATCTGGAATATCCTGAACGTCGACTTTGATCCGTACGCACCTGATGCCGACCAATCCGATCTGTGGAACCGTGGTGCCTACCTGGTTCAGGGCCTGGGCCACTGCGGCGCATGCCATACACCGCGCGGCTTGTTGATGCAGGAAAAAGGCCTGGATAACAGCGACAGCGACTTCCTCTCCGGCGCAGCACTGGATTACTGGCATGCGTCCAGCCTGAATGGCGATATCAACTCTGGCCTGGGTCGCTGGACTGCAGAAGATGTAGCAGAATTTTTGGGTACCGGTCACAACCGTTTCGGCACGGCTTTCGGCACCATGGTAGAAGTGGTGAACAACTCCACTGCGCATTTCAGCCAGGATGACCTGAATGGCATGGCTGAATACCTGAAGTCCCTCGCACCCGCCAAGGAAAGCAATGCCACTCCTTACGCCTATAGTGAGGCTGAAACCAACCAGTTGCTGGCGCTGGACTTCAGCAAACCCGGCTCCCAGACCTATTTCGAATATTGCTCCAACTGCCATGTCACCAGCGGTGCTGGCTACTATCCTTATCAGCCACCCCTGGCTGGCAACCCCGTGATCCTCGATGCGGACCCAAGCTCGCTGATCAACATCACGCTCAACGGTTCGCTGCGTGTGATTGCCGAAGCCGGTCCTGACGTGAACGATATGCCTTACTTCCGTCAACTGCTGAGCGATCAACAGATTGCCGATACTCTCACTTTCGTCCGCAGCAGCTGGGGCAATGCCGCCCCTGCCGTCACTGCAGCGCAAGTGGCCGAGATTCGCGCCGCTACCGATCCCAGCCGCAACGATGACATTTTCGTCTTGCGCATGAAGTAAGACGTAGCGCGGCAATACGATACGCCGGCCTTTGCGCCGGCGTTTTTTTTGGAGGAGCCTGAAGCCCGGCTTAACAAGTCAGCCATCGTGCTTTCTTTGCCCGGAAACATCCCGTTACACTGAAGCACCTCTTTTGACGCCTGCAGCGCGGAGTTCCTGTCATGAAAATCCCTGTCCTCAAAAGCCCTGTTATGCAACGCACACTATCGATGCTGCTATTTGGCTTGATATCGAGCCTGTGCCTTACCTCGCCCGCGCTGGCCCAAAACCAGTTGAGCCTGGGGGAATTGCAAAGCGGACAGCTGGCCCTCAACCTCAGTCTTACCGAGCAGCAACGTGTCGAGCAGGATACCCTGAACGTGTCACTGCAATATATCGCCCAGGGGCGTGACCGGACCGAGCTGCAAAACGAAGTGAACAAGATAATGAGTGAAGCACTTGAACTGGTGAGAGCCGTGTCTTCTCTTGAATACAGTACCACGCACTACCATGTGCAGATCGTACAAACCGATCGTCCAACGCGTACCGATATCAACAACCCGGTGTTTCGCGCGCAGCAAGGGCTGAACATTACGAGCAAGGACAGTGCCGCCCTGCTTGAGCTTGCCGGAGAACTTCAGGCAAGAGGACTTACCCTGGATGGCCTTTACTACACACTGTCCGATGCGGCCCATGAACAGGTCGCGGCTGAACTGACCAAGGCCGCATTGCAGAAATTGCAGAACCGGGCGCAAGGTGCCGCTGAAGCCCTGGGCAAGCAATCTGCAGAGTTGGTTGAGGTCAGCATGGACGGCACGCCCAATTTCATGGATGTGAGACAGAAATTCGCGATGGAGACCTTCAGTAGCCCGGCAATGGATTACGCGCCTCCGGTAGCCGAACCCGGTGAGACCGTAATATCCATTACCGTGAGTGCCAGGGCAGTACTGTCACCCTGATCGGTTGAGCTGATAGTGAGTCTGATTAACCTGCTTAATCTGCAGTGCCTTGGCCCTGCCCATCGGTTTGGCCAAGTGTCGTGCCGTCGGCCAGGATCGCCCCTATGTACAAGCCCCCCTGACTGCCGTCATTCAAGGTCACGGTATTCTTCAGCGGATTGACGAACAGTACCACCTTGTCACCCTCATTCAGGGAATTGCGCTTCCACCCCTGGCGCAACAGGATATTGGGAGCAGTCATCTCTACCGTCCACAGACCGTCAATACCTTCACTCGCATCGCCATCGATCTTGATGGAGGCATGTGGATTGATCCAGCGGAACTGGGTGATGGTACCCTCGATGCGCACGACCTTTTCCGTATCAAAAGCTGCGGTTGAATGATGCGCATAGACCGGAACGCTCAACAGGCCGGTTAGCAAAAGGAGCTTGGTTGCATTGTGTTTGATGAGCTGGATAAACATGGTCGCCTCTCTATTGGCTCTGGTGATCACTGACTGTATTGCTCTCAACGTTCGAGCCCTACTTGTCCGGCCTGGGTACTGGGAAGATTGTCATTGAGATCGGGCAGGCATTCGACTTCCCCGATATCAGTATTGTCCACACGCAACCATTGCTTGGTATTGCGCCATTCCCCGACCCAGTTTACCGGGTCGGTCATGATGTACTCGATTTGCAGGATCTCGCCGCCTTCCAGCAGTTTGATGCGTTCCTGCACCCGGAATTCCTCGGAAATGGGGATTCCAGTATCAATGTAGTGGTTATAGGTTTCAATATACTGGGTATCAACCACCAGCGTATCCCCTTCCCATTTCCCGAGCGATTCACCGTTGTAGGTGTAGATCACCTCATCCGGATTGGTGTAATCCCTGCCATCGAGATAGATCTGGCGAAAGCTGTTGTTGAAGTTTGAGATCATGTAGATGACCGTTGGCAGCTGCACCATTGCGATGGGCCACACCCGGGTCATGATCATGGGGATACCCGCCGGAAAGCACTGGCCTATGGCATCACGGTAGGGACGTCGTTCGGCGCGGGCAGCCTGGCCTTCTTCGAAGTCGGTCTTGGCTTGTCCGATGAATTCAGGGTAAGGCGGTCCAAACATGAAATTGGCGAAACCTTCGCTCAGGTCCACGAACCAGGTCCCCGTGAGGTCGAAGGGGGGCGCCGGCCTTTCCTTGTTCAGGTTCTCGGGCGCCAATGCTCCGAGTTGGCCGGGATGCTGCATGATGGAGCCGGAAAGTTTCTGCCGTCTTTCTTCGGCAGTTTGAGCCTGGGCCAGTGTTGCCCAAGCCAGCAGTCCCGCTACCAGCAGGATGTTTCGATAAATGGACATAAATTCCCCCCAATTTGTGCGATTCGTACTTGCCGCTGGCTTTGCCAGTCTGTTGTTTCCGCAACGTTGCTGCCTAAGTTGCTATCAAGCGGCCCAAAAATCAATATGAAAATGTCTCATTGGCACAGGCGATCCCACTCATATTCCTGGCATAAGGGCTATGTTGCAGCACATAAGGTGGCAGGCTACCGATGAAATCCCTGGTGGCACTCAACCCCGGATATTCCCCATGCAGCACCAGCCATTGTTCTGCGCGTCGGGAATTGCCACTGATCAGACATACATAGGTACTGTCCATCATGTCGGCCAGCTGGAGGAACTCGAGAAACTCTTCCAGCATTTCACTGTTTTCGGTCGAGACAGAATACATTTGAATCGTGTAGCCGGTTCGCTCACCCATGGTACGTAACCAGGCTTCGGATGCCAGCAACCGGATTCTGGTCAAACCCGGCAAGCCAGCATATCTGTCCTGATTCGGTTCAATTACGGTATCAACCATTGGTTCAACTATTGGTTCAACTATTGGTTCAACTATTGCTTCAACTATTGGCTCGACTGCCGACTCTACTAGCGGCTCAACTGCAGGCTCAGGCAAAGAAGCAACGGCCTCTGTGGTGTCAGGTATCAAGGCTGCGCCAGTCTCGGCAACTTCAACTTGAGTTTGCTGATAGCTGTCTGCACGGGACACTACAACCGGGGGATTAAGCTCAACCGCGCCAACGGGTGCTTGCCGGGATACTTGTGTGGGCACAGAGGCGGAGCCTGAAACCTGAACTTGCGCAACAGACTGGATCGCAGCTGTTGTTGGCATTATTGCCACTGTTGGTGTTGCCGGTTGTGTTGCTGCAGGTGGTTCAGCCGATGGAAGCGACTGCAGGGTCTCAACAGCAGTAGCGACGGCTACTGTTCCAACCGGTGATTCGGCCTGAATCGCAACTGACGGCTCGGGCTGATCACCACCCAGACCATTCCAGAGCCAGAATCCCAGTGCAACCAACAAGGCCCCACCCACTGCTGCCGCCATATAGCCAAGCCAGAATGGCAGCTGGGATCCGCCGTAATTCTTGTATCCGCTGTCAGCGATGGCAATTTTCACGTGGCGTGCCAGCACCATAGGCTGTATCTCACCGGAGCCGTTGCGAGGCTCAGGCCGTGTCGCTGGATCCGCATAGGACGCCAGCAAGGCCTTGTCAGCCAGTATGTTGATGCGGCGAGTCAATCCGGTAGATGCTTTTGCCAGCAGGACTTCAGCCTGGGTACTGAACAATTGCGGCCACGGGCAACCTGCAGACTGCAAGCGGAAATGCAGATATTCCTGGATTTGACCCACAGAGAGCGGATCAAGCTGGAAACTGTGAGTAATACGTTCGCGCAATTGGCGGATGGATTTCTGTTCCAGCTTGCGGTCAAGCTCCGGCTGGCCAAACAGCACAATCTGCATGAGCTTGTGACGATGGGTTTCCAGATTGCTCAGCAAGCGCACTTCTTCCAGCGTCTCCAGCGGCATGCTTTGGGCTTCTTCTATGAAGACCACAACACTGCCGCCTTCGCCATGTCTGCGTAGCAGATACTCCTGCAGTTTGTGCATCACGAGCAACCGATCTGTGGCTGCATCGACATCCAGCCCCAGCTCGATGGCAATGGCATAAACGATGTCGCGGGCACTCAGGCTGGGGTTGGCGAGATAGACAATTTCAACGCTTTTGGGCAAACGCTCCTCAAGCATGCGACAAAGCATGGTTTTGCCACTGCCTACCTCACCCACCACCTTGAGTATGCCTTCACCACTTGTAATGCCATAGACGAGAGCGTCAAGCACGACACCCCTGCCATGGGTTCCGCCGGGGAAAAACAGGGACGGATCGGGAGTGATGCGAAAGGGATGCCGCTGAAGGGAAAAGTATTCTAGATACATGTGGCTCTGGTCTCGCTGTCTGGTCATTTCGCTACTGCATGACTCAGTTGGTGAAGCTTTGCATGGAAGAATTGCCAGTGCAAACAATTAAATGGACAAGACAGCCGTGTCGGCCCCCGCTCCCATTGCTGTTAAAATCTGCTACCCTAGGCCAGCCAGGAACAAGTGGCTTTTTGCACTATTCAATGACACGGATATTCATGAACCAACACCAGACTGAATCCAATTCTGTACTCAGGCATCTTAATTGCCTTGGTTCAGCCAGTGCCATAGTGGACGTGCTGTTCAACACCCTCGGCCATTCCAAGTTTTTTGAAGACTTCACTCGTGAAGACATCAACTCGCTTTCCCTGTTCATGCAGATCTATCGGGCTGAACCTGGCCAAACCATCATCAAGGAAGGTGACACCGACGATTACATGCTGTTCATTCTCGAAGGCCTCATCAATATCGTAAAAACCGATGCCAATGGCGATCGTCGTTCCATGACTTATGTCGGGCCGGGTTCCACCTTGGGTGAAATGTCGATGATTGATGGAGAGCCCCGTTTTGCCACTTGTATCGCGATTGATGCCACCATCTTTTCCGTGTTCTCCAGGGACAGCATGGTCCGCATAATCATGGAAGAGCCGGCACTTGGATCAAAGATTCTGATCAAATTGGTAACCATGCTGTCCCAGCGCCTGAGAGAGACCAGTTCCAGCCTGCTGCACTACCTGGAACGGTCGGATGCGGTGTAAATCACATCCTCAGTCCAATTTGACAAAATTAGTGCAACCTTTTGGATAAAAAGAGTTTTCTGGCTATAGAATGTGTACACTATCAAAATGGCAGCATGACGCTGACGGGTTGTAATTAGCCTTCTCAAGGAAGGGGCTGAAAAGGCTATAGACAAGGGACTGAGTGGAATAACTCGGCTGTTTATGTACAGCCACGGGACAATTGAATCGTTATCTGGGGATGCCTTTGTCAGGAAATACCTATAAAAATTACAAGCTACCGTCCTCCTTGTTCAGCCTGGGCTTGAGCCTGGCATTTGCCGTTTTTATAACAGGCTGTGGTACTACGCTCCCTGAAGATGAACAATCGGGACGTCACCTTACCCAGGCAGATGCCAGCCAACAGACCGCTCAAACCGGCGGCGAGATCCCATCCATTGTTGATCCTGCCCCCCTGATCACAGCCCCGCAACCAGGCAACGAGCCAGAACTTTACACAATAGTTGCCCAGGACGTGCCCATTCGTGACCTGCTGTTTACCATGTCCCGGGATGCCGGCATCAATGTAGACGTTCACCCCGGCGTCACCGGCCTGATTACCCTGAATGCAATCGACCAGTCCCTGCCCCAGATCCTGCAGCGGATTGCCCGCCAGGCCGATATTCGCTGGTCCTTCGACGAGTCAAATAACCTGGTGGTGGAACCCGACAGCCCCTTCTGGCGCACCTATAACATTGATTACGTGAATGTCAGCAGAACCTCACAAACGGAAGCCCAGATCTCCACGTCTATCGTCCGCAACGTCGGCGGGGGCGGCGGTGGCGCTGGTGGCAGCAACAATTCCAGCTCAAGCCTGACGCAGACCTTCGCCAACAATTTCTGGCCCACCCTTACCGCCAACCTGTTGAACCTGCTGGGAGAAAGCGGTACGGCCGGCACGGAAGCATCATCCATCGTCAGCAATCCGGAAACCGGGGTGGTCTCGGTACACGCCACCACCCAGCAGCATCAGGAA